>CALHZD010000120.1 GCA_938040985.1 uncultured Propionivibrio sp.
CCATGAACTCGCCATGAACTCGCCATGAACTCGCCATGAACTCGCCATGAACTCGCCATGAACTCGCCATGAACTCGATTCGCCGCCAACTGCTGCTGGCGCTGCTCGGCGCCATGTCTCTGGCGATGCTGATCGCCGGCTGGGCGACTTGGCGCGCCGCCCGCCATGAAGCGGATGCACTGTCCGATTACCATCTGCGGCAGATTGCGCTGTCGGTGCGCGATCAGCGCTTTCCCGATGCGCATTCCTTCCCGGCCGACGACGGTCATGTTGACTACGTTATCCGTGTCTGGAATGCGACCGGCCTGACCGTCTACTACTCCAAACCGCATGAATCGCTGCCGGAGCTGACGCAGCTTGGCTACTCACAGGCCAGAACAAGCGAAGGGCAATGGCGTGTTTTCGCCCTTCAGCATCAGGGCATGACCATCGCCGTCGCCCAGCCGATGCGCGTACGCGACCGCCTGGCCGCCAATGCGGCGTGGAAGACGCTGCGGCCGTTTTTTTTTCTTCTGCCCGCTGTGGGCGCGCTGGTCTGGGCGCTAGTTGGGCTGGGGCTGCGGCCGCTGGCGCGCCTGGCCGAATCGCTGCGCACGCGTTCGCCCGACTCGTTCAGCCCTTTGCCGGACGATCATCTGCCGGAGGAAATTCAACCGCTGGCCGCAGCGCTCAATGATCTGCTGGCGCGGCTCAAAAGCGCCTTTGCGGCGCAGCGCGATTTTGTCGCCGACGCCGCCCATGAACTGCGCACCCCGCTGACGGCGCTGCAATTACAGACACAGTTGGTCGAGCGGGCGACAGACGAGGCGGAGCGCCGCGCTGCGCTCGATAATCTTAAGCGCGGGCTGCAACGCGCCAGCCATACGGTCGGGCAGTTACTAACGCTGGCGCGGCTGGAGCCGGGTGCGGCGGCGATGCCGATGGAGCGCGTTGATCTGACGAGACTGGCGCGCGAAGCAATCGTCGAGCAGATGCCGCTTGCCGAGGCGCGTGGCGTTGACCTTGGGCTGCTTACGGACGAAAACAGCGTTTTTGTCACGGGCGAGGCGGGCGCTTTACACATTCTGCTGACCAATTTGCTGACCAATGCGTTGCGCCACGCACCGCCGGGTGGGCGGGTCGATGTGACCTGTCGTTATGAGAACGGCCAAACGGCGGGGGAAAAAACGGCAGGAAAAAGCGACTCACCCGATCCGGATGGTGAGGATGCGTCGCGGGCGGCGGTGCTCGAAGTGGCCGACAACGGGCCGGGCATTCCCGCCGCCGAACGTGAGCGGGTCTTCGGCCGTTTCTATCGGCGTGCGGGTGAACAAGAACCCGGCAGCGGGCTGGGGCTGGCGATTGTGCGCGCCATCACCGAGCGGCATGGCGCTACGGTCAGCCTGCACGACTCGGACGCGGGCGGCTTGCTAGCGCGCGTGCGCTGGCAGGGGAAGTATTCGGAGACGCTGCAAATACACGAAAAACAAGAATCGCCACAGCCTGCGCGCTGATTCCAACCGTGTGACTTCTTTTAAGTCTGTAGCGCTGAGCGGCAGCGCGCAGGCTGTGATGGTTCTTGTTTTTTTATTTAGTTTCAGGATGCCTGCCTTGAAGTTCTTTACCCTCGGGCGTTACAGAAAGGCTAGCCCGCTAGCCCGTGTATTTAGGGCATTTCAGAAGGGCTGCTCGCCGGCCCGCGTATTTAGGGCATCTCAGAAGGGCTGCTCGCCGGCCCGCGTATTTAGGGCATCTCAGAAGGGCTGCCCGCTAGCCCGTATATTTAGGGCTTCTCCAAGGGGGATGCCTCTAAAGCCCTTGTAAATAAAATATCTCCGGGGCACCTGCCCGGAGCGCCTTTATCCACGGGAATTTCAGAGTAGGCGCCCGGAGCGCCTTTATTTATAAGGGTTTCAGCGGCGCTTGCCCGCAAACGCTGTATCCATGCGGGTTTCAGAGGGTTTGTCGGACACGATGTTCCGGTTTATGTTTTTTGATGCTCTGAAGCCCTTGTATTCAGGGCGTCTCAGAGTGTTTTATGTTTTCTGGTCTGTTTGCAAGGATTTCGTGGCGTGGTGTTCGGAGATGCCCTGCTTACGCGGGTTTGCGGGCATCCTTTCTGCGGCACCTAAAACATAGCGGCTCGACTTTGCCAAAAGACAAGGCGACGAGCCGCAGGCAGTATGGGTAGTACGGCAAGGCCAGACCAACACAGCAGCGCGGTATTTGGGCAGAGGAAGGCGCTATTTCAGAGAGTGGAACAGACAGGGCAATCAGGATCGCGGCGCAGGGCGCTGCGCGAAAAGCGCATGTCCAGCGCGTCGACGGAAAGCAGCCTGCCGCTCAGGCCGTGCGGCACGCCGGCGAGCAGTTTGATCGCTTCGCCGGCCTGCATGGCGCCGATCATCCCGACCAGCGGGGCAAAAACGCCCGTCGTCGAACAATGCAGCGTTTCCGCCTCGCTGTCTTCCGGGAAAACGCAGTGGTAGCAGGGCGCGTCTTCAGCACGGAAATCGAAGACGGCAACCAGCCCCTGCATGCGCACGGCCGCGCCCGAGACCAGCGGCGTGTGCTGCCGCCGGCAGGCGCGGTTGACGGCGTAGCGCGTGGCAAAGTTGTCGCAGCAGTCGAGCACGACGTCAACTTCGGCCGCGAGCCTTGCCAGCCGCGCTTCGTCGGCGCGTTCTTCCAGCGCGATATATTCAATTTCCGGATTGATTTCGTGCAGCGTTGCCTGCGCCGAAACCGTCTTGGGCTGTCCGACAGAAGCCGTGCGGTGAATGATCTGCCGTTGCAGGTTGCTGAAATCGACCGTATCGTGATCGCAGAGCAGCAGGCGGCCGACGCCGCTGGCTGCCAGATACAGCGCGGTGGGCGAACCGAGGCCGCCCAGGCCAAGGATCAGCGCGCGGCTGCGCAGCAGCTTCTCCTGCCCTTCGATGCCGATTTCGTCGAGCAGAATATGGCGGCTATAGCGCAGGAGCTGCCGGTCATTCATGCGCACATTCCCGCGTTCATGCGCCTTGTTCCTGCGCCGTGTCGTGCTCCGCCGCACCGAACAGCAGTTCCTTGACGCGAAACAGCGTATCGCGGGCGGCGGCGGCTTTTTCGAATTCGAGATTTCTGGCGTACTCGAGCATTTCCTTTTCCAGCCGCTTGCATTCGCGCGTCAGTTGTTTTTCGTTCATCGTTTCGTAGGACTTGCCACCCGGCTCGGCCGCCTTGAGCTGGCGCGAGGCGTATTCGGCGTCATACACGCCGTCGATGATGTCCTTGATCCGCTTCGAGACGCTGCGCGGCGTGATGCCGTGCTCGGCGTTGAAGGCAAGCTGTTTGGCGCGCCGCCGTTCGGTTTCGTCAATGGCGCGCTGCATCGAGTCGGTCACCTGGTCGGCATAGAGAATCGCCGTGCCGTTGAGGTGGCGCGCAGCGCGGCCGATGGTCTGGATCAATGAGCGTTCGGAACGCAGGAATCCTTCCTTGTCGGCGTCGAGAATCGCTACCAGAGAAACCTCCGGAATGTCCAGCCCCTCGCGCAGGAGGTTAATGCCGACCAGCACGTCGAACTCGCCCAGACGCAGATCGCGGATGATTTCGACGCGCTCGACGGTATCGATGTCCGAATGCAGGTAGCGCACGCGCACGCCGTTTTCACCCAGATAATCGGTCAGTTCCTCGGCCATGCGCTTGGTCAGCGTGGTCACCAGAACGCGCTCGCCGCGCGCGGCGCGCAGGCGGATTTCGCCAAGCAGATCGTCGACCTGCGAGATCGCCGGACGCACGCAGATTTGCGGATCGACGAGGCCGGTCGGCCGCACCACCTGCTCAACGACCTGCCCTTGATGCGCGCGCTCGTACTCGGCCGGCGTCGCCGAAACGAAGATGCACTGGCGCATCAGGCGCTCGAATTCTTCAAATTTCAGCGGCCGGTTGTCGAGCGCCGAGGGCAGGCGGAAGCCGTAATTGACGAGGTTTTCCTTGCGCGAGCGGTCGCCCTTGTACATGGCGCCGACTTGCGGAATGGCCACGTGCGATTCATCGACGAACATCAGCGCGTCGGCCGGCAAATAGTCGATCAACGTCGGCGGCGGCTCGCCGGCGCGGCGGCCGGTCAGGTGGCGTGAATAGTTTTCGATGCCCTTGCAAAAACCGATCTGGTCGAGCATTTCCAGATCGAAGCGCGTGCGCTGGTCGAGACGCTGCGCTTCGACCAGACGGTTTTCATGCATAAAAAATTCACTGCGCTGCTGGAGTTCCTCCTTGATCGCGTCGATGGCGCGCAGCACGGTAGCGCGCGGGGTGACGTAGTGCGAGGAAGGAAAAATCGTGAAACGCGCCAGTTTCTGCTGCAAATGCCCGGTCAGCGGATCGAAGAATTGCAACCCGTCGATTTCATCGTCGAACAATGAGATACGCACGGCATGCTCGGCGTGCTCAGCGGGGAAAACATCGATAATGTCGCCGCGCACGCGAAACGTACCGCGATGGAAATCCATTTCGCTGCGGCTGTACTGCATTTCGGCCAGCCGCTTGACGATGTCGCGCTGCCCCATGCGGTCGCCGACGCGCATGGTCAGGATCATGTTGTGGTATTCGTCGCGATCGCCGATGCCGTAGATGCAGGACACGGTGGCGACGATCACGCAGTCGCGCCGTTCGAGCAGACTTTTGGTCGCCGACAGGCGCATCTGCTCGATGTGTTCGTTGATGGCCGAGTCCTTTTCGATGTACAGATCGCGCGCGGGCACGTAGGCTTCCGGCTGGTAGTAATCGTAGTAAGAGACGAAATACTCGACGGCATTTTCCGGAAAGAACTCGCGGAATTCGGCATAGAGCTGCGCGGCCAGGGTCTTGTTCGGCGCCAGCACCAGCGCCGGCCGCCCCGTACGGGCGATGACGTTGGCCATGGTGTAGGTTTTGCCGGAGCCGGTCACCCCCAGCAAGGTCTGGAAGGAGAGGCCATCTTCCAGTCCTTCAACCAGCGCGGCAATCGCCGAAGGCTGGTCGCCCGCCGGCGGGAAAGGCTGGTAGAGCCGGAACGGACTGCCCGGAAAACTGATGAAGGACGGCGCCGGCTTTGCCTCAGATGCCGGACCGGGCGCCGGACCGGATGCCCGCCTCGCCGCCGAACGCGCCGACGACTGCGCCGCTTGTTTGCGCCTGGAAGAAGCTTTGGAAGCAGTCTTTCCGGAAGAATTTTTATCGGAATCTGTCATGCTAGAATTCTACGGGAAAGTCGTCGGAAAGGCTGCCGGAGATGGAAAACGGCAGCCGCCACAAGCGGTCTGCCCTCTTCCGGAATTTCCAGATGCAGAATCTCTGTATCATTCCCGCATTGTCGTTTTTTCATCACTTTTATCATCACCCAACTAGCTAGGAAACATACTGCAATGACTGCCTCCATTTTTTCTGCGGTCGAAATGGCGCCGCGCGATCCCATTCTTGGCCTCAACGAAGCTTTTGCCGCCGATGACCGCACGCATAAGGTCAATCTCGGCGTCGGCGTGTATTTTGACGAAAGCGGCAAAATTCCCCTGCTCGGCGCCGTCAAACAGGCGGAAAAAGCGCGCGTAGAAAGCTTGCCGACGCGCGGTTATCAGCCGATCGACGGCATCCCCGCCTACAACCGGGCCGTACAACATTTGCTGTTCGGCGAGGCGTCGCCGCTGCTGGCGGCGGGCCGCGTCATCACCGTGCAGGGGCTGGGCGGCACGGGGGCATTGAAGGTGGGCGCAGATTATCTGCGCCGTCTGTTGCCTTCGTCCAAGGTCTATATCAGCAACCCAAGCTGGGAAAATCACCGCGCCCTGTTTGAGGCCGCCGGTTTTTCCGTCGACACCTACCCTTACTACGATGCCAAAACGCGCGGCGTGAATTTTGACGGCATGAAAGCCTGCCTGAATGCTCTGCCCGCCAACAGCATCATTATTCTGCACGCCTGCTGCCACAACCCGACCGGCGCAGATCTGACACAATCCCAATGGCGTGAAATCATTGAGGTCATGAAAGCGCGCGGTCTCGTGCCTTTCCTCGACATGGCCTATCAAGGTTTCGCCGACGGCATTGCCGAAGATGCACAGGCGCTTAACCTATTTGCCGAATCGGGTATGCAATTTTTCGTTTCCAGCTCGTTTTCCAAATCATTCTCGCTGTATGGCGAGCGCGTCGGCGCGCTGTCGGTCGTCACGGCGTCGAAAGACGAATCGGCGCGCGTTCTATCGCAGATCAAGCGCGTCATCCGCACCAACTATTCCAATCCGCCCACGCATGGCGGCAGCGTCGTTGCGGCCGTATTGTCGACGCCTGAACTGCGCGCCCAATGGGAAAGCGAGCTGACCGGCATGCGTGACCGTATCCGCGTCATGCGCCACAGTCTGGTCGAGAAGCTCAAGGCCAAAGGCGTGGCGCAGGACTTTTCCTTCATCGTCCAGCAGCGCGGCATGTTTTCCTACACCGGACTCTCGGCCGATCAGGTCGCGCGCCTGCAAAAAGAATTCGGCGTCTATGCCGTTAGCTCCGGGCGCATCTGCATCGCAGCGCTCAACACGCGCAATATCGATTACGTCGTCGATGCCATTGCGGCCGTGTTGTAGGCACAGGAGTCTCAGGGAGACGCCCGGGAACCCGCGTAAATAGGGCATCTCCGGGCACCCCTTCTGAGACGCCCTGTTTATAAGGGTTTCCGGGCAGGTACTTTTACTGAGGGGCGCGGCGCAGAAGAGTGGCCGCGCCCATTCATTTTGTCCTTGACGCCGCCTTTCAGAAGCGGGCGGACTGCACCGACGGCAGCACGATATTGCTACTGTTATCACGGGATGCTGGCGAACTGTCGGCATCCTGTGTTTTTGTCTGTGCGCCCGCCTGAGTAGCCGAAGAGTCATTGGCGCCCGCATCCAGGGGAGCCGGAGTAACTACGCTGGCATTCCGTTGCGGCCTGACTGCGCGCGCCGTCGGAGACTGGAGCGTTCCGCCCAGAACAATGGGCACACGCACCTGATTGGCAGAGCCGCGCATCTGCAAATCCATCCGGCCGCTGAGCGTCTGGTCGGCGGTCACTTCAGCGCTCCCCGCCGAGGACATCAGCCCCGATTCGACCATCAGATCGTAGAAGCGTAACCGGGATGAGGTGAGCCGCATCTTGCCGGAAAACTGTTCAAAACTCATCATCCCGCCTTGAACGGGCATCTCGGAAATGCGGCGCGCCGCTTCGGCCAGATCGATGCCCGTCAGGCTGCCCCGCTGCATTAAAAAACTGCCCTCTACCGTTAACGCAGGCAGAATCCCGTCCCATTCATTGGCGGCGCCAGAAAAACGGGCTTTGCCTTCCAGGTCACCGGCGAGCAGGTTCTCCACCCCCAGGGCGGCGCTCAGTTTTCCGGAATCCACATGGTCGAAAGTCAAATCGCCTTCAACGGCAATCGCTTTTTCCAGACGTGCTTTCGCCTGGCCTATGATGGCGCCATCAAACAGGCGAAAATCGAAGGCGGAGACATTCATCTCGCCATTTTCCCAGAGACCTTTCACGCTGATCGAGTTGAAATCCACGGGCGCCAGCGCCGGAATACGTATCGCCCTGCCCTCCGCCTCAAAATTGATGCGTTGTCCGTCAGGCGTCAGCGCCAGCCTGAGTTTGCGTTCATCGGTCTGCAAATTCAGGGCGTTCAGACCAGCCGTTTCGGACAATTCCGCACTGCCTTGCAAAGGGCCAATGGATAATTTGGGAATATCCAATGCGACCCGTTCAAAATACAGGCCGGCGATACGGAATTCCGAGTGGCTTCCATTGATCTGCTGCAACATGGCCGGCAATGCAGCGAACACCTCCGGCGTAAGCGCGATACCGCTCACAAAAACACGCCGCAGATCCTTGCGCGGTGCAAACAGCGTCCGGACATCCGGTTCCAGCCAGATCTTGGCGATATGAAGGGATTGATCGATTTCACTGCCGTTTTCCTCATTGGTTTTATTCGCACCGCTCATCGCGTTCTTGTTGTCCGGCGCATCAATGACGACATCCGCCAGCAAAATACCCGGATGCGGATAAACCGATGCGCTCAGCCGGCCTATTTTGACGGGACGCCCCAGGCTATTCGACGCGGCCGCTTCGATGTTTGCCACATACATAGTTAAAGGCGGAAAAGCGACAAACACAGCCGCACCCAGGACGACGAGCAACAGCAAGGTAATCAGCGACTTTTTCATGCCAGAGGATCTCCGCGCCGGGTAGATCAACCTGCCCGGCCGGCCAATCTGATAATGGGATGGCGTCTCTCGACGAGGCGACACAGATGGACGCGGCATGGTTTGCCCTGGATTCTGCGCCGCCAGACGGCGGCTGCGCCAGCTTCGCCAACGCTCAGAAAGCAAGGCAAGCTTGCCGATGATCGTTTTTGTCGCGGACCGCGCATCTGCAATGTTCTGCGTTTTCGCATCAGCAGCTTTTACAGCCAAATCCGCATGACCTGGCGCAGGACTTTCTGCATCAGCCATTGCAGTATCTGCGGTATCCTTTTCCGCCAGATCAGCGTGCCCGGAAAATTCATCGATTTCGGCCGTTTGTGAAGGATCGACGACTTCCATCAGGATCGGCAGCCCCTCCACACTCCCGGCGTCATCACTATCGTTGCCGGTTGAGGTCATTTTGCTCGGCGATGCCCGGTTTCCTTCCGCCTGGGGTTTTGCATATGCCCAATCGAAATCCGACCCAGTCGCGCCTTCCACACCAAATAACTCAATGGTTTCAACCGACGTTTGTTCGGCATCATCAATCGCGTCGGATTCGGCGCGCGCAACCGGGTGCTTCATCGCACCGGCAACGGCAGCTGTTTCGTCGCCAATACGCTCGTCTGCCGGAACGGCAACACTATTTTCCGGCTTGGTTCTACACCGCACGATATACCCGCGATCCTCAAGATCTGCCAACGCCATCTTGACAAACTCGAGGCTGGACATTTTTTCGCCCAAATCGGCAACGGTCAATTTCCCATCGACAAGAATGAGCACCGTCCGGATGGCGCGCGGCAATCTTCCGCCTTCCCCGCCATTTTTATCCGGTGAAGCAAGGATTTCTTCTCCCGCGGCTGTTTTAACAAATACCAGTTCTAAATTCATCGTTAAACATGTTGACGCTAAAAAGATAAATATCTACAATGCGCTCCTCGTTGATCCTCGATAGCTCAGTCGGTAGAGCGCCGGACTGTTAATCCGTAGGTCCCTGGTTCGAGCCCAGGTCGAGGAGCCAAAAATACTTGGGGTTGCGAAGAAATCATTTTTCGCAACCCCTTTTTATTTTTACGGAAAATCATCTAAAACCTTCCTGATATTTCTGCCACTTTCCGGCACGATCAATCGTCATTCCGGCATCATGATAGCGGGATTTTCCCGACAAGAAAACCAATTATTACTCAACGTACTCATGAAACATTCAAAAAATTGTTCATCTTCATCTCTACGAGGAAAGTTATGACACCAACGACGTTGAAAGGACTACGAAGCTTATTTTTCTTTACCGTTCCCGAAGCAGCGCGCCTCATCGCAGGCAGTCATGAGGCGCTGCAAGGCGTTTCCGAGCAACGTTGGCGGGAGTGGGAAAGCGGGGAAAGTCCGATTCCAGAAAGCCTCGTCGGCCGGATGAAAGAGCTCAATGAATGGCGGTCTCTGGCGCTCGATGCTACGGCTGACAATATTCGCATCCAGATGCGGGAAAAAGGCGGAACGCCGGAAGCGATTTTTGTTATCTGGTACGACACGCTCGACGACTGGATGACGCTGCCCAAGCGTGACCCCGTTATGTGGCATTTACAGCAGTCTGTTTGCGCCGCCTTGCTCGGCATGTTCGATACCGTCAGGCTGGTGCGTTTCGATATGAGCAATTACCAGAACTGGCTGTCCGGCCGCGAAGATAGCGAAGCCTTACGCGCTGAGTGGGCATCCACACAGCAATAGCCGTATCCGGCCTTAAGAAGGCGAAGTATGTTCTGCGTCATGTTCATCCGCGACGCGCGTAGCCTCGCCTTCAATAATATCGCCATTGCCGAATCTATTTTTTGTAGATCGCCCGGTGATAGTGGTATGTACGCCATCTCCTCCCCGCTCGTCCGGCCCGCGGCGCTGTTTGCCTTTTCTCCACCAGAAGCTGGCCCATGCGCCAAAGCCAACGACCGCCGCGACTGTCAGCAGAAATAGGGAGAAAATTACGGCGGCAACCATGGACAACACACCGGTCATGTACGCCGCCAGCCGGGCAAGCGGACTTTTGAACGTTCTTTGCTCAAAGGGCATAATCATCACCGACGCCCGTGCCGGACATCGCCATATCAATCGCCTTCCGGGTCAGGTGCCCCGCAAACAAGCTAATAAAGTCGTATTCAAAACAGCGCAGATAGGTGCCGCGACGCAAACCGATCCGCGTAATATTTGAACCAAACAGATGCGCAGCCTCCATGGCGGACAAGCCCACATCACGCTCGGCATCGTAGGCAATATCGGCAATGATGCCAAGACCCAGCCCTAGTTCAACGTAGGTTTTGATCACATCCGTGTCGATCGCCGCCAGTACAATGTTCGGCGTAAGCTGCGCCCGTTCGAACGCCTGATCGACGCGGGTGCGCGCGGAAAATACCGTATCGTAAGTAATCAACGGCCATTTTGTCAGCACGGATAGTGTCAGGTTTTTTTCCGCAAGCACCGGATGCCCATCCGGAGCGATAAGGCAAAGTCCCCATTGGTAACTGGGCAGAACGACAAGTTCAGGATACCGGTCAAGTTCGCTAGCAATCGCCAGATCCGCTTTTCCCTGTAAAGTCCATTCGGCAATCTGCGCGGGATTGCCCTGGTGCAGGGTTAATCGAACCTTCGGATAGCGCCCAACAAATTCCTTGACGATGCGCGGCAGCGCATAGCGCGCTTGGGTATGCGTCGTCGCAATCGCTAGGCGGCCTGATTTACCGCTGGCGTATTCTTCACCAACACGTTTGATATTTTCCGTCTCGCGCAAAAGCCGCTGCGCAATTTCGAGCACGCGCTTTCCTGGCTCGGTAATAGCCGTCAGCCGCTTGCCGCTACGCTCAAAAATAATGATGCCAAGCTCGTCTTCCAGTAATTTGATCTGCTTGGATACGCCGGGTTGGGAGGTATATAGGACTTCCGCTGCTTCTGAAATATTCAGATTGGAACGCGCCACCTCAACCAGATAGCGAAGTTGTTGCAGCTTCATGAAAAACTCTGTCCGTTAAGGGCGGCGATTGCCCGCACTATTGCCAGCGCAGCATGGCGTAATGTTTTTTGCCGCGGCGCAGGAGGGTAAAGCGGCCAAAACGGCGGTCGGTCCCGGCAAAACGGTAATCAATGGCGTCGATTTTGACGCCATTCACCTGGACGCTGCCGCTTTGCAAAAAACCGCGCGCCTCACTCTTCGATTTAGCTAACCCCGTCGCCGCCAAGGCGTCAACCAGACCATCCGCCGACTTTTCCAACGCGAGTCCCGGCACGCCATCCTGCGCCAACTGTTCAAAATCCGATTCGGTCAGTGCGTCGAGATCACCGGAAAACAGACTCTTCGAAATACGCTGTGCGGCTTGCAGCGCCGCCTGTCCATGCACCAGCTCGGTCACCTGTTCGGCCAGGATGCGCTGCGCTTCCGGCTTTTTGCCGCCAGCATTGTCCGCCGCTTCAATGGCGTTGATTTCCTCGACAGACAAAAAAGTGAAGTAGCGCATGAATTTATAGACATCCGCATCGGCTGTATTGATCCAGAATTGATAAAAAGCATAAGGCGAGGTTTTTTTTGCATCCAGCCAAATGGCGCCCGATTCCGTCTTGCCGAATTTGGTCCCGTCGGATTTGGTCACCAGCGGGAGCGTCAGACCATACACCTGTTTCTGATTCAGTCGCCGTGTCAGATCGGTTCCTGCGGTAATGTTGCCCCATTGATCTGAACCGCCAATCTGCAATACGCAACCATAACGCCGGTTCAGCTCGACAAAATCATAGCCTTGCAGCAGGCTATAAGAAAATTCCGTATAGGAAATACCCTGCTCGTCGCGATTGATGCGTTGCTGTACCGACTCTTTCTTGATCATCGCATTGACCGAGAAATGTTTTCCGATATCACGCAGAAAATCGAGTGCGCTCATGCCGCCAAACCAGTCATAATTATTGGCCATGATTGCTGCATTGGCGCCATCGAAGCTGAGAAACGGCGCCACCTGAGCGCGAATTTTCGTCACCCAGCCCGCGATAATTTCGGGGGTATTAAGCTTGCGTTCGGTCGCCTTGAAGCTGGGGTCACCGATCATGCCCGTTGCGCCGCCAACCAATGCAATCGGCTTATGTCCGGCCTGCTGAAAGCGTTTGAGCACCAGTACGGGCACCAGATGCCCGAGATGCAGGCTATCCGCCGTCGGATCAAAGCCGCAATACAGCGTCACCGATGAGCTTGCCAATAAGGCATCAAGCCCGCGCGCATCGGTCAACTGAGCGATCAGGCCGCGATCATGTAAATCCTGGATCAGGGCGGACTGGAACATCAGACTTTCTCCACAAGATAGAAAACTGGCGGATTCTAGCACGCTGCCCAGGGCAATCACCGCATTCTGAAGAACGAGATACAGGCCAGAAACAGAGCGATATACGAAGCCTCAGGCCGGTATCACAAGCAGTATCCAGCTACCAGCCGGAGCGCATAATTTTTTCTGCCCAGAAGAGCGCGGCAATCGTTTTACCGTCCGTGATCTCGCCATGACGCACTGCCTCTAGCGCCGCATCCAGGCTTAATGTCAGCAATTCGACAAACTCGCCCTCATCAAGCCGTTGCCCTTCGGGGGTTCGCTGCAAACCGCGCGCAGAAAAAATCTCAATTCGCTCGTCAGAATAACCGATACAGGGATGTAATACCCCCAGATGTCGCCAGTCGCTTGCCGTATAGCCCGTTTCTTCCAGCAACTCGCGCCGGCCGGTGATCAGAACGTCTTCGCCCGCTTCAATTTTTCCCGCCGGGAATTCAAGAAAAACACGTCGCAGGGGATAACGGAACTGCCGTTCGAGAACCAGCTCGCCATTATCAAGAATGGGAACAATGACAACCGCTCCCGGATGCCGAATGTATTCGCGCGTCGCCTCTCGACCATCGGGCTGGCGTACACGATCTACGCGCACATCGAGCAGGCGACCACGATACGCCTGCGCGCCCTCCAGCTCGGTTTCAACAAGATTCATTTCGTTGGTTGCCTTGGTGCAAGACGTCTGGTGATTATTCATGGCTGTTAAATGAACGAGAAAAACAAAGCGAGCAGTATAGCTTCTGAATATCACAGCCTCTACGGCAAAACAAAGCAGGCGGATGAAAGCGTTGCCCACAACCCCCTATGGATAGAGCATCTCCTGCCCCCTTTCGGAAACCCTTATGGATAAAGGATCCCCAGGCGCCCTCTCTAAAACCCGCATGGATAAAGGATCTCCGGGCGCTCCTTCTGAAACGCCCTGTTTATAAGGGTTTCAGAGCACATGCCCGGAGATGCCCTATTTATAAGGGCTCCAGAGCAGCGTGGAGAAAAGGTTCAGTCTGGCGCTGCCCGCTGACATAGACCTAGACGATAGCCATGCCCGACGTGTTGTATAAATGCGGCGGGAAGATCCCTGGAGAATTTATAGGGAATTCATTGTAATTTTTGTTGTTTTGGCGCTCAAATTTGTTTCAGCAGGACGCCGTAACTTGTTGTTTTAAAAGATTTGACGTGTTGAGCGCATCAAAACAAATCATTTAATGGTGCCGACGATGAGACTCGAACTCATACGACCGAAGTCACTACCCCCTCAAGATAGCGTGTCTACCAATTCCACCACGTCGGCGCACTCAAACAATAGGCAACGGTACTGCGAAGAAAGATCCAAAAAAGATCCAAAGATCCGCCACCTAAAAAAACAAGCTGTTACTTTGGAATATCTTTGGCTTTTGAAGCAGAATCCGCAGTCGCCGGAACTGCTTCCTCCGCTGCTGGAGCGGTCACAGTTGCGGGGGCGGATTTTACCGCATCCTCCATCACACTACCAGTTGTCTTTGGCGCATTTGAGGCAAAATACGCCAAAGACAGACTCGTCAGGAAAAATACGACGGCAAGCACTGCCGTCGTACGGCTAAGAAAGTTGGCTGAACCGGCGGCGCCGAACAGGCTACCCGAAGCGCCGCTACCGAAAGTCGCGCCCATATCCGCACCTTTGCCGTGTTGTACCAGCACTAAGCCAACGATCCCGACTGCTGCCAAAACATGCAGCGTCAGCGCTAACGAAAAAAGAAACTCCATAAATAATCCTTGCCTTATTAAGCCTTAAGCGCAGCCTGGCAAATTGCCAGAAAATCACCTGCCACCAGCGAAGCGCCGCCGATCAACCCACCATCGATATCCGGCATGCCAAATAGCTCTGCGGCGTTCGACGGCTTAACGCTACCGCCATAAAGAATCTGCAAACCTTCAGCAACCTTGGCATCAGCGCGCGCCACCTGCGCCCGAATAGCGGCATGAACTTCCTGCGCCTGAGCACTACTGGCCGTTTTACCGGTACCAATTGCCCAGACAGGCTCATACGCGACAACAGCCTTGGAAAAAGCCGCAATGCCGGCGCGATCAATCGCAGCGGCGACCTGCTTCGCGACAACCTCGCCTGTCTTTCCGGTTTCGCGTTCAGCCAGCGTCTCGCCAACGCACAATATCGGCTGTAAACCGCCCGCCAGCGCCGCGGCAAACTTCTCGGCAACCAGCGCATTATTTTCGCCATACAACGTACGCCGTTCCGAATGCCCGACCAGCACATAACGGCAGGCAAAATCGCGTAGCATTGATGCAGCGACTTCGCCAGTAAACGCACCAGAATCCTTTTCACTCAGATTCTGTGCCCCCCACGCCAAGGGCGTTTTCGCCAACAACGCCTGCGCCTGCGCCAAGTAGGGAAACGGTACGCAGACAGCGACAGCAACGCCGCGTACATCCGTAATGCCGGCCGATATTTCCTTAAGAAGCGACTGGTTGGCCTGCAAACTGCCGTTCATTTTCCAGTTACCAACAACCAACTTTTGACGCATGGCACACCTGTCGAAAAAATGCGATTTTATCAATGCCCCCCAGTTCCGGTCAATGTAACACCATTGGAAATACCATTTCAGCTTGCGGACTTACGACATCAATTTGCAGTTCCATCGCGCATCTGCCGGCGTTCTGCTTTTTTCACACGATCCGGAACCCAATGATATCTTGCGCTCATTTTGACAACCGTTCCCTGCGCGGCGGAAAGGTCTTGATTCCCGGTTTTCTGATTGGATTCCCGCGCCGCTTATCTCCAGTTCCTGCCGGTTGAAAATTCGGCACCAGATGCCGCTTGCCATTGCCGATCAGATCGGCGCGCCCCATCTGTTTCAATGCCTCGCGCAACAACGGCCAATTATCGGGATCGTGATAACGCAAGAAAGCCTTATGCAGGCGGCGCTGGCGCGCACCGCGTACAGCGCTGACCAGTGGCGCATCGCGCGTCACCTTTTTCAGCGGATTACGTCCGCTACGGAACATCGTCGTCGCCAGCGCCATGGGCGTCGGCAGGAAAGTTTGCACCTGATCGAGTCGGAAACCGTTCCGTTTGAGCCAGAGGGCCAGATTGAGCATATCCTCATCGCCCGTCCCCGGATGCGCCGCGATAAAGTAGGGAATCAGATATTGTTCCTTGCCCGCATCCCGCGATGCCTGATCGAAAAGCCGTTTGAATTGATCATACGCACCGATACCCGGCTTCATCATGTATGCAAGCGGCCCCGGCTCGGTGTGTTCCGGGGCAATTTTTAGATAACCGCCGACATGATGCGCCACCAGCTCTCTAATGTACTCCGGCGAACGCACAGCCAAATCGTAGCGCAACCCGGAACTGATCAGAATGCGCTTGATGCCTGGCACAGCGCGCGCCTTGCGATATAAATCGATCAGTGGCGCATGGTCGGTAATGAGATTGTGGCAAATATCAGGAAAAACGCACGACAGCCGCCGGCAGGCCGATTCGATGCGTTTATCCCGGCAAGCCATGCGGTACATATTGGCGGTCGGCCCGCCGAGATCGGAAACAATGCCGGTAAAGCCCGGCGTTTTGTCGCGGGTATCCTCGATTTCCCGCAGCACGGACGTTTCCGAGCGGCTCTGGATGATGCGCCCTTCATGCTCGGTAATCGAACAGAACGTGCAGCCGCCGAAGCAGCCGCGCATGATATTGATCGAAAAACGGATCATCTCGTAGGCGGGAATTCTTGCCTGCCCGTAAGCAGGATGCGGCTTGCGCTGAAAAGGCAGGTCGTAGATATCATCCATTTCCGCCGTGGTCAGCGGCATCGGCGGCGGGTTGAGCCAGACATCGCGTGCGCCATGCGCCTGAACCAAAGCGCGCGCGTTACCAGGGTTCGATTCCAGATGCAAGGTACGCGAAGCGTGTGCGTACAGCACCGGGTCATCGCGCACCTGTTCATAGGACGGCAGACGAATCACGGTACGCAAGCGCGCAGCAGCATGCACGGCATCTTCAGGTTTTCCGGATTTCACGGCGAATTTTCCGGCTCGGTCCTGCCGGCGCGTCTGATGATCTTGCGCATAAAAAATCAGCGGTTGCGCCGCCGCTTCTTTCACAGCCGTTTTGTCCACTTTTTCCGCTTTTTCATATGGCACTGAACCTTCTGACGTGTTCACCGTTGCCGGACAATCCTGGCGCACCGTCTCGCCATAGGGATTGGCAGGGCGTTCGAGTCGTCCCGGCGTATCGACACGTGTGGAATCGATTTCCGCCCAATCGTCTGCCGGCAACCAGCCCCGCGCCGTCATGAAAGCCGTACCGCGCAGGTCGCGGACAGCGGCAATCGGCTCACCCATTGCCAGGCGGTGCGCCAGCGCGACAATGGCGCGCTCGGCATTCCCATAGATCAGCAGATCGGCTTTTGCATCCGGCAGCACTGAACGCCGCACGGTATCCGACCAGTAATCGTAGTGAGCGACGCGGCGCAGGCTGGCTTCAATCGCTCCGATTACGACATTTGCTTCCGGATATGCCTCCCGGCAGCGCTGCGCATAGACGACAACAGCGCGGTCCGGGCGGCGATTCGGCGCGCCATCCGGCGTATAGGCGTCATCGGAGCGAATCTTGCGGTCAGCCGTATAACGGTTGACCATCGAATCCATGTTGCCGGCCGAAACGCCGAAGAAGAGATTCGGCCGGCCAAGCGCGCGGAAAGGCTCGGCCGAATGCCAGTCAGGCTGGGCAATGATGCCCACGCGAAAGCCCTGCGCTTCAAGCAGGCGCCCGATCAGCGCCGTACTGAAGCTCGGATGGTCAATATAGGCATCGCCGGAAACGATAATCACATCACAGGAATCCCAACCCAGCGCCTCCATTTCCGCGCGTGACATCGGCAGAAACGGCGCAATGCCAAAACGTTTCGCCCAATACGGTCGGTAGGAAAAAAGCGGCTTGGGTAACGCTCCGTTCGGCATCTTCGATTTCATAGGCTTGTATACGCCGGCCCGTCGCCGCCCTGCGGCGGCGTCCATTCAATATTTTGCAGCGGGTCCTTGATATCGCAGGTTCTGCAATGCAGGCAGTTTTGCGCATCAATCTGCAAACGCGGCGCGCGCTCCGGCCCCTCGCGCAGAATCGTGTATACGCCAGCCGGACAGTAACGCTGCTCCGGGGCATCGTACTTGGCAAGATTGACAGAAACCGGCAAACGCCCATCCTTAAGATGTAAATGAACGGGCTGATCTTTTCCATAACGCAGATTTGCCAGGAACACGGACGAGGGCCGGTCGAACGTCAATACGCCATCCGCCGGCAGATAGGCAATCGGCGAGAAAGCGGCCGCAGAACGCAAAGCGGCATGATCCGGCACGCTGACACGCAACGTCCATGGCGCTTTGCCGGCAAACAGTTTCTGCTCGGCGGCAAACAGCACGCCGCCGAAATACAGCCCCGCTTTCGACAACCAGGGCTTAAAGTTGCGCGTCGCCCACAGTTCATCGTGCAGCCAGCTACTGAAAAATGCCCGTGGATACGCGCTCAGCACATCGCCCGCGCGGCCTGCCCTCAGCGCCGCAGAACAGGCGTCCGCTGCCAGCATGCCGGACAAAATGGCGCCATGCACGCCCTTGCCGCGCGCCGCATTGAGAAAACCGGCCGCATCGCCGATCAGCGCACCGCCAGGAAATACCAGCCGGGGCATGGCCTGCAACCCGCCGGAGACAACGCTGTTAGCTCCGTAGGCAATGCGTTGTCCCCCTTGTAAACAGGCGCGGATACGCGGATGTGTCTTAAAGCGCTGAAATTCCTCAAAAGGGGATAGATAAGGATTGGCGTACCCCAGCCCGACGACAAACCCGACAGCAACCCGCCGATCTTGCTGGTGATACAAAAAACCGCCGCCATAGGTATCCGGCTTCAGCGGCCAACCGCAGGTATGCAGGACACGGCCCGGAGCGTGATTTTCCGGCCGCACTTCCCAGACTTCCTTGAACCCCAGTCCATATGTTTGTGGCGCGGCACCCTCATCTAGGCGATACTGCTCAATCAGTCGCTTTCCGAGATACGCGCGACACCCTTCGGCAAACAGCGTGTATTTGCCGCGCAGCGCCATTCCCGGCTGAAAGTCCGGACCCGGCGAACCGTCTCGGAGACGCCCGAAATCCCCAGTAATCACGCCATTGACGACGCGTTCGCCATCCACGGTATCTCCCAGAAGAATTTCAGTCGCCGCAAAACCGGGGAAAATCTCGACCCCCAGGGTCTCGGCCTGCTGCGCCAGCCAGCGGCACAAATCGCCAAGTGAAACAAGGTAAGTGCCGGCCTGACGGAAACAGGCAGGCAACAGTCGATGCGGGATCTGGACGCTGCCGCGCTCGGATAGCCAGAAAATCGCCTCTTCCGACACGGCGAGTTTGAGCGGCGAATCCTGTTCTCGCCAATCAGGCAGCAATTCATCCAATGCGCGCGGATCGACGATAGCGCCGGAAAGCGTGTGTCCGCCAATTTCGGCGGCTTTTTCGATCAGGCAAACGCTGATTTCCTGCCCGTTCGCCTGCGCTTGCCGTTTAAGACGAATCGCCGCCGACAATCCCGCCGGACCGCCGCCCACAATGACAACATCAAATTCGACACTCTCACGCCCCATGGCATCACGCTTTTTTACTCATTGCAGCCAGCGCTCGCGTCAGCGCCGGCACGGCATCGAAGAGATCGGCAACCAGCCCATAATCGGCGACTTTGAAAATCGGCGCTTCCGGATCTTTGTTGATTGCAACGATGACTCGCGCCTCCTTAACGCCGGCCAGATGCTGAATTGCGCCCGAAATTCCCACGGCAATGTAAAGCTCCGGGGCAATGATCCGCCCTGTCTGACCAATCTGTAGCGCATTGGCGGCATATCCCGCGCTGACCGCGCCATAGCTAGCGCCCAGCGCCGCCCCCAGCTGCTCGGCCAACGGCGTCAGCAGCATCGTAAAGTTCTCGGCGCTCCCCAGACCACGGCCGCCCGCGACGACGATACGCGCGGCATCCAGGGATGGCGAGGTTTTCCCGCCCTCTATGTTCATCGTACACCGGCGTTCAAGCAGCACCGCCGCTGCGGCAACCGCCGGCAAGGTTGCGGGGGCAGGCGCAACGACTGTCATTGCGGCCTGGCCGCACTGCTCATCCCGGCTGCCACGCCTGCTATCCCCATTCGTTTCCGCATCATCGCTTGCCGTTGCCAAGCTCGCCGCCCGAAGTGTCAGAATTTTCACCAGATCGCTGCTACGCACCGTCAACAGCGCATTGCCCGCATAGACGGGCCGAACAAAGGTGTCGGGCGACGCAATACGCACCACGCCAGTGATCGGTTCGACCCCCAGCAAGGCGGCGAGGCGCGACAGTACATTGCGGAAATATCCCGAATCCGCCGCCAAAATATGCGTATAACTGGCTGCATGCGCCAAAATCAGCGCTGCCGTATCTTCCGCTCTCGGAGCAGCCTCATTGGCAGAGGCATATGCAGTTTTGGCAATTTTTACCAGCGAAACGCCCGGCAACGCCGCCGCTGCGCGGGCTGCCAAGGCCAAAGCAGCATCACTGCCATCATTGATCAGCACATGCACTTCGCCGCCCAGCTGCCGGGCGGCTAACACGATTGGAGGCACCGTTTTGCTGAGGCCGTCCCTGGCATTTTCCGCAATGACCAGTACGCGAATCCCGGAAGAAATACCAGAAACGACGGGAACAAAAGGGTTGGGAGACATGGGAGGCATATCAGAGCACCCGCGCTTCATCGCGCAGACATCTGATCAACTCGCCAACATCGGCGATGCGAACGCCCGCTCGGCGTGGCGGTGGTGCGCTTATCGATACCTGTGCCAGCTGCGAGCCAACATCAATGCCCAATGCCTCCGGCCTTAGCGTATCCAAAGGCTTTTTCTTCGCTTTCATCAGATTGGGCAACGTCACGTAGCGCGGTGTATTCAGCCCCAATTCAACGGTTAATAGCGCCGGGAGCCGCAGCTGCCAGGCTTCGCATCCATCGTCAGTTTCGCATGTCGCAAAAATCTGCCCTTCAGAAACATTTAGATGGGAAACGCGCGTCGCCAGCGGCCAGTCAAGCAAGGCAGCAAGCATCGTACCTGTTTGACCGGCATCGCTATCGATCGCCTGTTTGCCGCAGATGACAAGATCCGGCAATTCTTGCCGGCACAGCGCTACCAGCACTCTGGCCACAGCCAGCGGCTGAAGCTCGATGCCGGTTTCAATGAGGATGGCGCGGTCAGCCCCCATCGCCAGTGCAGTGCGCAGCGTTTCTGCGCAAGCGGGTACACCACAGGAGACGGCAATGATCTCATTTGCCGCCCCGCTTTCCTTGAGGCGAACGGCGGCCTCAACGGCAATTTCATCAAACGGATTCATGCTCATCCTGACACCCGCTATCTCTACGCCGGTGCCATCGCCCTTGATGCGGATCGCCACACAGGGGTCGATAACCCGTTTGACGGGCACCAGAATTTTCCCAATTTCAGGCCGCTGCATAGATTATTCTTTCATTGCCTCGGCAAATCAGGCGCTTGTCTGGCGCAATTGCACGGGACCAGCAGAAATTCGACAGGATGGATGGGAGGATTAGCAAAAACACGTGCAAAGCACACAGGGAATGCGATATAAGAAAGAAGAAGCAAAGAAAAAAAAAGCCAATCCCAAAGGATTGGCCCAAACACTTCGTTGGGGCGATGTAGCGGGATCGAACCGCTGACCCACGGAATCACAATCCGTTGCTCTACCAACTGAGCTAACATCGCCATCGTATCTATTTCTGGCGCGCCCGGCGAGACTCGAACTCACAACCCCCGGCTTAGAAGGCCGGTGCTCTATCCGGTTGAGCTACGGGCGCCAGGTGCCGATGAATACGTATCCCTCGGGACATATCACAAGCCTTCGGCGAGGACTTGCCATTCTATTCTGGTCGGGGCGGTGGGATTCGAACTCACGACCCTCTGCTCCCAAAGCAGATGCGCTACCAGGCTGCGCTACGCCCCGAAGAAGCGCGCATTTTACCGATAGCATTGATTCTGGTCAATCCTGGAGCAAAAAAGCACACGACCCAGAGAAAAAGGTAAGTCAAACCAGTGACACATTTTTTCGCTCATCAGCTGACTAGAAAAAAGTGGAGAGAGCAGTTATTGTACACTTTCAATTCGGCTGCTATCTGAATATCGCCTGCTCAGCCAGTTGCAGCACGCGCTGTTTTTTGATATGAAGCCGGTTTTCCACCACGATTGCTTGACTTTCAGACATGCCAGAACGATCGCGCTCGAAAGAGAAAAACATTCCTCCTTATGTCCCCAAAAAGGGAGAGGAATACATGAATCCACGCCAGCTCGCCCATTTCCGGAATATTCTGGAATCACTCAAGGCTGGCCTGATGAAGGATATTGAGCGAACGGTGCAAACCATGCAGGACGAAGCAACCGTTTTTGCCGATCCCAACGATCGCGCCAGCCAGGAAACTGATATCGCCATCGAGCTGCGTAACCGTGATCGCGAACGCAAGCTGATAAAGAAAATCGACGACACGATCGCCATGATCGATAGCGGTGATTATGGTTATTGCAGTGCTTGCGGTGTTGAAATCGGCATCAAGCGCCTGGAAGCACGCCCGACGGCCTCGCTGTGCATCGACTGCAAAACACTTGAGGAAGTGCGCGAAAAGCAGGTCGCTAAATAGCAAGCTGGTTTAAACAGCCGGCATCCGCAGCCCCACAGTTCTGTTTTTGCCTGTATCGCCTATCGTCTTACCGTACAGTCGCATCTGATTCCCTGCTCCACATCCCCAAAATGGCCTTCCGGAAAACAGGTCGTTTTGGGGATGTTTCTTTTAGCGTAAAAGCGAATAATAGCGACGGGAGCCAGAAGCCCTATAGCATGCCTTTCAGCGCAAGGTCTTCCATGCACTCCGCGAACCCAAGAGGATAGGGCATCTCCAAGGAGGTGTACCCACAAGCCCGCGTATTCAGGGCTTCTCAGAGGGTATGCCCTGAACCCCTTGTAAACAGGGCGCCTCCGGGTAGGCGCTCTGAAACCCGCATGGATAAAGGACTTCCGGGCAGGCGCCCGGAGATGCCCTGTTTACGCGGACTCCAGAGGTGCCCCAGTAGCATACCAGCCGGCGCATCCGCTCCGCATAGGCTCAAAAAAGCCACCCGAAACAGGTGGCTTTTTCGTCTCTAGATAAAACTTAGCAGTGAACCTACTGGGAACCCGCTGCCGCGCCACTGTCCTCGGCGGTAATCGCTTTCATCGACAGGCGTATACGCCCTTTTTCATCCGCCTCAAGAACTTTAACGCGAACCTTTTGGCCGTCCTTGAGGTAGTCTGAAACCGCATTGACGCGTTCGTTGGCAATTTGCGAGATATGCAGCAGACCGTCACGCCCTGGCAAAATGCTGACGATGGCGCCGAAATCGAGCAGCTTAAGCACGGTGCCCTCGTAGATCTTGCCTACTTCCACATCCGCCGTAATCGACTCAATGCGCGATTTGGCGGCATCTGCCGCTTCAGCGTTGACCGAAGCGATCGTGATCGTGCCGTCTTCCTTGATATCAATCGTCGTACCGGTTTCTTCGGTAATCGCACGGATAACCGCGCCTCCCTTGCCGATGACGTCGCGAATCTTGTCCGGATTGATCTTCATCGTATACAGGCGCGGCGCATAGTCCGAAACTTCCTGACGCGGCGCAGCAACCGCTGCCTGCATTTTTGCGAGGATATGCAGACGCGCTTCTTTTGCCTGAGCCAGCGCCACCTGCATGATTTCTTTGGTGATGCCCTGGATCTTGATGTCCATTTGCAAGGCGGTCACGCCTGTATCGGTACCGGCCACCTTAAAGTCCATATCGCCGAGATGATCCTCATCGCCCAGAATATCCGTCAGCACGGCAAAGCGGTTACCTTCCTTGATCAACCCCATAGCAATACCGGCAACGTGCGCCTTGAGCGGCACGCCCGCATCCATCAGCGCCAGCGTCGAACCGCAGACCGAGGCCATTGAGCTGGAGCCGTTGGATTCGGTGATTTCCGAAACGACGCGCATGGTATAGGAAAAATCTTCAGTTTTCGGCAGCACGGCAACCATCGCCCGTTTGGCTAGACGCCCGTGCCCAATCTCACGCCGTTTCGGCGACCCGACACGACCGCACTCACCGGTCGCATAGGGTGGGAAATTGT
>CALHZD010000121.1 GCA_938040985.1 uncultured Propionivibrio sp.
GCCTTCCCATGCGCTTTTCCTCGCACAGTGGCTTTTTGCCGGCTTCGTCTGGCTTACAGCAGCGGGGGGCTGCACCGGCTTGTTTGCCCCTCTCATCCAATTTCCTGGGCATTGACACCGGTTTCCCGTTTCACCTTCCCCTTGAACAGGGGCGAGGCACCTGAAAGCGCCGCTATCATATGCCTAAATTGCCGCTTTCACAATGCGCATTCGTGCATAAGTGCACAGCATCCGGGCTGGATAGGCGTCGCTCTGCCGCTGAGCGAAACCGTTGCCGGATTACTGCGGAACGGGTGAATGCCACCGGGTGCCTGCCCGGAGTTCCTTGCATTGCCGTACTGTGTGGTCTGTCTGCGGCTCGCCGCCTTGTCTTTTGGCAAAGTTGAGCCGCTATTGAAGCGTGCGAAGTCCCCTCTGAATTCCGTAAAAACCGGGTAGAAAACATAAAATGCCCGGAAGCCCTTTAAATACAAGGGGCTCAGGGCATCAAAAAACATAAACTGGAATACTATGCCCGATCAACCCTCTGAAATCCTCATAAAAAGGGCGCCTCCGGGCACACTGCCCGCCAGCCCTTTATTTATGCGGGTTTCAGCGCACCTGCCCGGAGATCCTTTATCCACGCGGGTTTCCAGGGAGGTGCCCGGAGATGCCCTATCCATCAGGGTTTCCGGGGCGCCTCGTTGAGAGCCATCGCGCAAATAAAAATCTCCCGCGCTGCGAGAGAAAGCAATAAGGGATCAGGAAAGAAAGGGAATGACAAGAAATGCTGGCGCGCCCGAGACGATTCGAACGTCCGACCCCTGCCTTCGGAGGGCAGTACTCTATCCAACTGAGCTACGGGCGCGCGGAGGCGTGGAATATAGCTTTTTTAACGGTGCGCGTCCATCGTTTCGCCGTTGCCGTCGGTTCGCTCCGTCTTGCCGGCCAGCGTCAGCACGGTGCCGACGATGATGAGCGCCGGCGGCTTGATGTGTTCGGCGTGCGCCGTGGCGGCGAGGGCTTCCAGCGTCGTGGCGACAAAGCGCTGCTCCGGTTGCGTCGCCTTGTAGATCAGCGCCGCCGGCGTGCTGGCCGGCAGCCCGTGTGCGATCAGCTCGCGGGAGATGATCGCCAGCCCGTTGATGCCCATGTAGAACACCAGCGTCTGGCTGGGGCGCGCCAGCATCGGCCAGTCGAGTTCGATGCTGTCATCTTTCAGATGGCCGGTGACGAATACGCAGCTCTGCGCATGATCGCGGTGTGTCAAGGGGAAGTGGCAGCTCGACGCGGCGCCCAGCGCGGCCGTGATGCCCGGCACGATATCAACGCCAAAACCGGCGGCGATCAGTTCTTCCATTTCCTCGCCGCCGCGCCCGAAAACGAAAGGATCGCCGCCTTTCAGGCGGACGATGTGCTTGCCGGAGCGCGCCAGATCGACGAGCAGATGGTTGATGCTGTCCTGTGGCAGCGTATGCTTGCCGGCAATCTTGCCGACATAGATGCGCTCGGCGGTCGGCGGAATCATCTCCAAAATAGGCGCGCTGACAAGGTTGTCGTAGACGACGACGTCGGCGGACCGGATCAGGCGCGCCGCCTTGAGCGTCAGCAGTTCCGGATCGCCCGGGCCGGCGCCCACCAGGGTGACGGTGCCCATTTTTTCGGTCGCGTTCATTGCATTCGTTGCGCTCATTGCGATGTCCTTGCAGTTGCCGCCGTCGGGCCAAACAGCGCCGCCGTTGCTTCGGGGTTGGATGGAAAATAAAAATGGAAATACGAGGCCGTCAGCCGCCGGCGTCGCCAGACGGGTTCGCCGGGGCGACCGTCGAAAGTTTCGGCATTCGCCAGCGGCGGCAGGTCGGTCTCGCAGCGCGAATGGTGGAAGGCATGGCCGCGCAATGCGCCTTCGGGCAGCGTGACCTGCTGGGAACCCAGTGCCGCCAGCCGTTTGCCCATCACGGTTCGGCCGGGGAGCAGGCCAGCCATCGGATGCGCCTGGCCGTCGAGGTCGATGAGCTGCTCGAACAGGAACATCATGCCGCCGCATTCGGCCAGCAGCGGTTTGCCGGCTTCGACATGCTCTGTCAGCTGGGCGATCAGGTCGCGCTGCGCCGACAGACGTTGGCCATGCAGTTCCGGATAACCGCCGGGCAGCCAGAGCGCATCGCAGTCCGGCAAAGGCTCGCCCGCCAGCGGCGAGAAAAAAACGACCTCTGCGCCCAGGTCGGACAGCAGCGCCAGATTGGCGGGATAAATAAAGCAGAACGCCGCGTCGCGGGCAACGGCGATTTTCCTGCCCGCCAGCCGTTGCGGCAATGGCGCGGCCGCGGGGATGGCAAAAGGACGCGCGGGCGGCAGTTCGGCGAGCGGCGTTTCGGCCAGCGCGTCGGCGAGGGTGTCGATGCGCGCCGACAGATCGGCGATCTCCGCTGCCGGCAGCAGGCCGAGGTGGCGGCTGGGCAACGCCGCGGCTTCCTGGCGCGGCAGCGCGCCGCACCAGCGTACCGCTGCCGGCATTGACGCCTTCAGCATTTCGGCGTGGCGCGGGCTGCCGACGCGATTGGCGAGTACGCCGTAAAACGGCAGACCGGCGCGATAATTCGCCAGCCCGTAGACAAGCGCGCCGAACGTTTGCGCCATGGCCCGCGCATCAATGACCGTCAGCACGGGAATGCCGAAACGCTCGGCAATATCGGCGCTGCTCGGCTGGCCGTCGAACAGGCCCATGACGCCTTCGATGAGGATCAGGTCGTTTTCCTGCGCGGCGCGCGCCAGTCGGGCGCGGATGTCGTCTTCGCCGCAAATCCATAGATCGAGGTTGTCGCACGGCTGACCGCTGGCGACGGCGTGAATCTGCGGGTCGAGAAAATCCGGCCCGCATTTGAACACCTTGACCCGCCGCCCTTGCCGCGTATGCAGGCGCGCCAGGGCGGCAACGAGGCTGGTTTTGCCGCTGCCGGAGGCGGGGGCGGCAAAGAGCAGGGCGGGGCAAGTGGCGGTGTTTGCCGCGCCGCGCGCGCGGGTGGCGGAAATTGCCGTCATCTCAGAACTCCATGCCCGGCATGGCCGCGATGCCGCTGCGGAAAGCGTGCTTGACCATCGCCATGTCCGTCACCGTATCGGCGGCGTCGATCAGCGCCTGGGGCGCGGCGCGGCCGGTGATGATGACATGCTGCATCGGCGGGCGCGCCGCTAGGTCGGCGAGCACGGTGTCGAGGTCAAGCCAGCCGTATTTGAAGGCGTAGGTCAGTTCGTCGAGAATCAAAAGATCGGTGTTGGCGTCGTTCAGGTAGGCGCGCGCCTGCGCCCAGGCTTCTTGCGCCGCCGCCGCATCGCGTTCGCGATCCTGCGTTTCCCAGGTGAAGCCTTCGCCCATGACGTGCCAGCTGACCTGCGGGAGTTCGCTGAAGAAGGCGATTTCGCCGGTATCGGTGCGGTTCTTGACGAACTGGACGACGGCAACGCGCATGCCGTTGCCCAGCGCGCGCGCCATGACGCCGAAAGCGGCCGACGACTTGCCTTTGCCGGTGCCCGTATTGACCAGCAGCACGCCTTTGCGCGTCGCCGCTTCGGCGATGCGCTGATCGATGGCCGTTTTCTTGCGCTGCATGCGATCCTGATGGCGCGCGCCTGCGGCGTTCGCGTCGATGGGGGCGGTGGAAGTCATCGGCTTATTCTCCGGAAGAGGGGGGTTCGTCATCATCTTCAGATGCCAGCGGATGCGCCAGTGCGGAGCGGATGTAGGCTTCCGGCAGATGGTAGTCGGCCGCCAGCTGTGCGAGCGTCCGGTCGCTGGCCTGAATCGCGGCCAGCCAGCCGTTGAGGCCGGAAGAGAGCGATAGGCCGCGCCGTTCGCCGTCGCGCGCCGAGCGCTTGCCGGAGACCACGTCGTATTTGTTGGCGTAGCCGCGCGGCGTAATCATCAGGCCGTGTTTGACGTAGGTATTGGAGTTGCCGATCAGCACCGTCGTCAGCATGCCGATCTCGGCCTCGGTCATTTTTTCCAGCGTGGTGAATTGAATGCGCTGTTTCGGACGGAACGCCGACTTGACGATGGCGACCGGCGTCTGCGGATCGCGGTATTGCAAAAAAATGCGTTGCGCTTCCTCGATCTGTCGCGTGCGCCGGCCGCTTTTCGGGTTGTAGAGCGCGACGACAAAATCGGCATAGGCGACGGCATTGAGCCGGCGGGCGATGGTCGGCCACGGCGTCAGCAGATCGGAAAGCGAAATGGCGCAGAAATCGTGCGTCAGCGGCGCGCCGACGAGCGCGGCGCAAGTGTTGATGGCCGAGGCGCCGGGCACGATTTCGACCTCGATGCCCGAATCCGGCGTCCAGCCGGCCTGGAACAGCACCTCGAAGGTCGGGCCGGCCATGCCGTACACGCCGGCGTCGCCGGAAGAAATGATCGCCACTTTCTTGCCGAGGCGGGCGCGTTCATAGGCTTCGATGGCGCGGTCAAGCTCTTCGGTCATTGCCTTCTTGACGACCTCCTTGCCATCGAGCAGATCCTTGACCAGGCGAATGTAGGTCACGTAACCGATCACGGTGTCGGCCTCGGCGATGGCCTCGCGCGCGCGGCCGGTCAGCGTGTCGTGGCTGCCCGGGCCGAGGCCGACGAGCATGATTTTGCCGCCGGCGGGGCGATGAGTTTCGCCGTGGGCGGCCGGGAAGGTGTCGCTTTGATTCTGGCTATCGTTCATTCTGGAATCCTTGCAATGGAAACGGTGGCATTGCGGCCATCCGGGCCGCGATGCGAGAGTTTTTCGATAATCAGGGCGGATTTGTCCGCGCCGGCGGCCAGCAGCGCCGCCGCTTCGGAGACGGAAGGCGTGCCGGTGTATTTGCGCACGGTTTCGGAAGGGTTGGGGACGTCGACGGCGGCCAGTTCGGCGGCGGGATAGAAGCGGATGCGCCAGCCGCGTTCGGCGGCCAGTTCCAGCATGGCCGGCTCGTCGGCCTTCAGATCAATGCTGCCGACGGCGGCGACATCCTCGATCCGCGTGCGGCTGATGGCCAGCGCCGCCGTTACAGCCAGGCGCAGCGTCTCGGTCGGCGTATTGCGGTCGCAGCCCAGTCCCAGTGCGATTTTCATGGGGCCTCCGTCGGGCGGTAGATGACGCAGCGGCCGCGCCAGGCGGTTTCGCAGGCCGCAGGCAGCGATCGCCGGCTGATCCAGAGAAGGGCGGAAAAACGCTCGGGGTCGACCTCCTCAATGCGTTCAAACAGCGTCAGGTTGGCAGGCAGCGGCCCCGTGCGGCCGTTGGCATGGCGCGTCCACCAGTCGCGCGTACCATCTTCCTGCACGAGCGCCACCGGCTCGTCATTGACTACGGCGGCGCTGGCATGCACCAGCGCCGCGTGCGTGGCTTCCAGCGCCCAGCCCAGCTCGCGGCCGAGCAGATCGACGGCCAGCGTTTCACGCACGTCGGAAGCGGTCGTCAGCACCGGCGTGGCGCCCAGCGCATCGGCCAGCCTGCCGGCCAGGGCGTTGGCGCCGCCCAGATGGCCGGAGAGCATGGGAATGACGAAGCGCCCCTGTTCATCGAGTACGATGACAGCCGGATCGCTGTCTTTGGCCTTCAGGTAAGGGGCGATCAGGCGCACCAGCGCGCCGAGTGAGACGATGCCGACGATGCCCTCAACCCGGCCGAACAGCGCGCCCAGGGCCTCGCCGGTTTTGCCCGCATAGGTTTGTGCGCCGGGGGCGGCCCGTTCGGCCTCGGCGGCGAATTTTTTCGGTACGTAAAGGCGTGCGTTCGGCAGCGCCCGGACGACTTTGCCTGCCAGTACGATGCCGTGGCGCGTAATGGCGACGACGGCGATTTCACCCGCCGGCGGCGCCGCTGCGGCCGTTTTGTGCGCCGGCGTTTCAGGCATGGGCGGCCGCCTCGCGTTCCTGACGGCGGCGGCAGCCGCGCCGCAATTCGCCGCGCTGCCGCTTGGGATTCTTGACCAGCAGCAGCGACAGATAATTGACCGTTTCGCCTTTAAGCGAGGCCAAATCGCGGATGACGCGCTCTTCCGGCGAGCCGACTTTTTCGATGAAGCAACTCGTTGCCAGCAGGCCGCGCCGTTCGAGCAGTTCGATCACATCGTCGAGCAGCGGCTTGACCTTGAGCAGAATCAGCGTATCGAACTCGTCGAGCATGTGGTCGATGACGCCGATGCCGTACGCCGTCGGGATGACCGCCAGCGTTTCGTCTTCCTCGGCGAGCGGCAGGCCGGCCGTTGCGGCGGCGGCGGTGAAGGAAGAAACGCCGGGAATCGTTTCTACTGCGATCGACGGCGCCTGTTCGCGGACGACGCGGGCGAGGTGGCCGAAGGTGGCGAAGGTCGAGGCGTCCCCTTCGACGAGAAAAACGACATCGCGCCCTGTCGCCAGCAGTTCGACCGTCTGCTGCGCGGCGCGCGCCCAGGCTTTGGCCAGTGCGTCGGCGTCGCGCGTCATGGGGAAAACCAGTTCGACGGCATCGGCGGGAATGCGTAAGCCGCTGCGCTCGGCGATGGAGAGCGCATACGAAGACTGCTCGGCTTTTTTGACCGGATACACCCAGCGCGCGCCGGATTGCAGTGCGTCCCAGGTTCGGCGGGTCATCAGTTCCGGGTCGCCCGGCCCGAGCGAAGCGCCGATGAGTTTTCCGTAGCGTATTTCTTGTGTCATACAAAAGCTTTCGGTTGAAAAAGAGTGAAGACAGGGATCACCCGCTGCGGCTACCGGCTCGGCAGGGCGTGCGCTGAGCGTCCCCAGGATTGCCGGGCAGCGCCGCAGGCGGAAAAGTGGCCGCAATGACTTTCGTGCGCCCATCCGGTCGTTCCTGCCCCATCGGCAGGCCATGTTCCGGAACATGGCCCATGACTTGCGCGCCGCACGGCATCGCCGCAGCCGCCGTCTGCGGCGCGGAGGGCAGCGGCCGGCGTAGCGGCCGGTGCGGTGTTTTGAATATGCGCGGTGTCGTCATGGCGCATTTCCTGCGGCGTTCCGCGTGTTGGCGCGTGCGTGCGGATTGTGCGGATCACGCAGATCGTGCTGGTCGTGTAAATGGCGCTTGCGTTCGGCCGTGTAAGCCCACCACGGCCGGGCTTCATCGCCGGCCATGAAGCGGGTGATGGCAATGAAGACGTCGATGACGCACGGGTCGTGACGCCGGTTATCCAGTGCGCACAGCGTTTCGTAAAGCGCATAGGGGTCGCGTCCAAGCAAATCTTCCGGCGTGCGGATGCCCAGACGCAGCAGGTCGGCTGCGCCGGCCGGGCCAATGTTGGGCAAATCGGTGAGCTGTTGCAGGCGGGCGCGATCAACTTTTGCGGGATGCACGTTCAGCCTGCCTTCCGCGCGGTGACGATCCACACCGGGTTCTGCGCCGCCATGCGCTGCATATCGAGAATCGGCTGGCTGCGGCTGGCTTGCAGCTGCACGACATCCCACTGGATGCGCTGCCTGCTCTGCCGTTCTGCGTTGTCTTCCTGCGCGCCGGCCTGCTTCAGCGTATCAATGGCAGTGGACAGATTTTCCAGCGTCACAAAATTCATCACCAGCCGGCCGTGGGGTTTGAGGCGGGCGAGAATCAGCCGGATCAGCGCCGCCAGTTCGCCGCCCGAGCCGCCGATGAACACGGCGTCGGGATCCGGCCAGCCGGCCAGTCCGCCGGGCGCTTTGCCTTCGCTCAGGGTGTAGTTGACGAGGCGGAAACGCTGCGCGTTGGCGCGGGCATTGGCGGCATCGTCGGCATTTTTCTCGATCGCCCAGACATGGCCGAGGGGCGCCAGCCGCGCCGCTTCGATGCCCATCGAGCCGGAACCGGCGCCGATGTCCCAGACGACGGCATCCGGCCGGAGCGCCAGTTTGGCGAGCGAGAGCGCCCGCGCTTCCTGTTTGGTAATCAGCCCTTTTTCCGGCGCGCGCTGAAGGTAATCGAGGTCATCAAGGCCGAAGGCAGGCGAGCCGGCTTCGGCCGCGCGTTCGACCAGCACGACATTGGGGTGCGGGAAAGCCATGGCAGCCGCTTTTTCCGGCGGCAATTCATGGTAGAGGGTTTCATCCGGCAAGCCCAGCCGGCAAGCGACCGACAGCCGGGCTGCGCCGAAGCCGGCCGTCATCAGGGCGCGCGCCAGCCGAGAAGGATCGTTTTCCGGCCCGGTGAAGGCGAAAACGCGGCGGTGCAGCGCAATGGCCTGCATCAGCGGATAAAGCCCGTGCGCGGGGGGCGCGCCGAATGTCCATTCGCCGGCGTCCTTGCTGTGGCAGGAGGCGATGCGCACGTCCTGCCACGGCTTTTTCCAGCGGGCGAAGGCTTGTTGCAGGGTCGAAGGCGCGGGCAGCGTTTCGATATCGTATTTGACGTTAGACGCTTCCAGCTTGCCGATCAGCCAGGGCGCCAGGCCGTGGCAAAACGGGTCGCCAGTGGCGAGGATAACGACGGACTGCCCTGCCGCAAGCGCGGATTGCGCCCATTCCGGCACCTGGGCCAGCGCCCCGTCCATATCGAGCAGCCGGGCATCGGCGGCGTGGGGGCGCACAAGCTCGAGCGTACGGCCCGCGCCGATGATCAGGCCGGCGCGCCGGATGCGGTCGCGCGCACGTTCGCCCAGTTCGCTCCAGCCGTCATCAAGGATACCGACCAATGTGCATTGACTCATGCCGCGTTCTCCCGGGCCTCTTTTCCTGTTTCGGATGCTTCGGGGGTTTCGTCGACGCGGCAGATGAAATGTCCTTCAAAATCGCAGACCAAGATCGTCAGCTGATAGTTTCCGGGGTAGGAAGACTTGAGGCTGCGCAGGGCGCGCGTGCCCAGCGCACGATGAAAATCGACGGACAGGCCGAGCGCCTGCAGCCGTTCGGCGGCAAAGCGCGCCGTTTCGGCGGCGCGGATCGCTTCCACGAGATCGGGCGCGGCGCCGACTTCCTGCGCGCAGTCGGCGAGCAGATTGCGGTCGATTTCCGCCCGCCAGGCGTGCGTCACGGTCAGCCCTTGTGACATCTTGGTCAGCTTGCCGGCCATGGCGCCGACGTAAATGCGCGACATCCGCGTCTTGATGGCGGCGATGAAGGCGGCCTTGACGAAGTCGCCCATCTGCACGAAGCAGGATTCGGCAAGTTCCGGCAACTGCTGCATGGCGAATTTTTCCGAGCGGCCGCCGGTGGTAAATACGGCGCTGGTTTGCCCCTGGCGCGCAGCGACTTCCACCGCCTGGACGACACTGGCGCGGAATGCCGCCGTCGAGTACGGGCGGACAATGCCGGTGGTGCCGAGAATCGAAATGCCGCCGAGAATGCCCAGGCGCGAATTGAGCGTTTTTTTCGCCATCTCTTCGCCGCCGAGAACGGAAATGGTGATTTCCAGCCCGTCGACGGCCAACAGATCGGCGGCGACGCTGCGCACGTTGTCGCGGATGTTGCGGCGCGGTACCGGATTGATCGCCGGGCCGCCGACTTCCAGCCCCAGCCCTTCCCGGGTGACGGTGCCGACGCCGGCGCCGCCCTTGAGTGCGATTTCGCCGGCCTGCCCCGGCAGACGGCGCACTTCCGCCGTGATGTGCGCGCCGTTGGTGGCGTCCGGATCGTCGCCCGCATCCTTGACGATGACGGCGCGCGCCGCGCCGTTCGTTACGACGCCTTCGAGTATGTCGAAATCGACATCGTGCCCATTGGGCAGGCGTGCGCATACGGACGCCGGCGTTTCCCCGCTCAGCAGGGCGAGGGTCGCCGCGCGCGCCGCAGCGGCCGAGCAGGCGCCCGTGGTAAATCCGGAGCGACTGCCGCGTTTGCGCTTGCCGTCGCCCTTGCGGATTTTGTCGCCGTCGCTCATGCCGCCCGCTTTTGTGCGGCTTCCGCGACGGCAAGCAGGGCGTGGATGGCGGCGACGACCAGGGTCGAACCGCCTTTGCGCCCTTTGATGGTAATCCACGGTACTTCGTCGACGTCCATCAGCGCTTCCTTCGACTCGGCGGCGGAAACGAAACCCACCGGCATGCCGATGACCAGCGCCGGGCGCGTGCCTTCTTCGCGGATCAGGCGAATGACTTCGAGCAGCGCCGTCGGCGCGTTGCCGATGCCGACGATGGCGCCGTCGAGTTTGCCCATCCGCTGCGCCTTGCGCATGGCCTGCACGGCGCGCGTCGTGTTTTCGGCGCGCGCTGCGGCGATCACGTCTTCGTCGGAAATGGTGTGCAGCGTCGTCATGCCGAAGTGCGCCAGACGCGGGCGGGAGAGGCCGACGCAGATCATCTCGACATCGGCGACGATCGGCGTGCCGCCCTTGTTTACGGCCGCCAGGCCGGCGCGCATCGCGTCCGGATGGAAAACGGTCAGGCCGTTGAAGTCGAAGTCGGCATTGGCGTGAATCATCCGCCGCACCAGCGGCCATTGCTCGTCCGTGTAACGGTCGTGCGGGCCGGCCTCGGCGTCGATGATGGCGAATGAGCCATGTTCGATGACGCGGCCGGCTTCGGTGAGCTGCTCGGTGATGGTGTTGGTGTGTGTCATGGTCGGGTTCATAGTTTTAGCTGTGATGTTGATGTGAATGGGCGTGGTGAGAAAAATGGCGGGCGTGCGCCTGATGGGCGTGATGCGCATGATGGGAAGGACGGGCATGATCGTTGTGTTCGCCGCCGCGATCCTCTTCGTCGTCCTGAAGGCGGTAGGCCCGGTAGGCGCGGTGTCGGCAGCTGTCGCATTCCAGCAGCGCGCCGACGCCCGCCATGCCGGCGCTGGTCAACTGGTCGACGAGGCGGAAAATTTCCGGTTCAAAGCCGAAATAATCGCCCAGCGCGAACGAAACCTGCGGGTATTGGCTTTGCAGGCGCGCGACCTGCGCCTTGATGCGCTCGATCAATACGCCGGTAAATAAATACACCGGCAGGATGCAAATTTGCCGCATGCCTAGCAGCGCCTGCCGCTGTACGATAGTCTCCAGCCGCGGCCAGGTGACGCCGGTGAAGGCGAGGTCGACCAGTTCGTGATCGTTCTCCTCATATAGCCAGCGCGCCATGCGCGCCAGTTCGCCGTTGGCCTCGGCGTCGGACGAACCGCGGCCGAGCAGGACGACGCCCGTCGTTTGCGGGTCGGGCGAATCAAGCGATTTCATGAGCTGCTTCAACTGACGTTGCAGCACGGTGAATACGTCGCGGCACATGCCCAGATGCGGCGCGACGATGAACTCCACGTCCGGGTGGCGTTCCCGCGCATCTTCGACGGCTTCCGGCAATTCCGTCTTGACATGCCCGGCGGCGTTGAGGATGAGCGGCAGCAGTACGACGCGGCGCGCCTGCCGCGCCGCCCGCTCCAGACCCTCCGGCACGAGCACGTCGGCATGTTCGATGAAACAGACTTCAACCTGCCAGTCGGGATGGCGGGTGCGCCATTGCGCAACGAATTTTTCGATCTCCTGGTTGCCCGCCCGGTTGGGCGAGCCATGCCCGACGATCAATACGATGGTGTCCTTGACCGATGGCGCACCGCCTGCTTCCGGTGCCGGATGGGTCGTTTGCTCTTCCATTTTCATCAACTCCTGAAGGGGGAGATGCGCTTTAAGCGCTTGCCTTGCGGAAACGGTGCGCAAAGCCCGGATCGTAGAGTTTGGAGCGCACCAGGGTTTCCCAGTCGGCCGCGCCCAGCGTCGGGCTGGCGACGATCATCGCCTGGCTGCCGATCTTGGCCTCCTGGCATTTGCGCTTGATGTCGGCCAGCGTGCCGCGCACGATTTTCTCCTGCCCCGGCCAGCTCGCCTTTTGCACGACGAGGATCGGCGCATCCTCACGCCAGCCGGCGGCGCGCAAGGCGGCCTGAACTTCGTGCAGCAGCGTGATCGACAGGTAAATGCACAGCGTGCAGTGGTGGCGGGCGAGCGATTCCAGATCTTCGCCTTCGGGCATCGGCGTGCGCCCCGCCACGCGCGTCAGGATCACCGTTTGCGTGACTTCCGGCAGGGTAAGCGATTCGCCGGCCGCCGCCATCGAGGCCATGGCCGAGGAAACGCCGGGAACGACCGACCATTCGATGCCCGCCGCGGTCAGCGGCCGCGTCATTTCGATCAATGCGCCGTAGAGGCCGGGATCGCCGGTTTGCAGGCGGATAACGGTGGCGTGGCGGTGCGCCTGCTCGATCAACCAGGCGACCATCGCCTCCAGCGTCATGTCTTTCGAGTCACGGATGGCGCAGCCGGGCGGCGCGTAGCGCGTCGCCGTCTGATCGACGAGCGAGCCGGCGAACAAAATCGCGCCGGCCTGTTCGATCAGGCCGCGTCCCTTGACGGTGATGAGATCGGGATCGCCGGGGCCGGCGCCGACAAACCAGATCTTACCGGCCACGGCGCCTCCCTGTGCAAAAGGTATCAGCAATGAAATTCATAGCTTGCTCAGATTGGGATTCGGAAAAAACGTTCAATCTTTTTGAAATGTGGCATGCGGCGCTACAGGCTTCGGATGCGCGCCCGCGGGCGCGCCGGCCGCGACGCTGGCGGAGGCAGGGGGCTTTGTGATGCGTATCAAGTTCTCTCCTTTCACGCAGCGCCGCAGACATGCGCGCCGGCAAACGTTAAAACACCTGGGCGGGTATCGGCAAAACCAGCACCGCTGCCAAAAGGAATGTGAAAGGGAGTCGAACCGGGGAAGTGCCGCAGGCAGTTCGGACAGATCGGAATGCCGGGCAACGAACCTTCGGAACCTCACCCCTCACCCCGAGGATTGGCGCCACATGGCTTCAGGCCGGTCTTCTGACTCGCCGTCTTCCTCCTCCGGCGCCTTCCCCTACGAGCGGGTCGTACAGTGGCATCGATGCCGGATTCGTCAGGCTTACAGCAGCGGGGGGCTGTGCCGGAATTCCGCAGCTGCGGGGTCACCGGCTTCCCGTTTCACCCGGCGTTGCCGCCAGGCACCTGAAACCGGGCGCTATTTTACGCCAAGGAGGGGGTATTGAGAATGCCGCGCCGGCGAGCGTCGCAAGGCGCCGCCGCTGGCAACGCCGTCACGCCCGCCGCCCTCGCAACGGTTCTGCCGAAGCGCTGCCGGAGGCCTTATGAACAGGGCGTCTCCGGCCCCCTTTGTTATAGCGACTTCCTTTGCCAAAATACTGCGTTGGCTCGCCTTGCCGTATTACTCATACTGCCAGCGGCTCGCCGCCTTGTCTTTTGGCAAAGTTGAGCCGCTATATTTTGGGCGTCTCCGAACATCCCGCCCCGAAATCCTTGCAGACGGGCCAGAAAACATAAAACGCTTTGAAACGCCCTAAATACAAGGGCTCCAAAGCATCACAAAACATAAACTGAAACACTGCGCACGACCAACTTTCTGAAATCCGTGTAGATAAGGCGTCTCAGAAAAGCCTACCCGCCAGCCCGTGTATTTAGGGCATTTCAGAGAAGTGCGCCCGCAAGTCCTTTATTTGCG
>CALHZD010000122.1 GCA_938040985.1 uncultured Propionivibrio sp.
GCAGGCGAAATGACCCGCGCCGTGATTTGCGGCACGCCGTATCCTTTAAGTTTGCTGTCGCAACTGATTACCCGAATCCGCGCCGACGGCGACGTGAATGCTCTGCGCGTGGCAATGATGAAAGCCGTATTACAGCGGCGTTTTAGAAAAGGTTTTATCGAAGAAGGAGTTCCTATGAGTTTGAACAATGAAAGCCCGAATCGCGCCTATCTTTTAGGGCGGCTGTTTGCCGTGTTGGAGCGTATTCAATATCAGGCGTTGGGCGAATTAAATGCCGGCATTGCCGACCGCTATTACGGCTCTGCATCCGCCGTGCCGTTTTCGGTTTTTCCACGCCTTTTGTCGGGTGCAAAACACCATTTATCGCGCTTGCGTAAAGACAAAGCCGGCATGGCGGTGAATTTGGATAAAGATTTGGGCGAAATCATTGCCAAACTGCCCGAGACCTTTCCGCGCCATCTAAGCATTGACGAGCAAGGCCGCTTTGCCATCGGCTATTACCAGCAAAAGCAAAGCTATTTCACCAAAAAAGAGACTGCTGAAACCATTGACAATTAAGGAGCTAAAAATGTCTGCCATTCAAAACCGCTATGAATTTGTTTACTTTTTTGATGTAACCAACGGCAACCCCAACGGCGACCCCGATGCGGGCAATATGCCGCGCCTTGATCCTGAATCCAGCAAAGGCTTGGTAACCGATGTTTGCCTGAAACGCAAAATCCGCAATTTCATCGAAATCAGCGCGGAAAATCAGCCCGGTTATGAAATCTACGTCAAAGAAAAAAGCGTGTTAAATAACCAAAACAAACGCGCTTATGAAGCGCTCGGCATTGAACCAAATACCAAAGAAAAAAAACTGCCTAAGGACGAAAAGAAAGCCCACGACATCACCGCCTGGATGTGCAAAAACTTCTTTGACATCCGCACCTTCGGCGCAGTAATGACCACCGAAGTCAACAGCGGCCAGGTGCGCGGCCCGGTGCAACTGGCATTCGCCCAATCCATCGACCCCATTGTGCCGCTGGAAATTTCCATCACCCGCATGGCCGTCACCAACGAAAAAGACCTGGACAAAGAACGCACCATGGGGCGCAAATACATCGTTCCTTACGCCCTCTACCGCGCGCACGGCTTCATTTCCGCCAACCTTGCCGCCAAAACCGGCTTTTCGGACGATGACTTAGCCAAACTCTGGCAAGCCTTGCAACAGATGTTTGAACACGATCGCTCTGCCGCGCGCGGCGAAATGGCGACACGCAAACTGATCGTCTTCAAACACGAAAGCCCCTTGGGCAACCAACCCGCGCACAAACTGTTCGACGCCGTCAAAGTCGAACGCGTCAACGGCGAATCGGGGACGCCCGCCAGCGCTTTCGGCGATTACAGCATCAGCGTGCATACAGACGGTTTGGATGACGTGACGGTGCAAGAGTTGCTGTAAACCCCTTCGCACGCGCAACCACGCCGCTTGGCGAGCCCAGTGTTTACGCCGCTTGACGGAATATCAACAAAGGAAAACAGCCATGCCCGAAACCAAAAGGGAAAATCAGGACGAGTACCTGGTCTCTCTTTCCGCCCTGCAACATTACGCCTTCTGCCCGCGCCAGTGCGCGCTAATCCACAGCGAGCAGATGTGGGTGGAAAACCTGCTCACCGCGCAGGGGCGAGCGCTGCACGAGCGGGTGGATTCGGGCGAGCCGGAAACGCGCAAGGGCGTGCGTTTTGAGCGGACGGTGCACGTTGCGGCGGAAAAACTGGGCATCAGCGGCGTGCTAGATTTGGTGGAAGTGGATACAAAAACAGGTCGTCTGAAACCCGTGGAATACAAACGCGGCAAGCCCAAACCCGAGCCGATAGATGAAATCCAGCTTTGCGCCCAAGGCTTGTGCCTGGAAGAAATGACCGGGCAACCCGTCAGCGAAGGCGCGCTGTGGTATGGGCAAACACGCCACCGCGTCCCCGTCGTCTTTTCAGACGACCTGCGGGCCCAAACCCTCGCCACCATCGCCGCTGTCCGCGAACTCTTAAACAGCGGACAAACCCCGCCGCCCGACTACGGCAAACATTGCAAAGCCTGTTCGCTGGTGGAGATTTGTCAGCCGGAGTTGTTGGGGAAATGGGATAGGTCAAAGAATTATATTGAAGAACTATTTTTATAAGGAACACAATTAATATTAGGTAGATAAATTATGTTAAGAGCTTATTACGGTAAAAGTATTGCTGATTTTATCCAGGATGATGATTTAAAGATTTTAGGTGCGCTAACTAAACATCATGGCCATCAAACGCTAGAAAAATCGCAACAAAATGCATGGGAACGGCAAATTGCCATTCTAAAATCACAATTAGCAGGGCTAAATGGTTATGTTTATTTCGAATTTTCGATTCCAAGAATGGGAAAGCGTGTGGACAATATTGTCATTCTTGGAGATAGGATTTTTTTACTGGAGTTTAAAATTGGCAGTAAACAATATGATAAGCATGCAATTGATCAAGTGATTGACTATGCTATCGATTTACGAAATTTTCATGAAGGTAGTCATGATGCAAATTTAATTCCTATATTGATTGCAGAGAAAGCGCCAATTGTTGAAAATAATTTTCAGACGGTACAAAATCTAGATTATGCAATTTTATTGAATAAACAGAATTTGCATGATTTTTTAAAGCCTTATGATTCAAATAGTCTGATGGATGTTGCGGCTTGGGAGCAATCTTCATACAAACCAACGCCTACCATTATTGAAGCCGCGCAAGCGCTTTATCAAAAGCATGATGTTGCGGAAATCACGCGCTCAGATGCCGGCGCAAAAAATTTGTCCGATACCGCTGACTGTATTAGCAACATTATTGAACAAGCTAAACAAGAGCATAAAAAAGCCATTTGTTTCGTTACTGGTGTGCCAGGCGCAGGGAAGACCTTGGCCGGACTCAATATTGCGAATCAGCGTTTAAAAGTAGCAGAAGATGAACATGCTGTTTTCTTATCGGGAAATGGTCCGTTGGTGCGAGTTTTACAAGAAGCTTTGGCAAGAAACCGTGTCATTCAAAATAAAATCAAAAAAGAAACTGCACTAAAAGAAACCAGGGCATCCATTCAAAACATTCATCATTTTAGAGATGAATATTTGAAAAATTTACAAGCACCAACTGAAAAAGTTGTGGTATTTGATGAAGCACAACGTGCTTGGAATCAACATCAAACCAGTAAATTTATGAGTCAAAAACGCGGACAACCAGATTTTAATCAGTCTGAACCAGAGTTTTTGATTGAGGTGATGAATCGTCATCGAGATTGGTGTGTGATTATTTGCTTGATTGGAGGAGGGCAAGAAATTAATACGGGCGAGGCAGGCTTAGTTGCCTGGATGCAAGCTCTGCAATCTTCTTATCCTGATTGGCAGGTACATTATTCTAATCTGATTGTCAATCAAGATAACTATTTACAAGATGCGGCGATAAAAAACTGGTTGTCTGCGACAGGCGTTGAGCAAAATCATTTACATCTGGCTACGTCAGTGCGCTCATTCCGGTCAGAGAAAGTTTCAGCATATGTACACGTATTATTGGATGTGAATGATCAAGCTAAGTTACTGTGGAACGAAATTAAAGAAAACTATCCTATTGTACTTACAAGAGATTTGCAAAAAGCTAAAGCATGGGTGAAGACACAAGCCAAAGGAAGTGAGCGTTATGGCCTGGTGGCTTCATCGGGAGCGTGTCGTCTGAAAGCATTGGGAGTGCATGTCAAAAATGAAATCGACGTGGCCAATTGGTTTTTAAATCCTAAAGATGATGTGCGTTCTTCTTATTTTTTAGAGGATGTAGCGACAGAGTTTGATGTCCAAGGGCTTGAGCTTGATTGGGTATGTCTGGCTTGGGGGGAAAATTTCTATTATCAGGATAAGCAGTGGCATTATCAATCTTTTAAAGGGTGTAAATGGCAAAATATCAATAAAGAAGAAGATAAACAGTTTACCAAGAATGCTTATCGAGTTTTATTGACCAGAGCAAGGCAGGGTATAGTCATTTGGATTCCAGAAGGCAGCGAAAGCGATAATACACGTCAAAAAGAGTTTTATGATGGAACATATCAATATTTAAAATCTATAGGTATAAATGAATTGGTTTAATCGTAAATATAATACGATTAAACCCCAAGGAGTCCTCCATGCGCAAACTGCAAAACACGCTCTATATCACCACCCAAGGCAGCTATCTGCATAAGGAACGCGAAACGCTGGTGGTGGAGCAGGAGCGCAAGAAGGTGGCGCAGTTGCCGGTGCATTCCATCGGGCATATTTTCTGTTTCGGCAATGTGCTGGTGTCGCCGTTTTTATTGGGTTTTTGCGGCGAGAATAATGTGAATCTGGCGTTTTTTACCGAAAACGGACGTTTCTTGGGGCGGCTTCAGGGGCGGCAGAGCGGTAATGTGCTGTTGCGTCGGGCGCAGTATCGGGTGTCGGAGCAAAATCCGGTGCCGATTGCCCGCAATATTATTGCTGCGAAGATTCAGGCGGGTAAGCGGGTGTTGCAGCGGCAAATGCGTAATCATGGCGAGAATGCCGAGCTTCAAACGGCTGTCGGTGCGCTGAATGCGGCGCTGCGGGATTTGCAGCAGGCGGATAGCCTGGATGTAGTGCGCGGTATTGAAGGCGATGCGGCGGCGCGCTATTTCGGTGTGTTCGGCCTTTTGTTGAGAGAAAAGAGCGGTTTTATTTTTGACGGGCGCAACCGTCGCCCGCCAAGAGACGGGGTAAATGCGCTGCTTTCTTTTTTGTACAGCGTTTTGAGCAAGGACATCAGCGGTGCGCTGCAAAGTGTGGGGCTGGATCCGCAGGTGGGTTTTCTGCATGCCGATCGTCCCGGTCGCGATAGTCTGGCGCAGGATATTTTGGAAGAATTCCGCGCGTGGTGGGCGGATCGTCTGGTGCTTTCTTTGATTAATCGTGGGCAAATCAAGCCGCAGGATTTTGTGCAAGAGGCAAGCGGTGCGGTGAATTTGAAAGAGGAAGCAAGGAAGTTGCTGTTCCAGTCTTTGCAGGCGAAAAAGCAGGAGAAAATTGTTCATCCGTTTTTGGGTGAAGAGGTGGAAATCGGTTTATTGCCTTATATTCAAGCCATGCTTCTGGCGCGGCACTTGCGTGGGGATTTGGCGGCATATCCGCCGTTTTTGATGAGATAGTGCATATTTTCAAATAGGCCTTTGTAATTAGGGGTCTAAAAAATATTTGAGGAGATAAAGAAATTTTTATGAGATTAAAGCATCATTTTATTCTGCTTTACATAAACGATATTTACCATAGAAAATTTCCGGGCTTTAAAAAAATTTATAGAAAACGTACATTTTTGGTGTAAGGCGGTAAACTCAGAAAATATAAGTAGTACGGCAAGGCACAGCAATGTTGTCATAGAAAATTAATACGTTTGCTATATCTAAAAAATTGCCGATGAGAACGATATGTTAATGCTGATTACTTATGATATTTCGCTCGAAGACCGAGAAGGGCAGGCAAGGTTGCGGCGTGTTGCTAAACTGTGCCTGGACTATGGTGTGCGTGTGCAATATTCTGTATTTGAGTGCGATATCGCACCTGCTCAGTGGGTGAGGCTGAAAGCCGGCCTGCTCGATATTTTCAATCCTGTAACCGATAGCCTGCGTTTTTATCATCTGGGCAGCAAATGGCGAGGTAAAGTGGAGCACCACGGTGCGAAACCAGCAATGGATGTATTTAAGGACTCACTGGTTATTTAGCTGCGCTAACTGCTAATTCACATAAAAATGTGAACAGGTTAGCGAATGCTGCGGGTTCTTTAACAATAGGGCGATTTAAGGGTTGTCTAGCGTGAAAAGCGGGCGCTATACTGACCAGACTTCCTGCCATTGAAACAGGTTAGCGAAAAGTGGTTAGTATTTAACTGATTTTTCGTGAGTTTTTTGGTAGGGAGCAGCCGCCTCCGGGCGGCTGTGTGTTGAAACAACCCATGGGTCGGCTGCACCAAAATCAGCCCAGGCAGCCGCCTCCGGGCGGCTGTGTGTTGAAACACGACGACCTAACGCCATGGCTGCCGTACAT
>CALHZD010000123.1 GCA_938040985.1 uncultured Propionivibrio sp.
ACCCGCATGGATAAAGGCGCTCCGAGCAGGGTGTCTGGAGATACCCTGTTTACAAGAGTTTCAGAGCACCCCTCTGAATTCCGTAAAAATAGGTCAGAAAACATAAAATGCCCTGAAGCCCTCTAAATACGTCGGGTTCAGGGCATCAAAAAACATAAACCGGAACACCGTACCCGACCAACCCTCTGAAACCCTTTATCCACGGACATCTCCGAGGATGCCCGGAACCCCGCGTGGATAGGGCATCTCAGAGCACCTGCCCGGAAACCCGCATGGATAAGGGACTTCGGGCAACCCTTCTGAGATACCCGTTGACAAGGGTTTTAGCGCGCCATTCTGGAAATGCGCGGATTGGGGCGAGGGAAGGCGCAAGGCGCGGGCGTAGGCGGGTAAAATCCGTTTCCGTTTTTTTACGCGCTTGTTCGCGCCGTGTCGATTTCCGTGTCAAGTCCCGTGCCAATGCCCGAATTTTTTTCCCTTTTCTGTGCGCCATGACCGCCCGCGTTATTCTTGCGCCTATGGAAGGCCTGGCCGACTGGCTGCTGCGCGATGTGTTGACGCAGGTGGGCGGCTACGATGCGGCGGTGAGCGAGTTCGTGCGCGTTTCCGGGCCGAAGATGCCGTTGCGCAGTTTCCGGCGCGTCAGCCCGGAACTCGATCACGGCGGGCGGACGCCTTCCGGCGTGCCGGTCGATGTGCAGTTGCTCGGCAGCGATCCCGACGATCTGGCGGACAATGCGGCGCAGCTTGCGCGCCTGTCGCCGCCGGGCATCGACCTCAATTTCGGTTGTCCGGTGCCGCAGGTCAACCGGCACGGCGCGGGCGCGGCCTTGCTGGACGATCCGGCGCGGATCGGGCGTATCGTGGCGGCTGTGCGGCAGGCCGTGCCGGCGGTGATTCCGGTATCGGCCAAGATGCGGCTGGGTATTCGCGATACGGCCAGGGCGCTCGACTGCGCGCGCGCCATTGCGGCGGGTGGCGCGTCGTACCTGGTTGTGCATGCCCGCACGCGCGATGCGTTTTACCGGCCGCCGGCGCATTGGGAATGGGTGGCTTATATCCGTGAGGCGGTGGCGATTCCGGTGATTGCCAACGGCGAAGTTTGGACGCTGGACGATTACCTGCGCTGCCGGGCCGTGACGGGGTGTTCTGCGGTCATGCTTGGACGCGGCGCGGTGGCTGATCCTTTTCTGGCGCGGCGTATCCGCGCATTTCTGGACGGCACGCCGGAAGGCGCGTGCGAGTCGGATTCAACGAATTCAATGAATCCGACGAATCCGACGAATCCGACGAATCCGACGAATCCGACGAATCCGACGAATCCGACGA
>CALHZD010000124.1 GCA_938040985.1 uncultured Propionivibrio sp.
TTCGGCAGCACGGCAGCCATCGCCCGTTTGGCTAGACGTCCGTGACCAATCTCACGCCGCTTCGGCGACCCAACACGACCGCACTCACCCGTCGCATACGGCGGGAAATTGTAATGCAGCATAAAGCGTTCGCGCGTTTCACCGGAAAGCGCGTCGATGATCTGCTCGTCACGCCCTGTACCCAGCGTCGCGACGACCAGCGCCTGCGTTTCACCGCGGGTAAATAGCGCCGAACCGTGGGTACGCGGCAAGACGCCGGAACGAATGGCAATCGGGCGCACGGTGCGCGTATCACGCCCGTCAATACGCGGCTCTCCGGCCAGAATGCGGCCGCGAACAATGCGCGATTCGATATCAAAAAGCAGGTTGCCGATGGTTGCCGCATCCGGCGCATTCTCACCCACTGTCAGCGTTTCGATCGCCCGGGCAGAAATTTCATTAAGCCGCTGCGTGCGCTCCTGTTTACTGGTAATGCGGAAAGCCTCCTGAACATCCACCTCAACCAGCGCATTCAATCTGGCGACGAGTTCTTCATCCTTGGGCGCAGGTGTCCAGTCCCATTCAGGCTTGCCCCCTTCGTCAACGAACTCATTGATGGCATTGATGGCAGTCTGCATCTGCTCATGGCCGAAAACTACCGCGCCGAGCATAACGTCTTCCGGCAGGATATCCGCTTCCGATTCAACCATCAGCACGGCCGCCTGTGTACCGGCGACAACGAGGTCAAGACGACTATTCTTGAGCTGCGTTTGGGTCGGATTGAGTACGTACTGGTCATTAATGTAACCCACGCGCGCGGCACCAATCGGTCCATTGAAAGGAATACCGGAAACCGCCAACGCCGCCGAAGCGCCGATCATTGCGGGGATATCCGGATCGACCTCAGGATTGAGTGAGACGACCATCGCCACAATTTGTACTTCATTGAAAAACCCGTCAGGGAAAAGCGGGCGCAGCGGACGGTCAATCAGACGCGAGGTCAGCGTTTCCTTTTCTGACGGACGGCCTTCACGCTTGAAGAATCCGCCTGGAATCCGCCCGGCGGCATAGGTTTTCTCGATGTAATCGACAGTCAGTGGAAAAAAATCCTGCCCGGGCTTGACCGACTTGTTGCCGACCACGGTTACCAGAACGACTGTGTCATCCATCGACACCAGCACGGCAGCACCCGACTGACGGGCAATCTCGCCCGTTTCTAGCGTAACCTGGTGCGCTCCGTAGGTAAAAGTTTTTTTGACAATATTAAACATTTCTTCCTTTCTCAACAGTTCGGCACATCGGCAAAATCCATGTGCCATCTATACACATCTATGCAACCCTACTGCGTAACACGACAAACCTCAAAAGCAAAACAAAAGCAGCGGCGCAACCCTTACGGGTTGGCCGCTGCCAGTCAATCAATCATTGTCTGCCCCCCAACCGCAATGCGGTGTTTGCAGACAGATTATTTACGCAAACCGAGACGCTGAATCAGCGCGCGGTATGAATCGACATTCGTACGCTTCAGATAATCCAGCAACTTACGGCGACGGCTCACCATCCGCAGCAGGCCGCGGCGGGAGTGGTGGTCCTTAGCATGTTCCTTGAAATGGACAGTCAAGTCATTGATACGTGCGGTCAGCAATGCCACCTGCACTTCAGCCGAACCGGTATCGCCCTTGGCGCGCTGATAATCGGCCATGATCTGCGCTTTCTGCGCCACAGTAATTGCCATGTCAAACTCTCTCTAGAAAACGACGCGCCCCAGTTTGATAGAGCTCACGCCTGATATTGGTCAATAAAAGAAAATCCCGCTCCAGCTCGAGCGGGGTTGGCATTATAGCCCAGCTCTAAAGGGGCAACAACAGAACTCAACAAGACTCGCAGTAACTCCGATTGCGGAATTTGCGGTCTTGGAGCATTCGACCGGCTAACTGCGCCTGGAAAGTGCGGGCGGAAAATTTGGAAATACAGAAGCTCAGGAATGTGCCGGCTCCGCAACAAGCAGCCTGACAGGTCGGAGCTGACCATCGAAATCAAGCGCGCCAACGCCGAGCAACCGGGCGCCGTGATAAACACGGCATTTCTCACCACTACCGCAATCGTCACACTTCTTCAGCGCCCCGCCCTGCTCCGCTCCGGACAGCATGACCGGATTACCGTGCGCAAAGCGCTGGGCAGCCACATCGTTGAGTTTCACCGGCATCAGGCTTCGCAACAAGGTATCCACCGGCAACAGCGCCTGTCGGCGCACTGTTTCGCCGCCGCTCTCCAGCGCCGACAACGAAATAGCAGCATCGAGCGTCAAATCACCCACAGCAGTACGCCGCAAAGCCGTCAAATGGGCGCCACAGGCAAGCATTTGCCCAATGTCTTCGATCAGCACGCGAATGTAAGTGCCTTTGCTGCAAATCACACGCACTTTGCAACGTTCTCCAGAAAATGCCAGCAATTCCAGCGTATGAATGGTTACGCTGCGTGCAGCGCGCTCGACCGTCACGCCTTGACGCGCCAGTTCGTACAGCGGGCGACCATTGCGCTTCAATGCCGAATACATCGGCGGAACCTGGCGGATGGAGCCACGAAACGAAGCGAGCGTCCGTTCCAGCTCAGGCAGGGAAAAATCAACGCGCTGACGCGCCAGGACCTCGCCCTCCGCATCACCCGTTGACGTAGTGACGCCAAACAGCACCTCGGCTTCATACGTTTTTGGTGCGTCAAGCAGATCGGCGGAAAACTTGGTCGCTTCGCCGAAACAAAGCGGCAACAGCCCCGTAGCCAACGGGTCAAGCGTCCCCGTATGGCCGCCCTTGGCGGCAGCATACAGGCGGCGAACAACCTGCAAGGCCGCATTGGATGTCACCCCCGCCGGTTTGTCGAGCAGCACGACCCCATCAACGCGCTGCCAGCGGCGCACTGTGCGCGTTGTAGCCGTCAAGGCTCACCGGAAGCGTTTTCCGCTTCGGCGTCCCGCGAAATCGTCACAGCCTCTTCGATCAACTTTGTCAGTTCCGCGCCGCGTTCCAGCGATGGGTCAAAGAGAAAATGCAGCTGCGGCGTCGTATGGATGCGGATGCGCCGCCCCAGCTCACGCCGCAAGAAGCCCGCAGCGCTTTCCAGCCCGGACAGCACGCCATCAACATGTTCGCGGCCGGCCAGCGTACTGAAAAATACCTTGGCGTGCGCGTAATCGGGCGTTACCTCGACACTGGTGATGCTGATCATACCAATGCGCGGATCTTTCAGCTCACTATCGATCAATGCCGCCAGCTCGCGGCGAATCTGTTCAGCCACACGTTCCTGGCGCGAAAATCCGTGCGAGCTGTGATGACCTTTATGACGGTTCACTTACAGCGTCCTCGCCACTTCGGTCACATCGAACACTTCAAGCTGATCGCCCGCTTCATAGTTGGTGTAATTCTTCAGCGACACCCCGCATTCAAAGCCGGCGCGGACTTCCTTCACGTCGTCTTTAAAGCGTTTGAGCGAATCCAGATCGCCTTCCCAAATCACCACGTTGTCGCGCAACAAACGCGCGCGCGAAGTCCGCTTGACCACGCCTTCCAGCACATAACAGCCCGCGATCGTACCGATCTTGCTGGCACGGAAGACTTGACGGATTTCGACCAGCCCGGTGACTTCTTCGCGTTTCTCTGGCGAGAGCATGCCTGAAAGCGCCGCCTTGACCTCATCGACGGCATCGTAAATGATGTTGTAGTAACGGATCTGGACACCGACGTTTTCCGCTGTCTTGCGCGCACCGGCATCGGCGCGCGTATTGAAGCCGATGATGACGGCATTGGATGCCTGCGCTAGATGCACATCGGACTCGGTGATACCGCCAACAGCCGCATGAATGACATCGACCTTGACCTCGTCGGTCGTCAATTTCTGCAGCGACTGCACGAGCGCTTCCTGCGATCCCTGAACATCGGCCTTGATGATCAGCGCCAGCGTCTTTACATCGGACTCGCCCATCTGTTCAAGCAGATTTTCCAAATTGGCCGCCTGTTTGTTAGCCAGCTTCACGTCACGGAATTTACCCTGGCGGAACAGGGCAATCTCGCGCGCTTTGCGTTCATCAGCAAGCACCACGGCTTCCTGCCCGGCCGCCGGCACGTCGGAAAGGCCAAGCACTTCGACCGGAATCGACGGCCCCGCCTCCTTGATGTGCTTGCCATTTTCGTCGACCATGGCGCGAATACGACCAAATACCTGGCCGGCAAGCAGAATATCGCCCTGATGCAATGTCCCGGACTGCACCAGCATCGTCGCTATGGGCCCGCGTCCGCGGTCAAGACTGGCCTCAATGATCAGTCCCTTGGCCGGCGCATCCTGCGGCGCAGTCAACTCAAGCACTTCAGCCTGCAAAAGCACGTTTTCCAGCAGATCGTCGATCCCTTGCCCAGTCTTGGCGGACACCGAAACAAAAGGCGAATCGCCGCCGTATTCCTCCGGCACCACTTCTTCGGCCACCAGTTCTTGCTTGACGCGCTCCGGATTGGCTTCCGGTTTGTCGATCTTGTTCACCGCCACGACGATCGGCACCCCCGCCGCCTTGGCGTGGTGAATAGCTTCGCGTGTCTGCGGCATCACGCCATCGTCAGCAGCGACGACCAGAATAACGATATCGGTCGCTTTGGCGCCGCGCGCGCGCATCGCCGTGAACGCCTCATGCCCCGGCGTATCGAGGAAAGTCACCATACCGCGTGTCGTATGGACATGATAGGCGCCGATATGCTGGGTAATCCCCCCCGCTTCGCCCGAAGCCACGCGCGTGCGGCGAATATAGTCAAGCAGTGAAGTCTTGCCATGATCAACGTGCCCCATAACGGTCACCACCGGCGCGCGCGGCAGTTGCGGCGCATCCTTGTTGGTCGCCTCGTCGAGGAAAGCATCGGGATCGTCCAGTTTGGCGGCAAAGGCGCGGTGTCCCATTTCCTCGACGACGATCATCGCCGTTTCCTGATCAAGCACCTGGTTAATGGTTACCATCGACCCCATCTTCATCAGCGTTTTGATAACTTCCGTGGCCTTGACAGCCATCTTGTGCGCCAGATCGGAGACAGAAATCGTCTCGGGCACATGCACATCATGCACGACCGCCTCGGTCGGCTGCTGGAAGCCATGCGTGGATTCCGCAACATCGCGCCGCCCCAACCGTTTGCCGCCCGCCTTGCCTTCGCGCCAGCCAGAGGCGCCCGCCGCACCGCCGCGCACTTTTAATCCCTGGCGCTTGCCGCCGCCTTCTTCCTTCCACTGATTGTTTTTTCGATCGCTGCCTTTCCGGTCCCCCTTCTTATCCGCCTTATCGGAGGCTCCTTGCTTGCCGGCGGATTTCGCGGGTTTTTCTTCGCTTGCGGGACGTTCAGCAAGAGTCTTGGCCGCCGCCGCCGCCGCTTTTTTGGCGGTTTCGGCGGCGCGCGCCGCTTCAGCTTTTGCCTCGGCTTCCTGCTTCAAACGTGCCAGTTCGGCAGCGCGCTGCTGTTTTTCAATAAATTCAGCTTCTTGGCGCGCGCGCAATTCAGCTTTGCGGCGCTCTTCCTCGGCACGCAGACGCTGCTGTTCTTCACCGATGATCGAAGCGCGTGTGACTACTTTTTTAACGGTCGGTTTTGCGTCGCTGCGCTTGGCCTCTTTCGCTTTAACCTCTTCGGCCTTGTCCGACACCTTATCGGTTTTGGTCGATTTGCCGGATTTGGCATCGACTGCCGCTTTTTTCCGTACTTTGGCGGCGACAGGCTGATTCTCTACGACCGACGCCGGCGTTTCCGGCGTAGTGACTGCCGACGTTTCTTGTTCTGCTTCAGAGGCTACCGTCACCGACATTGCCGCTGGCGCTGCGGGCCCGGTCGCAGAGGTAGCCGCCGGCCCGGAGGAAGGCGGATTTACGGAACCTGCCGGCGACACAGTGGCCTCCGATGCCGCCAGCGCAGTCGCCGACGCCTCTGGGTCCGCCGATTTAGGCGTCGGAGGCGGCTGCAGCGAGTCCGCCGCAGCAGTTTGGGCACTGGCAGGCTGTTTTGCCGCCGGTTTGAGCGAGAGAGGATCACGCTTGACCAGGACGCGCTTTTTGCGCACTTCAACCTGCACCGTGCGTGATTTTCCCTGAGCGTCCTGTGACTTGATTTCCGTCGTTTCCTTACGCGTTAAAGTAATCTTAGTTCTTGACTCGGCCGCACCATGTGCGCGGCGCAGAAAATCCAGCAGACGGTTTTTATCCTGTTCGGTCAGCAGTTCATCCGGGGCGCTTTTACTAACACCTGCCTTTTTCAACTGCTCCAGCAGGGATGTCGCCTGCATCCCAAGACTGTCGGCAAATTGGGCAACGCTCATTTGCGCCATAAGAATCTTCCCCCTCCTCTTTCCTTACTTTCCTTACTCGAACCAGTGCGCGCGCGCCGTGGTAATGAGCTGTTTCGCCCGCGCCTCGTCGATACCGCTCATTTCCACCAGCTCATCCACCGAAAGATCACCCAGATCGTCAAGGGTCTTGATATCGTGGCTGGCCAGCTGACCAAGTAGCGGTTTATCCATGCCTTCCATATTCAACAGTTTTTCATCGACGCTGCCAATACGCTCTTCGGTCACAATCGCCTCAGTTAATAATGCGTTACGAGCGCGTTCTCGCAGTTCCTGCACTGTAGCCTCATCGAAACTTTCTATTTCCAGCATTTCCTGCAAAGGAACATACGCGACTTCTTCCAGCGTCGAAAAACCTTCGTCGATCAGCACATTCGCCACCTCTTCGTCAACATCGAGTTTTTCCATGAACAGCACGCGGATAGCCGCCGATTCGGCCTCCTGTTTGGTCCGCGACTCTTCTTCAGTCATCAGGTTAATGGCCCAGCCCGTCATTTCCGAGGCCAGGCGCACATTCTGACCACCGCGGCCAATCGCCACCGCCAGATTCGCTTCATCAACCACGACATCCATGCTGTGTTTGTCTTCGTCAACCACTACGGAGATGACTTCCGCCGGCGCCAGCGCGCCAATGACGAATTGCGCCGGATCCGCCGACCAGAGCACAATATCGACGCGTTCGCCCGCCAGTTCATTGGTCACCGCCGTCACGCGCATACCGCGCATACCGACACAGGTGCCAATCGGGTCGATGCGCTGATCATTCGACTTGACGGCAATTTTGGCACGCAGTCCCGGATCACGCGCCGCCGCCTTGATTTCCAGCAAGCCATCTTCAATCTCCGGCACTTCCATCTCAAACAGTTTGACGATGAATTCCGGCACCGTGCGCGACAAAACCAACTGCGGGCTGCGCGCCTGACGATCAACGCGTAGCAGGAAAGCCTTGACGCGATCGCCAACGCGCAGGTTCTCGCGCGGGATCATCTGATCGCGCGGCAAAATTGCTTCCACCTTGCCAATTTCGATGATGGCGTTGCCGCGCTCCATACGCCTGATCGTGCCATTCACCAGACTTTCCTTGCGACTTAGGAAATCGTTGAGAATCTGGTCGCGCTCAGCATCACGGATTTTCTGGAGGATGACTTGTTTGGCCGCCTGTGCGCCAATCCGGCCAAAATCGACCGGTTCGATCGTCTCTTCAAGAAAATCACCGACGGCAACATCCGGATCCTGTTTCTGCGCTTCGGAAAGCGGGATCGTCAGCGCCTCGTTCAGATAATCCTGATCAGCAACGACTTCCCAGCGGCGGAAAGTTTCAAAATCACCCGTTTCACGGTCGACCGCGACGCGCAGATCGGCCTCTTCGTCGACACGTTTCTTACCCGCCGACGCAAGCGCCATTTCCAGCGCGGCGAAGACGATTTCCTTGTCGACGTTCTTTTCACGCGCCAGCACATCGACCAGCAACAAAATTTCCCGGCTCATTTTCGCAATCCTCTATTGCCCTATTTCCCGTTTCTAGCCCTGGTATCAATCAAACTTCGGCACCAGTCTGGCCTTGTCGATATTGTCGAAAGCCAGCGCAACATCCCCCGTTTCCAGCGCCAACGTCACCGTGCCGTTCTGCAAACCACGCAAAACGCCATTGAAATTTTTACGTCCGGATAATGGCACACGCAAACGCAGATTGACTTCCGAACCCGAAAAACGCTCGAAATCGGACGGCTTCTTTAATACCCGGTCAAGCCCCGGCGATGAAATTTCCAACCGGTCGTAATCAATGTTTTCGACCGCCAGCACACGCGACAAATGGTCACTGACCGCAGCGCAATCCTCCACATCGACGCCGCCTGGTTTCTCCGGCTTATCAATAAATACGCGCAAGATACGTCCGCGCGGACTCTGTTCGACATCGACTAGATCAAAGCCCAGTCCATTCACCGTTTTTTCAAGAAGTTCGTGTAAGTCCATGGCTACAAATAAAAAATGGGCAAACAGCCCATCCCCGCAAACCACCCCTCAAAGGGGTAACGAAAGTCTTTGGATTATACTCAAAAAGCCGTTTCCCGTAAATGAATTACGGCAAAAATCAGATATTTGGACAGTACGGACTTCTAGCGACGCCTGCGCTTCCGGATCAATACGCATCGCATAAAAACCTGCCAAGCCGTATGTGGGGAGATACAATGCACCGAAATTCACAGAAAATCCGGCAACAAAAGCAGGAATACTGATCGGGTTTGGCAGGCAAAATTCTGCTCCTTAAAAACCCAGCAAACAAAAATATGACGCACAAGGATATTGATAAACAGCCAGGTGGTGCTGATGCACAACTGCAAGCAGTCATTGATGCTTGTGAAGACGGCATTCTGACGCTTGACGAGCGCGGTGAAATCACTGGGATGAACCGCCAGCTTACCTCGCTCTGGCAACTTCCCGAGTCGCTGCTGCCTACGCACGAAAACATACGTGCCATATCTGCTACGGATATATTTGCACATTTTTCCACGCAAATCCGCTCCCCTGAAATCTGCCGGCAATGGCAGACAAAAGATTGGAGCGGCAGCAATGTTTCTGGTGAAACACTTGATTTGATACGAGAACTCACCCTCAACGACGGCCGTTACATCAAATTTCGTTCTCGTCCCATTCAACGGAATGGTCAGGAAACCGGGCGCATTCTTTTTTTCACCGACATTACCCGGCACAAGACCGCAGACAGACAGCTGAAACTTATTGTCAACGCCTTTTCCCATGCTCACGAAGGGATCGTCATCACCGATTTCACGGGAAAAATTATCGACGTCAACGCCGCATTCAGCCAAATCACCGGCTATGCGCGCGAAGAGGCCATCGGAAAAAACCCCCGTATTCTCAAATCCGGGCAACATGACGACGGCTTTTACAAAACGATGTGGAAGAAGTTGATACAGACAGGATACTGGCAAGGTGAGGTCTGGAATCGCCGCAAAAATGGGAAAACTTATGCCCAGCGGCTCAGTATCACCGCCATCCAGGGCGTAGAAGGTTGCGCCTCACCTTACTACGTCGCCTTCACCTCGGACATTACTGAAAGCAAGCGGCAACAGCAGCAGCTTGAACGCATGGCGCACTACGACGCACTTACGGACATTCCCAATCGTGTGCTGCTCGCCGATCGCCTGCATCAGGCCATTGCACACGCCCGCCGCAATCAGAATGAACTGGCCCTGATTTATCTCGATCTTGACGGATTCAAAGAAATCAACGATACGCATGGTCATGAAACCGGCGACCAGTTACTTGTCGCCATCGCCCATCGGTTACGCGCCACTTTACGTGAAAGCGACACCCTGGCGCGCCTTGGCGGCGATGAATTCATCGCCGTACTTTCCGACCTGAAAAACCCCAATGAATGCGAAGCGGCGCTTTCTCGCCTGCTTGCCGTAGCAAACACGCCCTTTGAAATTGGGCAACATACGCTACAGCTTTCGATCAGCATCGGCGCCGCACTATTTCCGCGTGACGGTGAAGACGCCGAGACCCTGACGCGCCGTGCCGATCAAGCGATGTACCGGGCCAAACAGGCCGGCAAAAATCAATATCACCTGTACGACAGCGAAAAAGATGACATCCCGGTACCCGGTTCCGGGCTGGCGCACTGACGCCTTTGGGCATCAAAATCCGCTCTTTAAGCCCTTTACCCGTAAGATGCCCATTAGATACAAACCAGGCTCTTGTTTGCTGGCCTCCCGGTTAAGAAAATTTTTAAAAGAGAAGCGTACGCTTCCCTACCGATAATTCAAACAAAGCTTTCAACTCAATTCTTTGCAAGGAAAACATCATGAATAACCAACCCAAAATTGCACTTGGCACCTGGTCCTGGGGCGCGGGTTTTGCTGGCGGCGACCAGGTATTCGGCAATCGTCTGAGTGAAACCCAAATGCAGGAAACGTTCGATACCGCCATGCAGCACGGTTTGAACCTATGGGACACCGCCGCCGTTTACGGTATGGGCAGCTCTGAAACAGCGCTCGGCAAAGTGATTGCTGACCGACGCAGCAAAGTGATTTTATCCACCAAATTCACGCCGCAGATTGCCGACAAAACCGTCGAAAATCCAGTTGCAGCAATGCTCGAAGCCAGCTTGCAACGACTACATACCGACCATATCGACATCTACTGGATTCACAACCCGCAAAATGTAGAAAAATGGACGCCATTGCTCATCCCGCTTCTGCAAAGCGGCAAGGTAAAACGCGTGGGCGTTTCCAACCACAACCTGGCGCAAATTCAGCGTGCCCATGAACTCCTGACTGCCGCAGGTTACGTGGTCTCCGCCGTGCAAAACCATTACAGCCTGCTCTATCGCGCATCCGAACGTGCAGGCATTCTCGATTTTTGCCAGAAAAACGGCATGGACTTCTTTGCCTACATGGTATTGGAACAGGGCGCGCTGAGCGGCCGCTACACTCCGCAAACTCCGCTGCCCGCTGGCAGCCAACGTGCCGAAACCTACAATAAAATTCTGCCGCAATTGGCAAAGCTGACCCGCAAAATGGCGGAAATTGGCGCCCGACATGGCGGCGCAAGTGTGGCGCAGATTGCCATTGCCTGGGCAATCGCCCAAGGCACGCTGCCGCTCATCGGGGTAACGCAAGCGGATCAGGTGAAAGAAGCCGCCCAAGCGGTAGGCATCGCACTCAGTGCTACAGAAATAGCAGAACTGGAAACACTGTCCGAGGCCGCTGGTGTAGATACGCGCGGTGCATGGGAAAAGCCGATGGTATGACAACATGCGGCGGGGCGTTTGAGGCGCACCTTCTGTCGCATAGGCGCACACGAAAACGCCCAACAAATTGTTTAAGGCCTGTTCAAATTCTCAAGAAAAAATGAGAAACCACAAGGAAATGAGAGACTACAGGCATGAGAAAGACCTCCCCCGGCGACATCGCCCGAGAACAGTTCGATGCGATCCGTTCGTGACTGGAGAGCGCCCGCAAAAAGACCGCCCCGCGCAGAGTAGAACTGTACGAGGTATTCTGCGCCGCGCTCTACCTCCTGCGTACCAGCTGCGCCTGGCGCGCGCTGCCCGGTGACTTTCCCAAATGGCGCACCGTGCATTCCTCTACTTTGTCATTTGGAATCAAGCGCATGAAGGCGGCAGCCTGCCGGAGCAGGCATTGAAAAAATCAGCTTGACGCGGCCCGCGAGAAACAGGGACGTAACCGGCACAGCGCCTTTCTGATTGTCGATGCACAAAGCGTAAAGAACACCGATACAGCCACACAAAGAGGATACGACGCAGGTAAACAGGTATCCGGGATCAAACGCCGCCTGGCTATAGACAGCCAGGGGCTACCCCATGCGGTAGCGCTAACCACAGCCGACGTAACCAATCGCCAAGGCGCATTACAGGCGCTGCGTCGGTGTCAGGCAAACCTGTACCGGACACAGAGCATACTGTGCGAGGGTGGTTATACCGGCAAACCGTTTGCGCAAGATGTGAAAGAGATACTGGGCAAGCGCGTTACAGTGCAGATAGCCAAACGCAGCGCGCTGCACGCTTTCAAGGCGATGCTTAAACGCTGGGTTATTGAGCGCAGCTTTGCCCGGTTACAGAAAAACAAACGCCTACGGATGAACTGCGAGAGGCTGCTTAATACCCACTTGCAGTTCTTCCGTCTGGCTTTCCTGGCTCTACTACTTAGGAAAATTTGAACAGACTCTTAGAAAAACGGCGCACCGTCATCAATGCCAGCGATGCCACAATACTGTGTTGGCAACCGCAAGCGCCCCTTTCTGTCAGGGAACCGCCTTGCCCCGACACCCTCGGCAGTTTAACGGCGACGGAAACCGCCTGCCCTGAACCCCGCGTAAAACGGGCGTTTCCGGAGGGGCTGCCCGCTAGCCCAGCGTTTACGCGGGTTCCCGGCATGCCTATCCGCAAACCCGCTATTTACGGACACTTCCGGCCGGCCTGCCCGCTAGCTCCCTATTTACGTGGGCTTCCGTGCTGCCTATCCGCAAACGCCCTGAGATCTTTGCAAAAGTCCCCTTAAACTGCTTACATTCCCTCGACGCTCACACCCCTAAGCAAAATGCGCATGATCAGCTTCTTCCAACAAACCGCACAAAAGATGATCAACCGCCCTATCGATCGCTTTTTGCCGATCAAAATCAATCACATCATCGACCGCCCCCCCATCATCTTGCGCCTGCGCCAACAAAAACCCCATCACAACCGCGAATAAGGCGCACGCCCGGCCTATCCCGCCTTATCCATGTTCAAAGCCGTACGACTCGGGCAGCGGCGCAAGCTCTCCGATCCCGAACTTGAGCGCAGCCTTGTTACCCGCCCGGACTTTCTGCTCTTTTGCGGCTTTGACGAAACGGGCATTCCCGACCACAGCCCCCTATGTCGCTATCGCGACGCCCTTGGACAAGAGACGCCCTCGCCGGCCTTTTAAACCTCACTAACGCACAACTTGCCGATAAAGGCTTGAAAATCAAAGAGGCGCGAGCTGCTACTATTGACGTCCCCTCATCCAGAGTGCAGGCGGCGTGCGCAAAAAAGCCATCGAAATCGATGGGCAAGGAGAGACCGCCGCAAGCCCTGCGCGCAAAGACAAAGACGCGCGCCGGGTGAAAACAGGCGCCCCACTCACCTTGGGCTACAAACAACACATCCGCACAGACGAAGAAGGACACATCGAGAAGCCGCACATCACCGCTGCGCATGCACATGAGAGCAAACATCTTGCGCCGTTGCCGGAAGGCGTGAAAGCAAACGCCGCCGTCTATGCCGATAAAGGCTACGACAGCAAAGAGAACCGCACACGCCGGCAAGAACACAATTTAAGAGACAGGATTATGCGCAGAGCACAGCGCAACACCGTGCAATCTCAAGAAGAGAAAGAGCGCAACAAGGCGCTCTCAGAAACCCGTTACGTTGTTGAACAAACCTTCGGCACGCTGCACCGCAAATTGCAGCACAAATGCACGCGTTACTTTGGCTTTATCAAAGTTGCGGCGCAAAGTCATCTAAAAGCTATCTGTATAAACCTGCTCAAGGCGGGGAACAGGGTAAATGTATCTGTTCCCGCTTAAGAGGCGGGGATTTGCCTCGAATCACCCGGAAGGCGGGTGATTGGGCAGGTGAGGGGCTCGGAAACCCACAAGAAATAGATTTCCTGGACGATCGAAATTGCGGGAGAAAAGAAGGTTTCGCCGGGTGGGATCAATAGTGAGCTTTTGCAAAGATCTCAAACCACAATATCTGGAACAGATTGCCACCCGTTTTATTACCCCCAAAGCTGTGGGAATACAGGAAGGCTACGGCAAAGTCAGGTTAAGAAACATCTATGCCGCATTTCAGTTTACCAACCAAAAAAGAAAAGCTGTCTGTTTTGCAAAACAGACAGCTTTGAACATTCTGGCGTCCCCACGGGGATTCGAACCCCGGTACCAACCGTGAAAGGGTTGTGTCCTAGGCCTCTAGACGATGGGGACCTGGACGAAACATTTCTTTCTGCGTTTGGTGGAGGTAAGCGGGATCGAACCGCTGACCTCTTGCATGCCATGCAAGCGCTCTCCCAGCTGAGCTATACCCCCGCCCGAAAGAAGCGCGAATTATAGAGAGGACACCGTCTCTTGTAAAGCATTTTGGGAATGAGCCTTGCCAACACATCACCCGCGCCGCATTCAAAAATACTTCTGCTTCTAGCAGAAACCAGTATTACCACCGGGCTTCAGTTTTTTTCTGAAATTCCGCGCACCAGGCGCTCCAATGCGATTTCGCGTGGGAAAAGCGTTACCAATGCATCGACCGAAGGTGTCTGCGCCTGCCCGGTGAGCAAGATGCGCAAAGGCATGGCCAGTTTGGGCATCTTGACGCCGTGCTGACTAATACATTGTTTAATCAAGGCATTAATGGCAGGCACTTCCCAGGCAACATCGCGCAAACCGGCAATAAAATCGGCCAGCAGCGGGCGGCTTTCCGGCGTCAGATGCTGCGCGAGCAGTTCTGCGGCAGGCGTCGGTTCGGTGTAAAACGCCCGTGCAGCAGCTGCCAGGGCATTGAGGTTATCAACGCGCTCCTTATAAAGGCCAACGATAGCATCCAGCGCCGGCAGCTCGCTGACGGCGACGCCTTGATTGGTCAGACGCGGCTGGATCAGTGCTGCCAGCCGCGCATTGTCAGCCTGCTTGATGTAATGGGCATTCAGCCAGTTTAGTTTTTCGGTGTTGAACTGCGCCGCCGACGGCGTAATGTGGTCGAGGTCGAACCATTCGCAGAATTGCTGCATGGAAAAAACTTCGTCGTCTCCATGTGACCAACCGAGCCTAGCCAGATAATTGAGAACGGCCTCGGGCAGATAACCGTCCTCATCGTACTGCATGACGCTGACCGCGCCGTGGCGCTTGGAAAGTTTTTGTCCGTCGTCGCCGAGAATCATCGAGAGGTGGGCAAACTGCGGAATGTTGGCGCCCAACGCCCGAAAAATATTGATCTGCCGCGGCGTGTTGTTCACATGGTCGTCGCCACGAATGACATGGGTGATGCCCATGTCCCAGTCGTCGATGACGACGCAAAAGTTATACGTCGGCGTCAGATCAGCGCGCGCAATAACCAGATCGTCGAGTTCGGCATTGGCGATTTCGATGCGCCCCTTGACCAGATCATCCCAAACAACGCTGCCGTCGATAGGATTTTTAAAGCGGATGACGGGTTGCCTGTCCGCAGGCGCCGGCGGGAGCGTTTTGCCGGGTTCGGGCCGCCAAATGCCGGTATAACGCGGTTTCAGCCCCTTAGCGCGCTGTTCCTCACGCATGCGCTCCAATTCCTCGGGCGTGGTGTAGCAGTAGTAAGCCGAGCCTTCGGCCAACATCTGACGAAGTACTTCCTTGTACCGCTCCATGCGCTGCATCTGGTAGAAAGGCCCTTCGTCGGGCGTGAGTCCGAGCCATTGCATACCATCAAGAATGCCCTGCACGGCCTCTGGCGTCGAACGGGCAACATCAGTATCTTCAATACGCAGAATAAATCTGCCATTGCAGTGGCGCGCATACGCCCAGGCGTACAAGGCGGTGCGCGCACCACCAATATGGAGAAAGCCTGTCGGTGAAGGCGCAAAACGGGTGCGAACGGTGGTTGTTGCTGTATTCATCGTTAAAAATTATTAGCTAAATAAAAGAGAACAAACTCCGCAGAAACTACCGCGAAAAACATGAACACAGGGTATGCGCGACATATCCGTACCTGTCGTCGCATCAATCCTGCTTCTTCTGGCATTTCGGGATCGGCCATATTGTAATGGATGTCGTAAAAAGCCTCACCAAAATTGACCGTCAGTGCCGCTTATGATTAAATCGCGCCTCACGGTTGCGCGGTTAGCTCAGCGGTAGAGCACCGCCTTCACACGGCGGGGGTCACTGGTTCGAACCCAGTATCGCGCACCAAACGGTTTGAGGGTTACACAATTCTCTTTTCTCCTTTCGCACGCATTTTTGCGCGTTTTCTAGTGGCCGGACTTTTTGTCCGGCCTTTTTGTTTTTATAGTCCTTGTGCCTAGCCAGTTGCGGACCAGAGTTTCTTAAGAAAGCGAGTGCAGTCTCGTTCATCGTTCAACGTATTGAACCAATCAGCAGCCATAAAAAGCCCCAAAGCCAAGTAAATGAAAGCACTGCTCCGGCTGCCGTCACAATTACAGAGACTGCTTCCCGCATCAAATAAGGCGGCGAGAAAAAATGAAATATGAAGAGATCGGCGCCCAAACTTCCGAGGCCTTCAGAAACTGAAAATAACGACGGGGACCGAAGTCCCCGCCGGCTTTTCTTGGGTGACAAGGCTCAAGCGGCCTCGGCATAGGCCTTAAGCGGCCAGTGCAAAACGCTCATCGTTGGCGTTTATAGATTTGCGCGGATTACGTCCGTCGCCTTTCGGGTTGCCTGCGCACCTTTGCCCGCCCTGTCGAAACCGGGACACCCCCACCCAAACACTCAGCCCCTGCTGACAACGTTTTCCAGAATGCTTGGGTGGAGGTGGCGGGAATCGAACCCGCGTCCAGAACGCCTCCAGATTGCCGGGATTACAACCATGCCCTAAGTATGGCGACGAACACTCGATTTTTCAAGCCTTGAGACGTCACGCGATCCATATCGTGTACTTCTATGCGCAACACCGCGCCCAAGACCATGTTGCCGCTGCAACCCGCGCTGACCCTGCCATATCCGGCAGGATGCGCATTTGCTAGAATCGTCCCGTATCCGCAGATACCCATAACGCAGTGTGAAAAAACGGCGAAAGAAGATTATTTGCCTCATATCCTGCCCATCAGCCGCCAGGGTTGGGATTCGACGCACATTCGACATACTCTCTACCAATCCCCAATACGCGTGAATATCAACACCTCCGCGGCGCAAGAATCTTCTCCACCGCAACGCCCTTCTGCCCGCAAAAGCAGCACGTACCTCGTCGAAAGCGTATTGCTGTTCGTCGCCATCGTCTGGGGAGTAAATCCAGTTGCCATCAAGATCGGCATGCAATACCTGCCGCCGGAAACCTTCAATCTGGCGCGCATGGTTATCGCCAGCCTCATTGCCTTGATTGCGCTCGCCTTGTCCGGCAGCTGGCGTCGGCCGCAACGGCGCGAATTTCTGACCTTGCTACGCGTCACCGCTTTCGGTTTTTGTCTTTATCAGATTCTTCTGATCGCCGGCCTGCAACGAACGACCGCCGGCAATGCCTCGTTCATCCACTGCCTGGTGCCCGCCAGCGTCGCATTGCTCAACCGGCTGTATGGTCTGGATCGTCTCTCCCGGCCGGTCATCGCCGGCATCGCCTGTTCGCTGGCCGGCGTACTGCTCATCGTCGTCGGCGCCGGCAAGGAATTCAGCCTGAGTGGGCCGCACCTGCTCGGTTCTCTGTTTATTTTTGTCGCGCAGACCTGTTACGCCTACTACATGATCGCTTCCAAGGAATTGCAGGCGAGCCATTCCATCTACCAGATTACCGCCGGCCAGATGCTGCTGACCTCTCTGCTCATGTTGCCGACGACTTTCCCTGACATTCTGGCCGTGCGCTGGCTGGATATTCCGGCGGCCGCCTGGGGAAGCCTTTTATTTTCCGGCGTACTCGGACTATGCTTGTGCAACTTCCTTTGGATCTGGGGGGCTGGCATCCTCGGCACTTCGCGCGTTGCTATTTTTAACAATATCTGCCCGATATTCGCCGTCCTGGCAGGCCATTTTGCGCTCGGCGAGCCTTTCGGCCCGCTGCAAAGTTTCGGCGCGCTTTGCGTTTTCATCGGCGTCTATATCACCCGCCGACACCGCCCGGCCGCGCCGCCCGTCCTACATCATCCCGCCAACACGCCAAGGAAATCAGCATGAACCCGTTTCGCCGCACCGTTCCTCATCCCGCCTATCTGATGCCACGACCCGGCATCTTGCGCTGCGCCCTGCTCTCCACCCTGTTCTGTGCCGTCCCCGTTGCTGCGGAAACACTCGATTGTGTCACCACCGAATGGAAGTTTATCGGCGCCAACCACAAAGTGTGCGTGGAAGTCTTCGCCGACCCGCAGATTTCCGGCGTCACCTGTCACGTCAGCCAGGCGCGTACCGGCGGCGTCAAAGGTTCGTTCGGCGTTGCGCAAGATCCGTCGCAATTTTCGCTCTCCTGCACGCAAACCGGCCCCATTGTCCTGCCCGAAAAACTGCTGAAAAAAGCCACCGTTTTCAGCAAAGACACCTCGCTGCTATTCAAGGAAACCCAGGTTATCCGCCTGTGGGATGCCGCCCGCCGGACGCTCGTCTATCTTGCCATCAGCCGCAAGCTGATTAACGGCGCCCCCGCCAACAGCATCTCCAGCGTGCCGATCACGCTGCAAGGCGGCCCGTCAGGCCAGGCGAACAGCCGCTAACGCCAGCCCAAACCACTGACCGGAGCCCCTTGTATTTAGGGCATCTCCGAGGGGGTAACCGGAAGCCCGCGTAAACAGGGCATCTCAGCGGGGGGCGCCCGGAGCGCCTTTATTTACGGGCATCTCCGGTCGCCTGCCCGTCAGCCCAATATTTACGCGGGTTCCCGGCATGCCTGTCCGCTAGCCCACTATTTACGGGCGCTCCCGGCCTGCCTGCCGGCAAACGCCCTATTGACAAGGGCTGCAAAGGCGACCGGGCTGGAACGCCCAAAAGACGCGGGCTTCAGGCCGACGAGTCATTGCGCTCCGCTGCGGCCGGCAGGCTTATGCATGCCCGGAGCGCCTTTATTGACGCGGGCTCCGGAGGCGCCTTCCGGCAAATGCCTTATGGACTATTGATGCGCGCCGCCGGCGCCCGCTGCGGCGCGGCGGATACGGTCGGCGACCGCCGCCCATTCCGGCCGATCCGGGACGGCTTCGACAACGATCACGTCACATCCTTCGCGATCGGCCGTGCGCAGCGCGGCATAGAGGCCGCGCGCGAAGCCTTCCGCCTCGTCCGGCAGCAGGCACCAGGAGCGCGCCGGCAGAGAGGCGGCCGATGAGGAATGCGCGATCAATGCGGCGGACTGCCCGGCGCGGTGCAATGCGGCAAGGGTTTGCGCCAGCGCCGCCGTGGCAGCGACGCGCAGCGGCGTGCGCGGAGCGTAGTGCGCCGCCAGCGTGCCGGGCGCGCGCGGAGATTCGCTGGCCACGCCGGCGTTGTTGGCCTCGCTGGATTCGCTGGGCGCGCGCTGCCCCGGCATCTGCGCGATTTCCGGCACGATGCCGATCACGGCGGCAATCTGCGCCGGCGTAACATGCCCGGGGCGCAGGATGCGCGGCGGCGCGGCGGGGTTGGAGAGGTCGATGATCGTCGATTCGATGCCGACATCGCAGGCGCCGCCGTCAAGCACCAGCGAGACGGCATCGCCCAATTCTTCGCGCACATGCGCGGCGTCGGTCGGGCTGATGCGGCCGAAACGATTGGCCGAGGGCGCAGCGATGCCGCACATGCCCTGCCGCCCGCCGCCCGCCTGTGCATAGGCGCGTAGCAGCGCCAGCGCCAGCGGGTGAGCCGGCGCGCGCAGCCCTACCGTTTCCTGGCCGCCGGTGACGGCAAGCGGCGTGGCCGGTGCGCGCCTGAGGATGAGCGTCAGCGGTCCCGGCCAGAAGGCTTCCGCCAGATCCCAGGCCGTTTGCGGAACATCGACCGCCCAGCGCTCGATATGCGCCGCGCCCGGAAGGTGAACGATGACAGGATGATCGGCCGGACGCCCTTTGGCGGCAAAGATTTTGGCGACCGCTTCTGGATTGGCGGCATCCGCCCCCAACCCATAAACGGTTTCGGTCGGGAAGGCGACCAGTTCGCCCGCTTGCAAGAGGCGAACGGCCGCGTCGAGGGAGGCGCGCACGGCGTCATCAAGAACTCTGGACATGGCGTGACGGGTCTGAGGAGCAAAGAAGGAAGAAACAGTCAGGAGCAACCTCGGCTTGCGCGCAAAAGGCAAAAAGCGTTCAGGGTAAATCGGGCAAGGTCTTGGTCAGCACTTTTTCCCTCTGCCGTGCGCGGAAGGCGGAGAGTTTGGCCGCCAGTTCGGCATCGTTCAGCGCCAGCATGGCGACCGCGAACAGCGCGGCATTGACCGCGCCCGCTTCGCCCACAGCAAAGGTGGCAACGGGGATGCCGCCCGGCATCTGCACCATCGCCAGCAGCGAATCGATTCCTTGCAGATATTTTGAAGGCATCGGCACGGCCAGCACCGGCAGCTCGGTCTTGGCGGCGAGCACGCCGGCCAGATGCGCCGCGCCGCCCGCTGCGCCGATCAGCGCCTTCATGCCGCGCTGCTGGGCGCCGGCCGCATAGTCGAGCGCGGCGTCCGGCGTGCGATGCGCGGACAGCACTTTGGCCTCGTAAGGGATGCCGAACTGGGCAAGCGTTTCAGCGCAATGACGCATGATCGGCCAATCGCTGTCCGATCCCATGACGATGCCGATGAGCGCCTGTCTGGACATAAGATTCTCCTTGGACATGGTTGTCTACGAATTCCCTGATTACGCGTTATTGCCTGCGCCATTGTGCGCGCTGTCTCGCGCACTCTCCAGCGTGTTGGCAAGCAGCATGGCGATCGTCATCGGGCCGACGCCGCCCGGCACCGGCGTGATGGCGCCGGCCACGGCGCAGGCCGCGTCGAAATCAACATCGCCGCACAGTTTGCCATCCGGCAAGCGGTTGATGCCCACGTCGATGACCACGGCGCCCGGCTTGATCATCTCGCCCGTAATAAAGCGGGGTTTGCCGACGGCCGCCACCAGAATGTCGGCGCGACGGCAGTACGCCGCCAGATCGCGCGTGCGCGAATGGCAGACGGTGACGGTTGCGCCGGCGTGCATCAACAGCATCGCCATCGGTTTACCGACGATGTTCGAGCGCCCGACAACGACGGCTTCCTTGCCGGCGACATCGACCCCCGCCTCTTCCAGCAGCCGCATCGCGCCGCGCGGCGTACAGGGGACAAAGCACGGCAGGCCGAGGACCAGCGCGCCGACATTTTCGGCGCGAAAGCCATCCACATCTTTTTCCGCCGCAATCGCATCGAGCACCGCTTCGGCGTCGAACTGCGGCGGTAGCGGCAATTGCACGAGAATGCCGTGAATGGCCGGATCGGCATTAAGCGCGCGGATTTTCGCCAACACGTCGTCCTGCGTCGCATCGCCGGGGAAAACGTGCTTTTCGGAGTAAAAGCCGGCATCGGCGCAGGCATTGACCTTATTACGCACATAGACCTGCGAGGCGGGGTTTTCGCCGACGAGGATCACCGCCAGGCCCGGGCGTGCGCCGCGGGACGCCAAGGTTTCGGCCTCTTGCCGGAAGTTTGCGCGCAATGTTTTGGCCAGCGCATTGCCGTCGAGAATGTGTGCGGTCATGGTGTTTTATCGCGGTCATCTGAAAGCGGGCATTATACCGGCGCCCCACGTCGCCACACAGGCTGACGCGAGCTTGCTCCGAACAGCGCCTGCCCGGAGATCCTTGACCCACGCTCACCTCAGAGGGGTTGCTCTGAATAGTGCGGCTTCCTTTGCCAAAATACGGCGTTGCTGTGTTGGCCTGGCCTTGTCGTACTAAATGTACTGTCAGCAACTTTACCGCCTTGTCTTTGGCAAAGCCGAGCCGCTATTTAAGCTTCTGGAACACCCCGCTGAAACCCAAAAAATAGGGCAGAAAACATAAATCGCCCTGAAGCCCTTTAAATACAAGGGCACCAGGGCATCAAAAAACATAAACCGGAACACTGAACCCAACCAACCCTCTGAACCCCGCGTAGATAGGGCATCACCGAACACCTAGCCCCGAAATCCTTGCAAACGGGCCAGAAAACATAAAATACCCTGAGACGCTCTGAATACAAGGGCTTCAGAGCATCAAAAAACATAAACCGGAACACTGCCCCCGACCAACCCTCTGCAACCCGTGTAGATAAGGCATCTCCGGGGTGCGCTGCCGCTCAGCGCAACAACATCAAGAGGAGTCTCATCAGTGGAAGTCAGCGCGCAGGTTGCGGCGATTCTTTTTTAGCTTTAGATCATCTCCGGACGTCTGTTCTGAAGTCATTTATCTACGGGCGTTTCAAAGGGGATGCCCGCTAGCCCGCGTATTTAGGGCATTTCCGGGCACCCTGCCCGCCAGACCTTTATTTATAAGGGTTTTCGAGGCGCCTGTCCGGAAGTCCTTTATCCATGCGGGTTTCAGGGTGGCTGCCCGCAAACGCCCTACCTACGGGGGTTTCAGAGGGGATACCGAAAAACGCACTGTTTACGCGGGTTTGCGGGCATGTCCTTCCGCCTATTCGATAACGACGAAGCACACTACCCCCTTAGGCGCAGCCGCAGGCGCGGGGCGGCTTGGCGGAAACAAGGGCTTGATTGTCTGAGCGTGAGCGAGT
>CALHZD010000125.1 GCA_938040985.1 uncultured Propionivibrio sp.
GCATGTATCGGGCGGTTTGGCGGTCGTTCATAACGGCATCATCGAAAATCACGAGACCCTGCGCACCCGCCTGCGGGCGGAAGGCTATGAATTCATTTCGGAAACCGATACCGAGGTTGTGGCGCACCTGATCGCCTCGGAGCTAAAAAAGCACGATGATTTCTTTGCCGCGGCACGCGCCGCCATCGCCCAACTGCGGGGCGCTTTCGCCCTGGCCATCCTGCGCAAGAGCGAACCGGGGCGGATCGTCGTAGCGCGTGACGGCGCGCCGTTGCTGCTCGGCATCGGCGAGGACGGCCACTATGCCGCATCCGATGTTTCCGCGCTGTTGCAGGTGACGCGGCGGATCGTCTATCTGGAAAACGGCGATTGCGCCGAAATAAGCCGTGACGGTTTCCGGATTACCCGCGTTGACGGGACGCCTGTTAAGCGCCCGGAGTCGGAGTCGCAACTGTCGGTGGATGCGGTGGAACTGGGCCAATATCGTCATTACATGCAAAAGGAAATTTTCGAACAGCCGGCCGCCTTGTCCAATACGCTGGAAATGCTGGGCGCCACGCATAGCGTGCAGCCCGGACTGTTCGGCGCATCGGCGGAGCCGGTGCTCAGGGCGGCGCGTCAGGTGCTGATTCTTGCCTGCGGCACTAGCTACCATGCCGGTTTGACGGCGCGTTACTGGCTGGAGGCGATGGCCGGCCTGCCGTGCAGCGTCGAGGTCGCCAGCGAGTACCGCTACCGCGATTCGGTCGCCGACCCGGGAACGCTCGTTGTAACCCTTTCCCAGTCCGGCGAAACCGCCGATACGCTGGCTGCGCTGCAACACGCCAAATCGCTGGGGATGCGGCATACGCTCTGTATCTGCAACGTGCCGGAATCCTCGCTGGTGCGCGAAAATGCCTTGCGCTTCATTACGCGCGCAGGGCCGGAGATCGGCGTTGCCTCGACCAAAGCCTTTACGACCCAGCTGGCCGCGCTTTATCTGCTGACGCTGACGCTGGCAAAACTGCGCGGCCGCCTGACGCCGGCGGATGAAGCAAAAGGGCTGAGCGCCTTGCGCCATTTACCCGTCGCCGTCGGCAAGGTGCTTGAGCTTGAACCCCACATTCGCGTCTGGGCGGAGCGCTTCGCCATGAAACAGAATGCGCTGTTTCTCGGGCGCGGCCGCCATTACCCGATTGCCATGGAAGGCGCGCTCAAGCTCAAGGAAATTTCTTACATCCATGCCGAAGCCTATCCGGCGGGCGAACTCAAGCACGGACCGCTGGCGCTCGTCGATCAAAACATGCCGGTGATCGTCGTTGCCCCGAACGACGCCTTGCTGGAAAAGCTCAAATCCAATTTGCAGGAAGTGCGCGCGCGCGGCGGCGAGCTGTTCGTCTTTGCCGACGCCGACAGCGAAATGTCCGCCTCCGACGGTCTGCATATCCTGCGTCTGCCCGAACACTACGGTCAGCTCTCGGCGCTGCTGCACACGATCCCGCTGCAACTGCTTGCCTACCATGTCGCGCTGGTGCGCGGCACCGATGTGGATAAACCACGCAACCTCGCCAAGTCAGTGACGGTGGAGTAAGGCTCGAATCACCCACAGGGCGCTATCGCCGCCCAGCCGGAAAAGCGCCTGTTCGGAAACGCCCTGTTTACAAGGGCTTCCGTGGCCCACTCTGAAATAGCGTTTCCATTTGCCAAAATACGGCGTTGTTGTGTTGGCCTGGCCTTGCCGTATTGCTCATACTGTTTGCGGCTCGCCGCCTTGTCTTTTGGCAAAGTCGAGCCGTTATGTAAGGCTTCTGGAGTACCCTCAAAAATCTTTAAAAACAAGACAAAAAACATAAAATGCCCGGAAGTCCTTTAAGCACAAGGGACTCCGGGCATCAAAAAACATAAAACAGAACACAGTGCCCGACCAATCCTCTGAAATCCGCGTGAATTGGGCGCTTCCAGACCTCCCATCGCAAACCCGCATGGATAAAGGACTTCCGGATAGCCCTTTATTTGCTCTCTCCCCAAACCTCTTTCCCACATGGCGAAGGGCTTTTAGGGTGCTCCGAAGCCCGCGTGAATAGGGCATTCCCCGGTACCTCCTCTGAAACCCGCGTGGATAAAGGACTTCCGGGTAGGGGGCTTGGAGATACTCTATTTATAAGGGCTCCAGGGTATCCTTAGAAAAAGTGCGACGGAGCGGTAGCGTCGGCAGTCAATGGGTTTTAATTCTTTCCCTGTAGGGAGATGCCCCGAAGGGCAGAGAGGGCAACACGCCGAAGGCTTGGTTTTTTATTTTTGATGGGATTTGATGTTGCCTCTGCGCTCTTTTTGTCTTTTTTTCCTCTCCTAAAGAACGAGGGGCTGTGAAGGGGCGCCGCTGAAAACCGCGTGGATAGGGCGTTTCCGGGCACCTCCTCTGAGATGGCCTGTTTACGCGGGCTTCAGGGGATGCGCTCTGAAATGCCAGTGAAAGGGCTTCCGGGCGTCTCCTCCGAAATGCCATAAAACAAGGGCTTCCATGAAAGATGGAAGCCCTTGGTTCGATTGTCTTCGAGGTGTCTGCCGCAGGCAGACAGCATTTTATTTGGATGCGTTGAGCGTATTGAGTACCTCGTCGAGCATCTTTTTCGCGTCTCCGAAAAGCATCCGGTTGTTCTCTTTGTAGAACAGCGGGTTATCGACACCGGCATAGCCGGAAGCCATACTGCGCTTCATGACAATCGATGTCTTGGCTTTCCATACTTCAAGAATCGGCATCCCGGCGATCGGGCTATTGGGATTTTCTTGCGCAGCCGGATTGACGATATCGTTGGCGCCAATCACGATGGCAACATCCGTGTCGGCAAAGTCGTCATTGATCTCGTCCATTTCAAGCACGATATCGTAGGGGACCTTGGCCTCAGCAAGCAGAACATTCATGTGGCCAGGCATCCGTCCCGCCACCGGGTGGATGCCGAAGCGGACATTGACGCCACGCTCGCGCAGGACGCGCGTAATTTCATAGACGCTATGCTGTGCCTGAGCAACGGCCATGCCGTAACCGGGAACGATAATGACATTCTTGGCTTCGCTCAGAAGCTCGGCAGTTTCCGCGGCCGAGATCGGTGTTGTTTCCCCTGCTGGCGCCGCGTCACCGCCCGATGCCGGTTTGGACGCATTGCCGCCCGAACCGAAGCCGCCGCTAATGACGCTGAGGAAGTTGCGGTTCATGGCATTACACATGATGTACGACAAAATGGCGCCGCTTGAACCGACCAGCGCACCGGTGACGATCAGAAGGTCGTTGGACAACATGAAACCGGTAGCCGCCGCCGCCCAGCCTGAGTAGCTATTGAGCATCGAAACAACGACAGGCATGTCGGCGCCGCCGATGGCCATAACCATATGCACGCCAAAAAGCAGCGAAATAACCGTCATGATGACCATTGGCGTAATGCCTTCGGCAACGCTTTGCGCGTTGAGGAACTCGCGGCCATACCAGATGACGACGAGCAGGCCGATAAGATTGATCAAATGGCGGCCGGGCAGCAAAAACGGTTTTCCGCCAATGCGGCCGGACAGTTTGCCGAAGGCAACGACCGATCCGGAAAAAGTTACCGCGCCGATCAGAACGCCCACGTACATTTCAACCTCGTGCACGGTTTGTTCTGCGGGCGAAAGGCCGACCGAGGCGGCCGGGTCGATAAAGCTTGCATAACCGATGAACATCGCCGCCAGGCCGACCATGCTATGCATGAAAGCGACTAGCTCGGGCATCTGTGTCATCTGGACGACGCGCGCCAGATACAGCCCGATTGCACCGCCGACGACCATGCAACCGATGATCCACGGCAGCCCGGCGCTCAGGACGCGCGGCCCAAATACCGTGGCGATGACGGCAATTGCCATGCCGATGATGCCGTACAGGTTGCCGCGTCGTGCGGTTTCCTGGTTCGACAGCCCGCCAAGGCAAAGAATGAAAAGGATGGTGGCCCCGATATAGGCGACAGTAGCCAAACTGGTAGGCATGAGTTTTTCTCCCTTTTCTTATTTGCGGAACATTTGCAGCATGCGCTGTGTGACCGCAAAGCCGCCAAACATGTTGATCGTCGCCAGCACGATGCCGCCGATGGCAAAACAGCGGATCCAGTCTACGGAACGGCCGGCAATGATATCGGCGGGAATGTCGGTGAGCGGCGGCGCGATTTGCACCAGCGCGCCGATGGCGATGATGCTGCTAATGGCGTTGGTGACGCTCATCAACGGCGTATGGAGTGAAGGTGTGACATTCCAAACCACCATATAGCCCACGAAACAGGCCAGCACGAACACGGTAAAGTGCGACAAGAAGGCGGGCGGCGCCGTCAGGCCGACCAGCACGAAGAGCACGGCAATGATGCCGCCGATGATGGCTAGCGTACTGGCCGGCATCGGCTCGCCACTGGCGCCGTGTCCATGCCCTTTTTTCGCGGCAGGCGCAGGTGCTGCGGCCGCAGGCTTGGCGGGCGGCGGCGCGGGAAGTTTCAGCGGAGGGGGCGGCCAGGTGATCTCGCCATTCTTGATGACGGTCAAGCCGCGAATGGCATCATCTTCCATATTAACGTTCAGGGTGCCGTCCTTGGTCTTGCACAACTCTTCGGTTAAACGAAGCAGATTGGTGGCGTACAGTGTCGAAGACTGTTTCGACAGACGGCTGGGCAGATCCGTGTAACCGATGATCGTGACGCCATATTTGACGATGGCCTTGCCCGGCTCGGTCAGCTCGCAGTTGCCACCCTGTTCGCCCGCCATATCGACGATGACGCTGCCCGGTTTCATACTTTTCACCATCTCTTCGGTGATCAGTTTGGGCGCGGGCTTGCCGGGAATCAGCGCGGTCGTGATGATGATGTCTGCTTCCTTGGCTTGCTGGGCATACATCTTGCGCTGGGCTTGCTGGAAGCCTTCGCTCATCACCTTGGCGTAACCGCCGCCGCCAGAGCCGTCCTCTTCGTAATCTACCTTGACGAACTCACCCCCCAGCGACTTGACTTGGTCGGCGACTTCGGCGCGCGTATCGTTGGCGCGCACGATGGCGCCCAGGTTGGCCGCCGTGCCGATCGCCGCCAGGCCGGCGACACCCGCCCCGGCGATGAAAACTTTGGCGGGAGGCACCTTGCCGGCGGCCGTAATCTGGCCATTGAAAAAGCGGCCAAAAGCATTTGCCGCTTCAATGACGGCCCGGTAGCCGCTGATGCCGGCCATCGAAGTTAATGCATCCATTTTCTGGGCGCGGGAAAGCTGGCGAGGCAGCGAGTCGATGGCCAGAACGGTCGCTTTCCGGGCAGCCAGTTGCTGCATGAGTTCCGGATTCTGGGCGGGCCAGATGAAGGAAATCAGCGTACTGCCTTCGCGCATCAGCGCGACTTCTTCTGCCGTCGGGCCGCGTACCTTGAAAATAATGTCAGCGCCGGCCCAGAGCTGGGCGGCGTCGGCGACGATTTCCGCGCCGGCTGCGCGATAAGCCTCATCATTGAAATTCGCCGCTTCGCCCGCGCCAGATTCAATCGCAACCTTGAATCCAAGCTTGATCAGCTTTTCGACGACATCAGGAACAGTCGCAACCCGTTTTTCGCCGGGAAAAATTTCACGCGGCACGCCAATAGTCAGTGGCATTTAAAGCTCCATGTCATGAGAACAGAGATATTTTGGACTGTCATCAGGATGCCGGCGGCAAATTTTTCATGATCCACGTCATGAGCCATGCCGTCTTCCGCGATGGGCGCAAAGCGCCGATGCGGCGATCCTTTCGACAAGGGCAAAATCGTAACACGGCCAGCCCCCAGGCAGCACAAATCATGCCGGTCAGACGCCACGCTGCGTATCATTTCCATCCGAAACAGCGAACCCTCTTCGCCAGAATACGGCGTGGGCTTCGCCCCGGAAATCGGCACAAACAGGGTGGAAAAAAGAGAAGAAAACATAAAATGCCCGGGAGCCCTTTAAATACAAGGGCTTCGTGGCATCAAAAAACATAAACCGGAAAAATGGCGGCTTCTTTTGCCAAAATACGGTCTTGGCTCGCCTTGTCTTTTGACAAAGTCGAGCCGCCATTTGCGCTTCTGGAACGCTCCGCCGAAATCTGCGTAAACAGGGCATCTCCAGACAGCTGCTCTGATAAATGGCGAATATAATTGCCGCCATTCTTACTGCCCGTTGTGGCGCATTGCTCCGCAACGGCTTCACGGAGTGGAAACGATGAATATTGTCATTCTGGCTGCTGGCCAGGGAAAGCGGATGCATTCTGACTTGCCCAAAGTGTTGCATCCCCTTGCCGGCAAGGCGCTGGTCGCGCACGTCATCGATACGGCGCGCAGCCTGCATCCGGAAACGCTGTGCGTGGTCTACGGGTATGGCGGCGAAGCCGTGCGCACTGCGCTGGATGCGCCGGATATTTCCTGGGTTTTGCAGTCGCCGCAGCTGGGGACGGGACATGCCGTCATGCAGGCCTTGCCGCATCTGGCGGCTGCGGCGGAAACGACGCTGGTGTTAAATGGCGACGGGCCATTGATCCGCGAGGAAACACTGCGACGACTGGTTCGCGAGGCGCACGATGCGCTGGCGATTCTGACCGTCGAACCGGCCGATCCGCACGGCTATGGCCGCATCGTGCGCAATGCCGCGGGCGAAGTCGTGCGGATTGTCGAGCAGAAAGATGTAACGCCGGCAGAATGCGCTATCCGCGAGATCAATACCGGCGCTATGGCCGTGCCCACGGCTCGCCTCGGCGAGTGGATCGGGCGCCTGTCGAACGACAACGCGCAGCATGAATATTATCTGACCGACATTGTGGGCATGGCGATTGCCGACGGCGTGCCGGTGCGCACCGCACAGCCGGATGCGCCATGGGAAGCGCTTGGCGTCAATGACAAGGCACAACTGGCGGAACTGGAGCGTATCTACCAGCGCCGTCAGGCCGAGCGGCTCATGGCGCAGGGCGTGCGCCTGGCCGACCCGGCGCGTATCGACGTGCGCGGCGAGCTTGTCTGCGGGCGCGACGTATTTATCGACGTCAACTGCGTGTTTGAAGGGCGGGTGGCGCTGGGCGACGGCGTCGAGCTGGGCCCCAACTGCGTGCTTAAGGACGCCGCCATCGAAGCGGGCAGTCGTCTGGCCGCCTTTACGCATATCGAAGAAGCTGTTGTCGGCGCGCATGGCCGTATTGGCCCTTTTGCCCGTCTGCGCCCGGGGACGACGCTGGCCGAGGACGTTCACATCGGCAATTTCGTCGAAGTTAAAAAGAGCGCGTTTGCCGCGCACGCCAAGGCCAATCATCTCGCCTATATCGGCGATGCCCGCGTCGGCCGGCGCGTCAATATCGGCGCGGGGACGATCACCTGCAATTACGACGGCGCCCATAAACATCAGACGGTGATTGAGGACGATGCCTTCATCGGATCGGATACGCAACTGGTTGCGCCGGTGACGGTGGGCCGCGGAGCCACTCTGGGCGCCGGTACGACACTGACCAAAAATGCGCCGGATGGCGCGCTGACCGTTTCGCGCGCGCCGCAGACTTCGATTCCCGGCTGGAAACGCCCCGGTAAGGAAGGGTGATAAGCTTGCGGCCGTCCATGATTTTTGAGTGGATTTTCTTTTTTACGGCAATGAGTGTGCAATGAACGCGATAGGGGCTGCCCCCTTCGGATTGAGGACAACGCACAAGCGCGATACTCGCCTGGCGTTTTGCGCGTTGAGACGTTGAAATATTCTGTTTGAGGTGCGGAGTAAAAAAATGTGTGGCATCGTTGCTGCGGTTGCTGATCACAATGTCGTATCTGTGTTGCTGGAGGGCTTACGGCGGCTTGAGTATCGCGGCTATGACTCGGCCGGACTGGCCTTGATCGGCAAGGGCGGCTTACAGTGTTTGCGCGCCGTCGGGCGCGTCTCAGAACTGGCGGCGCAGGCCGAGCGGTCCGCCGCCAGCGGTGAAACGGGCATTGCCCATACGCGCTGGGCGACGCATGGCGTCCCGAGCGAGCGCAACGCACATCCGCATGTATCGGGCGGTTTGGCGGTCGTTCATAACGGCATCATCGAAAATCACGAG
>CALHZD010000126.1 GCA_938040985.1 uncultured Propionivibrio sp.
CACGTGTAGCCGGCCGCGTGTCGCAAAGATACGGCGGAAGAAAATCTGAAGAAAAATTTTCCGCCATGCATAAACCTCATGTAACCCCACGTGCTGCACAAATAACATAGCGTTCGACAAAACACCGTAAACACTAGACGACGGCAAATCCAGTTAGAGGCAGTGTTATAGCTGAATTGATAAAAACCGTCCGAAAAGCACCGCAATACCCCGATCCAGGGAAGCAATCAGATGAAACAGCATGTTTCACGAATAGTCATCGCCCTTGTGGCCGTGGCTTTTTTCATGGAATACATCGACTCGACCGCTTTGGTCACAGCCCTGCCACAGATGGCTGCCAACTTCGGCGTGGAAAGCGGCAGGATGAGCGTAGGCATCACGGCATACATGGTTTCGCTGGCAGTATTTATTCCCGTCAGCGGCTGGGCAGCCGACAGATATGGCACACGTTCGCTGTTCGCTTATGCCGTATTGGGCTTTATTGGCGCCTCCGTCCTGTGCTCGCTCTGCCACAGCCTGACGCAGTTTGCCATCGTGCGTTTTGCGCAGGGTATTGCAGGAGCGATGATGGTGCCCGTAGGGCGGCTGGCCGTCCTGAAGAACTGCGACAAGCGCGACCTGGTAAACGCCATCGCGTGGATTACCACGCCGGGGCTCATCGCCCCTGTAGTTGGTCCGCCCGTCGGCGGTTTTCTCGCCACCTATCTCTCGTGGCGCTGGATATTCTTTCTCAACATTCCGATTGGTTTACTCGTTTTCGCTCTGGCAATCCAATACATTCCCAAACAACCGGCAAACAAGCTGCGGGGGAAACTGGATGTGTCCGACTTCCTGCTGAACGCCCTGTCGCTTTCGGGGCTAATGTACAGCCTGGAGTTGCTGGGCAGCAATGATGCTGATTTTGCTCGCGCCCTTGCTTTGCTGCTCGCATGCTTTCTATTGTTTGCGCTGAGCGTCCGCCATTCCCTGCATTCCCGGTCGCCGCTGATAGACTATTCAGTGATGAGCGTTCCTACCTATTCAGTGACCATCACTTACGGCATGTTGTCGATGATGGTTATCGGGGCAACGCCGTTTCTGCTGCCGCTGCTGTTTCAAGAAGGACTGCATTTCAATGCCTTCCACTCCGGATTGCTGCTGCTCTCGCTGATGTTGGGCAATCTGATCACCAAGCCCTTCACGGTGTGGATGATGCACCGCTGGCGCATCAAGCACATTCTCTTTTTCAATGCACTGCTGCTTTCGCTGTCCACCGCTGCCTGTGCACTGTTCAACGCAGCCTTCCCCGTTTTCGCCATCATCGGCGTCCTGTTTCTGATGGGAAGTTTCCGTTCCGTACAGTTGAGCACCTTGCATACGGTGGCTTATGCGGACGTACCGCAACAGAAGATGTCGTCGGCCAACACGCTCTACAGTACCGCCCTCCAGCTCGCCTCGAGTTTAGGCGTCGGGTTGGGAGCCTTGGCGTTGAGATGCGCCGCGTCGGCCTCGGCAACGCCCTATGCACTGGAAAACTATCAGCGGTCGTTCGTGCTGATCGCCGCTGTTGGACTCGTCGCCTTGATTGGATATGGCGGAATGAGCCCCGATGCAGGAACCGCGATTCAAACCGACAAGAACGGGTGATATGCCTTCCACCCATCCTCATTGATCAATCAAGAAACCTTTATCGCTTTCAGAAAAAGCTAACACGGCAAAACCGTGTAGTACCGCGGCCACCACCACCCCCATTCCCAGGCATTCGACGAGATAGAACGCCCTATCGTCTTTTATCGTCTTTAAACTCAAGCGTCAGCGTAGCGACGCATCATGCAGCACGCCATCGCACAAGGTTAGGATACGATCGGCGCGGCCGGCGAGCGCCGTATCATGGGTAACAATGATAAAACTCGTCCGGCGCGATCGATTCAGCGTGAGCATCAGCTCAAACACGCCTTCGGCGGTCTGCCGGTCAAGATTGCCGGTCGGTTCATCGGCCAACACGCAGGCCGGTTCGGTCACCAGCGCACGAGCAATAGCCGCCCGCTGCCGCTCCCCGCCGGAAAGTTCTGACGGCGTATGGTCCAGGCGATGCGCCAGCCCGACCTCCGTCAATATCGCCGCCGCACGCGCTTCCGCCTCGCTTTTTTCTGTGCGCCGGATCATCAGCGGCATCGCGACATTTTCCAGCGCACTGAATTCGGGCAGCAGATGATGGAACTGGTAAACGAAGCCCAGATGGCGGTTACGCAGCTCACCGCGTTCGGCATCGCCGATTTTGGCCAGGTTCTTGCCCATCAAGGCGATTTCGCCGCTACTCGGCGTATCGAGGCCACCGAGCAGATGCAGCAGCGTACTTTTACCGGATCCAGAAGCGCCGACGATCGCCACACGTTCGCCCGCTGCCACGGCAAGATCAACGCCGCTCAGCACCGGCACCTTATTGGCCGCGCCGGCGCCTTCACGGAATACCTTGCGTAGTCCGCGACAGGCGAGGACAACGTTCTCGACCTTACTCATAACGCAGCGCCTCCGCCGGATTGACGCGCGAAGCGCGCCAGCTGGGATACAAAGTCGCCACCAGCGACAGGATGAAAGAAACGCCCGTCACGGTTGTCACATCGCGCCATTGCAGTTCGGAAGGCAGGCTGGGGATGTAATACACCTGCTTGTCGAACAGTTGCGTACCGAGCAGACGCTCGATAAACGGCACGACCACATCGACATTGAGCGCCAGCGTCACGCCGCCAACGACGCCCAGCCCCAAACCGATAAAGCCGATCAGCGCCCCTTGGACGATAAAGATGCCCATAATGCTGCGCGGGCTGGCGCCCAATGTGCGCAGAATGGCAATATCCGCCTGCTTGTCGGTCACCGCCATGACCAGCGTCGAAACGATGTTGAACGCAGCGACGGCAACGATCAAGGAAAGAATGATGAACATCATGTTTTTCTCGATCTGCACGGCGCGGAAAAAATTCGCATGGCTTTGCGTCCAGTCGCTGATATAGGCCGGCGTATTGAGCGTATTCGCCAGCTGGCGCACCACGCGCGGTGCCATGAACAGGTCATCGAGCTTCAGGCGCACGCCGGAAACGCGGTCATCGAGCCGATAGAGGAGCTGCGCATCTTCCATGCGAATCAGTGCCATTCCGCTGTCGTACTCGAACATGCCCACTTCAAAAATGCCGCTCACGGTAAACGTCTTCAGGCGCGGCAGGATACCGGCCGGCGTTACCACGCCCTGCGGCGCGATCACCGTCACCTTGTCACCAACAAAAACGCCCAATGCGCGCGCCAGTTCGCTGCCCAGCACAACATTGAACGAACCCGGCGTCAGCGACTCGAGCGCCCCTTCCTTCATATGCGGCCTAAAATCGGCCACCTTATCTTCCAGTTCGGGCAAAATGCCGCGCACCATCGCGCCGCGCACCGACTGGCCGGAAGAGAGCATGCCCTGCGCCTGCACGTAAGGCGCAGCCGCCAGCACATGCGGCTGTCCGGAGGCCTGCGCCGCCACCGCCTCCCAGCCGGTCATATCACCATTGGCTCCGCTGATCTGGATATGCGAGACAACCGCCAGGATGCGCCCGCGCAGCTCGCTCTGGAAGCCGTTCATCACCGACAGCACGACGATCAACGCCGTCACCCCCAGCGCAATGCCGAGCATCGAAATCAGCGAAATGAAGGAAATAAAATGGTTACGCCGCTTGGCGCGCGTGTAGCGCAAACCAATGGCCAATTCATAAGGCAATGCCATATTCTGTGCGGTATCTGCGCGGTAGCCCGCTGAAAGATAAACAAGGCGCCTATAGTACACTCTTCCGCACCCCTTACCGATGCGCGCGGCCTGCGGCCTTCCACAAATTTAAAGTGCAGCAGGCCGCCGACCGCACCGATGAACCACGACACGCAATAACGCGCAAATAAAACGATGCCCCCATCCGACCCGAACGCCTTTGACGACCACAACGCACATTCCACCCGCCTGCCGACCCGCCTGAGCGCCCGCCGCGCGCCGCCGCGCAGCCAGTGGCGGCTCGAACAGGACGGCGTACATCCCCTGCTGGCGCGCCTGTATGCCGCGCGCGGCATCGCCGGCCGCAACGAGCTCGATTACGGCCTCGCCGCACTGCTCCCGCCCGAACGCCTGACCCATGCGGCCGACGCCGCCGTACTGCTCGCCGATGCCATTGAGGCACAGGCAAAAATCCTCATCGTTGCCGACTACGACTGCGACGGCGCCACCGCCTGCGCCGTCGGCATCCGCGCCTTGCGGGCGCTGGCCGGCGCGCAAGGCGTTCATGTCGATTACCTGGTGCCCAGCCGTTTTACCGATGGCTACGGCCTGACGCCGCCGCTCGCCGACCTGGCAGCAGCGCGCGGCTGCGAACTGCTCGTGACCGTCGATAACGGCATCGCCAGCTTCGACGGCATCGCCCGCGCCCGGGAACTGGGCATGGCGACGTTGATTACCGACCACCACTTGCCCGGCGCCACCCTGCCCGAGGCCGACTGCATCGTCAATCCGAATCAACCGGGCTGTGATTTCCCCAGCAAAAACCTGGCTGGCGTCGGCGTCATCTTCTACGTCATGCTGGCGCTGCGCGCCGAACTGCGCGCGCGCGGGCGCTTTGCCGACGGCAGCGGGCCGAACCTCGCATCCTTGCTCGATCTCGTCGCGCTCGGCACCGTCGCCGATGTCGTCCCGCTCGACCACAACAACCGTCTCCTCGTACACCAGGGCTTAAAGCGCATCCGCGCGGGCCGGCTGACGCCCGGTCTGCGCGCGCTGCTCCGCGCCGCCGGCCGCGACCCGGCGCGGGCGACGGCGTTCGATCTCGGCTTCATCGCCGGGCCGCGCCTCAATGCCGCCGGTCGTCTTGCCGACATGTCGACCGGCATCGAAACCCTGCTCACCGACGACGAAACGCAAGCCCTCACTCTGGCGCAGCAACTCGACACCTACAACCGCGAGCGCAAAACCATCGAAGCCGGCATGCAGGAACAGGCGATGCGCGCGCTGGCCGGGATGGCCGGGCAATCGTCCGAAACCAGTGAATCCGACGAAGCCGCCATCGCCCTCTTCGACCCCGCCTGGCATCAGGGCGTCATCGGCATCCTGGCCGCGCGCATCAAGGAACAGCGCCATCGGCCGGTATTCGCCTTTGCGCGCAGCGAAGGCCACCAGGCCGCTCAAGGCGAACATTCTGAAGATTCAGTGCCGGCTGCCGACGCGCTCGTTACCAACAATGAGCTGAAAGGCTCTGGCCGCTCGATTCCCGGCCTGCACCTGCGCGATGCGCTCGACCTGATCGACAAACGCGCCCCCGGCCTGCTCAAGCGTTTTGGCGGGCACGCCATGGCCGCCGGCGCAAGCATCATGGAAGTGGATTTTCCCCGCTTCCGGGCATGTCTGGCCGAAGTAGCCGGCGAACTGCTCGACCCCGCCGCGCTGACCCGCACGCTGGAAACCGACGGCGCGCTGGAAACGGGTTATCTGTCGCTCGAAACGGCGAAGATGCTGGATGAAGAAGTCTGGGGGCAAGGTTTTCCGCCGCCGCTGTTTACCGACGAATTCGTCGTCGAACACCAACGTCTGCTCAAAGACAGGCACCTAAAGCTGCGTCTGCGCAAGGGCACGGCGCTGTTCGACGCCATCTGCTTCAACTTCAGCGATGCCGTCCACGGCACGATTCGCGCCGTTTACCGACTATCCATCAACGAATTCAACGGCGTGCAGAACCTGCAACTGATCATCGAATATCTCGAAAACACCGGCAAAGCCTGAAATAGCGGCTTCTTTTACCAAAATATGGCGTTGCTGTGTTGCCCTGACCTTGCCGCACTACTCGTACTGTCTACGGCTTACCGCCTTGTCTTTGGCAAAGTCGAGCCATAGCGGCTTCCTTTACCAAAATACGGCGTTGGCTCGCCTTGCCGTACTACTCGTACTGCCTGCGGCTCGCCGCCTTGTCTTTTGGCAAAGTCGAGCCGCTATTTAGACTTCTGGAGCGCCCCGCCGAAACCCAAAATAGGGCAGAAAACATAAATCGCCCCGGAGCCCTTTAAATACAAGGGCTCCGGGGCATCAGAAAACATAAACTGAAAATTTCAGAGGAAAGCTATGCTCATCATTCTTTCGCCGGCGAAGACGCTGGATTTTTCCCCGCTGCCACCGAATCTCGCCGGGCTTGCCGCGACAACGCCGGAGTTGCTTGATGAGTCGCGCATCTTGGTCGAGCGTTTGCGCGAATTCTCGCCCGACGCGCTGGCCGGGCTGATGGGCATCAGCGACGCCCTGGCGGCGTTGAACGCCGGCCGTTACGCGGCCTGGTCGACGCCGTTTACGCCGGATAACGCCAAACCGGCGGCGCTGGCATTTGCCGGCGACGTGTATGAAGGGCTGGATGCGTCCGCGCTGTCGCCTGCCGATTTCGATTTTGCGCAGCGGCATGTGCGCATTCTGTCTGGCCTGTACGGCCTGCTGCGGCCGCTGGATCTGATTCAGGCGTATCGGCTGGAAATGGGCACGCGCCTGGAGAATCCGCGCGGCAAGGATCTGTATGCCTTCTGGGGCGATCGCCTCACCGAGGCGCTCAATCGGGCGCTGCCCGGCCAGGCGGCAACGCTGGTCAATCTGGCTTCGGCAGAGTATTTCCGGGCGATCGATCCGCGCCGCCTGTCCGCGCCCGTCGTCCAGCCGGTGTTCGAGGACTGGAAAGGCGGCCGCTACAAAGTCATCAGCTTTCATGCCAAGCGCGCCCGCGGCCTCATGGCGCGCTTTGCCATCACGGCGCGATTGTCCTCGGCCGAAGGCCTCAAGGATTTTTCTGCGCAGGGGTACTGCTTCGACGCGGCAGCCTCAGATGCGCGACGCTGGGTCTTCCGGCGCCGTGCGTCCGCCTGAGAGCATCGGGCCGGCCGCTGCGGCCGTGACAATGCGGAAGGGGAGCCGCGTACGCGCCGGCCGGATTCTGGGAGAGGCATCCAGGCGCAGCAGGGCTTTGTCGCGCGTGAGCAGCAGGTCGGCGCGGCAGCGCCCGGCGAGGATGAGGAATTTCTGGTCGTCGGGGTCGCGGCATTGCGGCAGAGGCCGGTGCAGTAGGTGGGCATGGGCGTCGCCGGCGCCGTCCGCTGCTTCGCCGGCTTCACATCGGTGCGCCAGACGGCAGTAGCGTGCCAGCAGGGCGTTTTGCGCCGCAAGGTCCAATCCAAATTCCGGGTATCCGGCGACGCGCGCCAGTTCCGCCAGACATTCCGCGTCGGTGAAGCATTGCAGGCGTCCGCTGTTCAGCCCGTCCGCCAGCGCCGCCGTATGCGGATCGGCAAAATGCAATAGATCCATGACGATATTGGTATCGAGAACGAGGCGGAAAGGCTGGCAGAGAGGGCTGCCGGAAGGCGGTGGTAGCGTTGAAGACATGGTGGGCGGAAAAAAGAACGGCGGCAGACATGGTACCGAAAAAGGCAGTCAGTGGAGCCGGCAGGTCGCGCCAGATATTTTCCCGCCCCTCTGAAGCCCTTATAAATAAAGGGCTGGCGGGCGTTGTGCCCGGAGATGCCCTGTTTACGCGGGCTTCAGGCCATCTCTTTTGGTAGATGCGCCTGCGCTTTCGCCCCTGGGTTTTTCTAATTTTCCCCCTGTCGGGGAGATGCCCCGAAACCCGCATGGATAAAGGACTTCAGGGCAAGTATCCTGAGATGCCCTATTTACAAGGGCTTCAGAGCACCCCTCTGAATTCTGTAAAAATAGGGCAGAAAACATAAAATGCCCTGAAGCCCTCTAAATACGTGGGACTCAGGGCGTCAAAAAACATAAACCGGAATACCGTACCCGACCAACTCTTTGAAACCCTTTATCCACGGACATCTCCGAGGATGCCCGGAAACCCGCATGGATAGGGCACCTCAGAGCGCCTGCCCGGAAGTCCGCGTGGATAAAGGACTTCGGGCAACCCCTTTGAGATACCCGTTGACAAGGGTTTCAGCGCACCGCTCTGGAAATGCCCGGATTGCGGCGGGGGAAGGCGCAAGGCGCGGGCGTAGGCGGGTAAAATCCGTTTCCGTTTTTT
>CALHZD010000127.1 GCA_938040985.1 uncultured Propionivibrio sp.
TCTTTGGGAAACCGCATGGATAAAAGCTCTCCAAGCAGAGTGCATTGGAACCCGTATGGACAGGGCATCTCAGCAGGCCAGAAAACATAAAATGCTCTGAAATCCCCTAAATACAAGGGCTTCAGGGCATCACAAAACATAAATTGAAATGCCGTGTCCGATCACCCCTCTGCAACCCGCGTGGATAAAGTGTCTCCGGGTAGGTATCTCTGAAACCTTTATGGGTAAAGGGCTTCAGAGCACTTGCCTGGAAATGCCCTGTTTACAAGGGCTTCAGGGCAGGCGCTCTGAGATGCCCGTAAATAAAGGGCTTGTGGCCTCCCTTTGGAGATGCCCTAAATACGCGGGTTTTTGGGCGCCCCCTTCGGGAATGCCCTATTTACGCGGGCTCCGGCGGTGCTTTGTTGCCGGGCTTCTCCGCTCTCGACAGGCATTTTCGCTGTGCGGTAAAACCGCGTTTTTTCGTTGACAAGTCGTCATGCCAGAATTAGTGTTCGTAAACGAAAACAAGTGACGCAATGAATGTTTTTGTATGAACAGTTTTTCGGTTTGTTGACATCAAATTTAACCGGCTTGCACGATGCATGAGGGAGGCTTCCAGATGGAACTGAGGGCGGGCAATATCGAAAAACTCGGCCAGGGCGTGCATGATGTTCTGGTCATCGGCGGCGGCGTCAATGGCGCCGTTGCCGCAGCGGCGCTGTCGGGGAAGGGCGTGAAGGTCGCATTGATCGACCGGCGCGACTTTGCCGGTTTTACCAGCCAGCAGTCGAGCAATTTGGCCTGGGGCGGTATCAAATATCTGGAAAGCCACGATTTTGCGTTGGTGCGCGGCTTATGCAAAAGCCGCAATCACCTGCTGGAAAATTACCCTTCGCGGATTCAGGAAATCCGCTTCTTCACGACGATCGAAAAAGGTTTCCGTTTTCCCCCTTGGTTTATCTGGATGGGCACCTGGGTTTATTGGCTGTTCGGCAATTGTTTTACCCGTCCGCCGCGCTTGCTGAGCCGGCGGCTGACCGAGCAGGAAGAGCCGGTGGTCAGCACCGACAATTATTTTGGGGGCTTTGAGTATTCCGATGCCTATCTGCGCGATAACGACGCGCGTTTCGTCTTCCAGTTTGTCCGTTCGGCGATGGATCGCGGCTGCGTTGCGGCAAATTACGTCGAATCGCTGGGCGCGCGGCGCGAGGGCGATGTGTGGGTGGCCAAGGCGCGTGACGTAATTTCGGGAAAAACGCTGGAAATCCGTGCGCGCGCGCTGATCAACGCCGCAGGGCCTTTCGTTGATGAACACAATGCGCTGACCGGCGAGCAGACCGAGCACAAGCACCTGTTCTCAAAGGGCATCCATCTGATCGTTCCGCAGGTAACGACGCACCGAAAAATCCTGACTTTCTTTGCTGATGACGGGCGCTTGTTTTTTGCCATCCCGATGGGCAACCGCACCTGCGTGGGCACCACGGATACGCGCGTTGAGTCGCCTTACAGCGAAGTGACGGAAGAAGATCGCCGCTTTGTGCTTGATAACATCAACAAACGTCTGAAACTGGGTAAACCGTTGACGTCTGCCGACATCATCGCCGAGCGTTGCGGCGTGCGTCCGCTGGTTGTCAAGCGCGCCGGCGGCGGCAGCGGTGAGCGCGACTGGCTTTTGCTGTCGCGCAAGCACGAAGTCGACATCAATCGTGAGACGAAGCACATCAGTATTTTTGGCGGAAAGCTGACCGATTGCGTCAATGTCGGCGACGAAATCAGCGGCATTGTTTCCGGAATGGGCATCGACGTTCCGCAGCCAGACTACAAATGGTACGGCGAGCCGTCCGCCTCGGTGCGTGCGGACTTCGAGCGCCAGGCCAAAGAAATGAATCTTGACAGGCCGGCTTCGTCGCAGGATGCCGAAACGATTAGCGAACGGCTGTGGCGGCGTTACGACAGGCGCGCCCTCGAACTGCTCGCCATGATTCGCGCAGATTCGCGTCAGGCCGAAACCATCATCGAAGGCGCGGACTACCTGCGCGGTGAAATCGCCTTAATGCAGCGCCAGGAAATGATTGTGCGGCTTGAAGACTTTTTGCGGCGGCGTTCAATGCTCGCCCTGACCATGCGGCGTGAGGACATCCGTCAGGCAAAAGGCTTGCTGGAAGCCTGTGAAATCCTGTTTGGCGATGAGGCCAGAGCAAAGTACGACGAATATTTCTCAGCGCCGGCGTAACCGCGCAGACTGTTCTAAACGGAACCGAGCATCATGGGCGTAAAAATGCGTTTTTTTCGTATTTCACGGATTTACGCCGAAGCGTTTGGCTGGTATTTTCCGGTAGCCGATTTGCGGATTGAGGGTCGCTAAAATCTGCGACGTATGTCGGTTGCTGGAATCGGGTTGCCGGAGCCGCGTATCACGGCAGACTTGCTGCTGTACAAGGCAATGGCGCATGGTGGGATGGTGGTCATTCTTTTTTCTGGAGGGATTATGAAACGCAGAATTCTTCTTTTATCGGCGCTGGCTTTGCTTGGCGCTTCGACGATGCCGGCTTTCGCAGCCGAAAAGAAAATTGTGGTCAAGATCGCCGGCATGAAACCGGAAGGCGAGCCGGAAACCATCGGCATGAAGCTTTTCGCCAAGTACGTCATGGAAGGCACCAAGGGTAAATACGACGTGCGCGTCTTCCCGAACAGCCAGCTTGGCAAGGAAGATGCCTATATCGCCCAGACGCGCAAGGGCATCATCCAGATGTGCGCAACGGGCACGCAGACTTCATCGCTGTTCCCGGCCATGGCGATGCTGGAAACGCCGATGCTGTACGACAGCCTGGATCACGCGCACAAGGCGATGAATGGAGAAACCTTCAAGCTGATCAATAAAGGCTTTGCGGAAAAATCCGGCCTGACCATGCTCAATGCCTTCCCGCTCGGTTTCCGCCATTTCTACACCAAAAAACCGATCAGCAGCGTGAATGACCTGAAGGGACTGCGCATGCGCGTACCGAACATTCCGCTTTATCTGGAATTTGCCAAACAGCTTGGCCAAAGCGGTCAGCCGATGCCGTTTGCCGAAGTGCCGGCGGCGCTCGATCAAGGTACGATCGATGGTGGCGACAGCCCATTCTCCGACATCGTTGCGCTGAAGATGTACGAAATTGCGCCGAATATCACGCTGTCCGGCCATATCCTGGTGATCCACTCGCTGTACATCAACAACGACTTCTATAACAAACTGCCGCCGGAAGACCGCAAGGTCTTTGACGACGCCGCCAAGCGTTCGGCTGAAGACGTGTGGAAAATGGCCGCCGATGTGGAGAAAAAGGCTGTTGAGGAAATTACCAAGGGCGGCGGTAAGATCGTAACGCCCAATGCCGAGTTTAAGGCCGCGCTGAAGAAAGCCGGCGAGGGCACCTGGAAGCTGTTCTACGATACCGTGCCGAACGCCAAGGAAATTCTGGAAAGCGTGAAGCAGTACCAGTAAGTTGCCGTAGATCGTTCCGGAAGATGCGCTTGGGACGGCCATCTTCCGGCGCTGTTTCGCTAGTCCCGCTGTTGTTTAAGGGATGAAAAAATCGGAGCGGCGGCGCCGGGAGTTCGCCGCTGTTCCGTACATGGCGGTTGTCGGGCGTTTCGATGCGCTTGCCCGCACCGCGTCGCTGCTGAAATTAGAGGTCGTCAATCCAGGAAAAACAGGAGCGTCACGATGAGCGAGCTTATGCCCGAGAAACCAGAGGAAAAAGACAGCAAGGCGGAAGTGATCTTCCAGATATTCTGCGCGGTGATTTTCCTGTCCATGATCGGACTGGTCTTTTACAACGCGATCCTCCGCTACGCGTTTAGATCGAGCTTTGCGCCCAGTGAAGAGTGGGCGCGCATTCTGTTTATGTACATCACCTTCTTCGGTTCCATCGAAGGGTTTTACCGCGGACGGCACATCGCCGTTGATATGCTGACGAATTTGCTCAGCGGCGTCACCAAAAAAACCGTCGATATCTTTGCGCAGCTGCTGGCGCTGGCGGCGCTGCTGCTGCTGCTCATTGGCGGCGTATCGCTGGTGGAACAGACGATCGATACCTCGACGGTGGCGACCGGCCTGAACATGGCTTTTGTCAATGGCACGCTGCCGGTCATGGCGTTTGCCGTCATTCTCATTCGCGGGCGCGAACTCCTGCGCACAATCAAAAAGCCCGCATCCGAATTTGTGCGCGTGAAAAAGGAGTTCTGACATGGAACTGCTCGTTTTCCTCGGCAGCCTGTTTTTCTTCCTGCTGCTCAATATTCCGATCGCGCTGGTCATGGTGCTTTCCGCCATTGTTCTGATGCTGTATTCCGGCGACGGCGACTTCATGATCATTCCCCAGGCGATGGTCGACGGCGTCAATAATTACCCGTTAATGGCCATTCCCTTCTTTGTTTTTGCCGGCGAGATCATGGCCAAGGGCGGCCTGTCCAAGCGCGTCATTTTGCTGGCGCAGCTGATGATCGGCCGCGTGAAAGGGGGGCTGGGCTACGCAACGATCATCGCCTCGATCATTTTTGCCGGCCTGATGGGCAGTTCGGTCGGTGAAGCGGCGGCGCTGATGGGGATTCTTTATCCGATGATGAAGGATGCCGGCTATGACCGCGGCCGCGCGGGCGGCGTGATTGCCTCGGGCGCCATCCTGGGGCCGATCATCCCGCCTTCAGCCAACTTTATCCTGCTTGGCGCGACGATGGAATTGTCGATCACCAAGCTGTTCATGATCGGCCTGGCGCCCGGTCTGCTGATTGGCCTGTTCCTGCTGGTCATGTGGTATTTCGTTGTCAAGAAAGACGGCTATTCGGAAACGATCACCTTTACGCGCGCAGAAGCCATCAGCATCCTGAAAGAGGCGACGCCGGCCTTCATGCTGCCGGTACTGCTGCTGGGCGGCATCCGCGGCGGCATTTTTACGCCGACCGAAGGCGGCGCCTTCGCCGCCGTTTATGCCATCGCCGTGACGATGCTTTATTACCGCGAGCTTCCCCTGCGCGACCTGCTGCGCGTCAGCGCCACGGCGGCGCGCAGCACGGCGGTGGTCATGCTGATCGTCGGCGCGGCGACGGCCGTCGGCTGGTTTATCACCGCGGCGCAGATTCCGGCGCAGATGACGGCTTTCTTCCAGCCGCTGGTGCCGACGCCGACCCTGCTGCTGCTCGCGATCATGATTTTTCTGTTCGCCGCCGGCATGGTCATGGATCTGACGCCGAACATCCTGCTGTTCGCGCCGGTGTTCTATCCGCTCACCAACGCCGCCGGCATCGACCCGTACTTTTTCGGTCTGCTTTTCGTACTGAACGTCGGTATCGGCGTCATTACGCCGCCGGTCGGGACGGTACTGTTCGTCGTTTGCGGGTCGGCCGGCATCTCGATGGGCTATCTTGTCCGCAAAATGGCGCCGTTCCTGCTGATGGAAGCGGCGGTCCTATTGACCTTGCTGCTCTTCCCGAAGCTGTCCCTGATTCCGCTCAAGTGGCTGACGTAACGTGAATATCGAACATAAAAAGTGCTTCGTCTTCGATCTGGACGGCACCGTCTACCTCGGAGACGAGCCGATTCACGGCACCGTCGACTTCATCCGGCGCAATATAGCGCGCCGGGAGATTTACTTCCTGACCAACAATACCTCCAAAAACCTGGGGGATTACGTGCGCAAGCTCGCGCGCATCGGCATCGAAACGGGCGTCGAACGCATCCTGTCGCCCCTGCTGCCGCTCGCCGACTATCTTGAGGCGGAGGGCATCGCGCGCCTGTACCCGGTGGGTAACGCGAGCTTCCAGGCCTACCTGAAACAACGCTTGCCGGGGATCGAATTCACGGCGGGCGCGTATTGCCAGGCCGTTGTGCTGGCCTACGATACCGAGCTGACCTACGCCAAGCTGGCCGATTCGTGCCTGCTGCTCCAGCGACCGGAAATTCGTTTTCTCTCCACACACCCCGATCTCGTGTGCCCTTCGCCGCAGGGGCCGTTGCCCGACGCCGGCAGCTTCGCCAAACTTTACGAGGCGGCGACCGGACGTTTGCCGGAAATCGTTTTCGGCAAACCCAATACCTTGATTTTGTCGCCGCTCCTCAAACGCTTTCAGCCCGACGAGATGGTTATGGTGGGCGACCGGTTGTCGACGGATAAACGGCTGGCCGAAAATGCGGGTATCGACTTCATCCTCGTCTTGAGCGGCGAAGCCAAGCGCGAAGATCTGCTAACGCAGATACGCCAGCCCAGTCTGGTGGTGGATCACCTGGGTGGTTTTTGAGTGGTATGTTGGGCAATGTTCTGGGCGGTAAGGTAGATGACTGAATCGGGAACCTACGAACTGACGATGATTCTGGGAGCGGCCACGCTGATGCTGTGGGGCGTGCGTATGGCCAGAACCGGCGTGATGCGGATGTATGGCGCTGAGATCCGTAAATTCCTGCCCAAGGCGCTGAAAAACCGCCTGATCGCCCTGCTGGCGGGTGCGGGCTCGGCCACCATCCTGCAAAGTTCGATTGCCGTGGCCATTTTTACCTCATCGCTGGCCGCTTCCGGCGTTATTCCGGTGGCCGATGGCCTAGTGCTGATGCTCGGCGCAGACGCCGGCAGCGCCATTGTCGCCGCCCTGCTGACGCTCAATCTCAAAGCGTTCTGGCCCGTCCTCATGTTTCTGGGCTACGTACTGCATTCCAGCTATTCCGAAACCAATTCGCCGATCAAGCAGCTCGGGCGCATTCTGCTCGGCATCGCCATGATCCTCGTCGCGCTGACTTTCATGGGGCAGGTGTCCTCGGCGCTGGCGGAAAGCGAACTGATCCGGACGATTATCATGTCGCTCGGCAACGAACTGTTCATCGCACTTCTGCTCTTTGCGATCCTGACCTGGCTAGCGCATTCGTCGATCGCCATTTTGCTGTTCTGGGCATCGCTTGTGCAGGCGGGCATTACCGACAATTCCGCGCTGATCATTTCGGCGATTCTGGGCATCAACGTCGGCAATTCCATCCCCCCCATCGTTATGAGCATGAATCAGGCCCCGCCCTCGCGCCGTATCGTTGTTGGGCACGGACTCATCAAGCTGGCGGGCGTCGTCGGCTGCTTTATCTGCCTTCGTCTGATTCAGGCGGTCTATCACATCGTGCCGGGACAGCCCGGATTCCGGGTGGTCGTGCTGCATATCCTGTTCAACCTGCTGCTGATTGCCCTTTTTGCCTGGCAGGCCGGGACCATCGCACGGTTCATGGAGCGCTTTTTTGTCACCACCGACAAAGTTGCTGACGATAACTGCCCCAAATACATTCCGGAAGCCTCGGAGGTCGAGACGGTTTCGGTGGCTTTCCCCGTTCTCTCGCTGACCCGGGAAATCCTGCGCATTCTCGGCACGATCCAGAACATGCTGGAAAAGATGCGGGAACTGCTCTTCTCGGAAAAGTACGAGGACACCGAAGAGATCGTGCGCATGGAAGAAAAGGTCGACCGGCTGTTCAAGGCCGTGCGCGCCTATGCGGTATTTTTAACCCGTAAAGATCTGAGCAATGCCGAGCAGCGGAAGGTTTCCGCCTTGCTGCGCTACACCGCCAGCCTGGAAAATTCAGGCGACGTGATTAGCAAGACGATGATCGGCATCTTTAAGTCGATCAAGCGCTCCGGCTATCAGTTCTCCGAGCAGGGCAAATCCGAGCTGGATATGCTGTTCCGCTTCCTGATTGGGACGGCGCAGCTTGCCGGTGAAGTCATCATGGCCTGGCATCCCGACACGGCGGAAATGCTCATTGAGCGTAAACGCGAGATGAAAAACATGTGCCAGAACAGCTCCAAGGACCATGTCCAGCGGCTCAGCCAGGGGGTATCGAATGCGCTGGCTTCCAGCTCCGGCCACCTTGACCTGATCTCCGAACTGCGCTGGATCAGTACGCAAATTTCGAGCATTGGCTACGACATCCTGCCGGACGAATCTTCCCGGACGGCAACCGAAGAGCGGCTGATCGGCCATTCGGAATAAACAGGCCGAAGTCTTACCTAAGTTTTGGTACTGCTGTAGATTATTCCCGAATTCCACACCAATCCTGCAGGATTTGAGGC
>CALHZD010000128.1 GCA_938040985.1 uncultured Propionivibrio sp.
GGGCCGCCGCCCGCCCCGGCTTATTTACCGAACGGATATTCAACCGACAGGCGAATCTGGTCGGTATCCAGCTCGGCCTGTGCGTCGTTGGCGCGATGAACGCCGTAACGCGCCAGCATCGCCAGCCCCTTGGCCGCCCCCGATTGCACGGTGTAGCGGAACCAGATGTCACGTTCCCAGTGTTTGCCGTCCTTGCCGTAGCCCAGCCAGCGATAGCCGCTGTTGGTCGGCATGCGCGTGCCGTCGATGTCCGAACCGCGTGTATACGCTACGCCCAGGCTTGCTCCCGGCAGGCTGAAGGCCTTGCCGTCCAGCTCGTAGCGCAGTTGCCAGGACTGTTCGTGCGGCGCGTTGAAGTCGGAAAGCAGCGAGGAATTTCCCAGCCAGATGGCGCCGCGCGTGACGTAATCGAAAGGCGTATCGCCGCTGACTTTCTGGTAGCCCAGGCCGACCTTATGCACGCCCGTCTGGTAGGAGACCATCAGGCTGCCGGTGGTATTGCTGATATCGCCGGCGTAGGCCTTGCCCGTATCCCGGCTGGTATAGAGGTGCGAATCAAAAGAAAGCTTCGACTTGTCGGCCAGCGTCATGCTGTAGAACGCGCCGAGGTAGCCGGTTACCCAGGTATCGGTCAGGCGGCCAGCAAAGGCGCTGAGCGACAGGCCCGGCACGCCCGTCCAGTTCAGCCCGACCAGGTCGAAGTGATCACCGCGTTGAAAAGCCGGGTTCAGGTAGTTGACGGTCAGGGCGTTGTTGGTATCGCGCGAGTTGCGGTCCGTCGAGCCGGTAAAGTGCCCGGCATGTAGGGTCAGCGTGCTGAATTCCTTGCTATTCAGGTAGAGGCCGCGCATCGATTCGGGCAGCAGGCGCGAATCGGAAGAACTGAAAATCGGCGTCTTGACGCGCTGCTCGCCGAAGCGAAGCGTGGTTTTCGAGATCTTCGCCTTAAGCGCGACGCCGCCGCGGAGCAGGCTGTCCTGGGCATAGCCGTTCTGGTCGAGCGGCAGCAGGCGAATCTTGCCGACGCGGTAATCGTCGCCCATCACGTTGAGCGCGCCGTAGAGGAAGGCATCGACGCCAAAGCCGACCGGCCCGCGGGTAAAGCCCGATTCGACGCTGCCCATCACGCCCAGCCCCCATTCCTCGGCGTAGTCGCTGCGCCGGGCGCGCGGCAGATAGGCGTTGCGGCCGCCGTTGCTCTTGGCGCCGCCCTGATAATCGCGGCGCTCATAGACCGTGCGCGTCAGAATATTCCAGTGCGCATCGTCGATGACCGGCGAGAAGAATGAGCCGGAAGAGCCGGACGTTTCCCCGGCGGGCGCGGCGGTCTTTTCCTGCGCGCCTGCCACCGGCGCACAGCACAGCAGCACGCTGCACGCCACGCCCAGGCGCGCCAGATGATGGTGTTTAAACTGCATGGATGTCACTCCCTAGTCAGTGATGTTTTGAAGTTCCGCAAAGGAACGGATCAAATAGTTACTTCGCTCCCGCCGCTTTTGCGCGCGCGATGATGTCCTTGAAGCGTTTTTGCGAGATCGGCGGCACGTCCGAACTGATCTTCAGATCGTCCAGACTCGCTTCATCGCCCACTTGCAGGATCATGACGCTGCCCATCGAGAAATGCGGAATGCACTTGATGCCGTACAGCCCCTTTTCGGTAAACTCGACGGTAATCCCCTGGTTGATCTTGGTTCTGAACGGCTTGGCGCCCGCCGGCATCATGGCTTCGATGGATGCGGGCGCATGCCCCGTCGTCACGAGTTTGAAGGTGACTTTATCGCCCGGCTTGATTTTCAGAAACTCGGGTTCAAAAGGATACGGCCCCGTTTCGTTACGGTTGAGCAGCTTCACCTCATAGGTTTCCGCCCACGCCGGCATTGACGGCAGGGCCGAAATAACAAGCGCCATCAGCAGGCTTGCCGGTTTCCAGAATTTCATTACGCACTCCTTCTTTTCAAGTAAAAAAACACAAATATCCGCGCGTATCGCGTTCTATTCCACGCCATTACTCATAACGGCATAAAGCGCAACACGCGCTCCTGATCCGCCGGATCGGTCAGCTCGCTGACATCGACCTCGAACACTTCCCGCACCAATTCAGGCTCCAGCACTTTCTCCGGTACATCGATGCGCACCAGACGCCCCTTGTACATGACAGCCAGCCGGTCACACATCAGCGCATGATTGAGATCGTGAATGGCCACGGCGATGGACATGCTTTCCGACAGGCTGCGGATCAAATGCATCAGCGACAGCTGGTGGTGGATGTCGAGGTGGTTGGTCGGTTCGTCAAGCAACAGGATGCTCGGCTGCTGCGCCAACGAGCGGGCAATGTGCGTGCGCTGGCGCTCACCGCCCGACAGGGTGCTCCAGTACTGCTCGCGCTTTTCCTCCATGCCGACCAGCGCCAGCGCCTTGGAGACAATCTCATCATCACGCTGCGACCAGGTTTGCAGGGCGCTCAGCCAGGGAGTGCGCCCCAGCTCGACGGCATCCTGCACCGTGATCGCATCGACCGTGTCGGCCATTTGCGAAACCAGCGCCAGCCGGCGCGCGACCATGCGCCGGGGAATGGCATGCATCGGCTGACCTTCGAGAAAGACCTCGCCCGCGCTCGGCGCATTGACGCCGGCCAGCAGACGCAGGAAGCTGGATTTGCCCGAACCGTTGGGGCCGATCAGCCCCAGCATTTCCCCAGCGTGCAAGCGCAGGCTCACGTCCTGCACCAGCCTTGCACTGCGCACGCGCCAGCTGACATTGCGCGCTTCCAGCACGACCTGCCGTGCACTCAGCGCTTCGGAAGATTTCACTTGCTCCTTCGTCATGACCGCCGCCCGCTTCTTTTCAGGAGAATCACCGCAAATACCGGCGCGCCAACCAGGGCGGTAATGACGCCGATCGGCAGCACCTGGCCCATGATGAGAATGCGTGAGGCCACATCGGACGCGATCAGGAAAATCGCCCCCAGCACCATACTGGCCGGAATAAGCACCTGATGGCGCACGCCGACAATCATGCGCGCCGTATGCGGAATGACCAGCCCGACAAAACCGATGGCGCCGACCATGGAAACCATCACCGAAGTCATCATCGCTGCCACCAGCAGCAGGGTGATCTGCACGCGCCGCACGGGAATCCCCAGCGAGGCGGCCGACTCGGTGCCAAAAATGAAAGCGTCCAGCGCCCGCGCCAGCACCAGGCAGATAGCCCCGCCCACAATGATGGTCGGAAAGGCGACCGACACGTCCGACCAGCGCGCGCCGCCCAGGCTGCCGAGCAGCCAGAACATGATGCCGCGCGCCTGCTCGGCGCTGCCGGATTTGGTAATGATCAGCGAAGTCAGCGCGTTGAATAGCTGCGAGCCGGCGATCCCCGCCAGCACGATCTGTCCGCCGTTGCGCAGCCCGTCGCCACCGGCCGCATGCGCCAGCAGCGCCACCAGTGCAAAGGCGAAGACGGCACCGAAGAACGCCCCGACGGTCATTGAAATGGCGCCACCGCCGACGCCGACAATGGTCACCAGCACCGCGCCTGTAGAGGCGCCGGCGGAAATGCCCAGCAGATAAGGTTCGGCCAGCGCGTTGCGCAGCAGCGATTGCAGAATGACGCCGGACACGGCCAGCCCAGCGCCGCAGCAGGCCGACACCAAAGCGCGCGTCAACCGGTAATTCCAGACGATGCCGTCATCGAGCGGATCGACCGGAAATGTCGTATTGAACAGATGATTGCTCAACACCTCATAAACCACCTTGGGCGGAATCGACGTCTCGCCGACGGCGATCCCGAAAATGATGGCGACGACAATCGCCGCCAGCGACAGGACGGCAACCAGCAGCTTGAACCACAGTTGCTGGCGAAATCTTCTGCTAAAGCTGTTCATGAACTTCCCGAATGCACCGGACGGACGCGCTGTAAGCAACGCGTCCGTCCGGCATTTTTATCGGCGCGAGGCTGCGCTTACTTCTTGGCGCCCTTGACCTTGAGCGCGCCTTCGGCCATCTGTTCCAGACCGTCAGCCATGCGGATCGAGCCTTGCGTCGCATCGGCATCGACGATGACGATACGGTTGTTCTTGACGGCGTCCATCTGCTTGGTCACCGGGTCTTTCTTGAGGAACTCAAGCTTCTTCTGGTAATCGTCGGCGGGGAAGCGGCGGCGATCCATGCGGCAGATGATCAACACGGTGGGGTTGGCCTTGGCGATGGTTTCCCAACCCACGGTCGGCCATTCTTCATCGGAAGTCACCACGTTGCGCATGCCGAGCGCTTTCATCATGTAGCCCGCCACGCCGGAGCGGCCGGCCATATAGGGGTCGGATTCCATATCAGCACTGGAGAACCACATCGCGGCGGACAGATCCTTGATCTTGGCGGCGCGCACCTTTTCTTCCGCCTTGGCCGCACGCGCACGAATTTCCTTGATCAGGGCGTCGCCTTTGGCCTCGACATTGAAGATTTCGGCCAGTTGCTTGATGCTCTTGTACAGCGATTCCACATCGTAGGCTCTCGTGCGCGTCCCGTCGCCGCCGAGCTGGTTATTCTTGCCTTCGCAGTCGGAGGGCATGGCGTAGGTCATGATACCGAGTTTGTGGAACTGTTCGCGCGTGCCGACGACGCCTTCCTTGCCGACCATCCATTCAAACTGCGAAACAACGAGATTCGGGCGCTTGCCGATAACCGATTCATAGCTCGGCGCATTGTCGGCCAGACGCGGCACCTTGCTGTTGATTTCCTTGAACTGCGGCAGGATGTCGTGGAACCAGAGCGAGGTGCCGACCACCTTGTCGCCCAAGCCCAGGGCGTAAAGCATTTCCGTGCCGGCCTGACCGATGGTCACGACTGAGGCGGGCGCCTTGTCGAAGGTCAGGGTTTGACCGCAGTTTTCGAGTTTCAGGGGGTAGGTCGTGGCCTGAGCGGAAAAACTCAGTGCAGCCAGCGCCAGCGCGGGAATGATTCGTTGAAAACGCATGATTTCTCTCCATGATTGAAATTTTCTTGTGTTGGAAAGAAACCTGAACGCGAATCCGCGCGCCCCGCCCCATTGGCCTGACAGCCAGCGGCATGAGCGATTGAGAATCGACGAGAGCGTTCCTTCCCGAACACTCGACCAGCAATGAACCGGCATAAACAACACACAACACCAGTCCAGCCTTGGCAGGTGTCCTGACTCACGATTCATCGCCGGACTCTTGCCTTCCCGGACGCATAAAACATCCAGTGGCTTCTGTCGAGCCGACTCCTCGTCTACAGTTACGGGGGCAGTTCCTTTTACGCGACGACCGCGCCGAATAGTCGATGCACCTGTGATTGCAGTACATCATTGCGTGATTTCGCGCCTGGATTCCCTTGCGCACGCCGTCTTTCAGAGAAGATGGCGCGTTTCCCTTTCGGGGCCAAAGCTGGGCGCATCATATATAAAAACGGTTCTCAGGGCAAGGCCTTTCCGGCAGCAAGGAAGAACAGGAAAAATCACTGAAAATAAATGACAAATCATGAAATTCCGGCAGGGTCATCCAAACCGGCATACGGGTGCATAGCACGCCTCATGGCTGACGCATTCAAGCCTCTATAGAAGCCTTGTCGATCACCCACTCCGCCTGCTCACCGGGAAAGCGGTTTGTCAGCGCGACAAGCGGCAAGCGTCAAACGGCGGGCGGTTTCCAGAAGCGGCCGGCAAACCCGGCGGCGGCGAGCGCCGGCCACAGCGCCGCTACGCCCCAGGCCAGCGCATAACGCCCGGCATGTCCGACATCTCCACCCGCCGCCACGGCCAGTTTGATCCCCGCGCCCGAGGCGCCCGCCAGATCGAACATCCGCCCGAGCAGGACATTGCCGAGCAGCACGGCGCAGCCGCCGGCCGAAGCCAGCGCGCCGTAATACGCCGGCAATGCATTCTGCCCCGCGTAACCGGGCACCAGCGACATCGCCGTCGGCACGGCGAGCATCTGCCCCAGGGTGAGCAGAATCACCATCGCCGTGATGGGCGCAAAGCGCAGCCAGCCTGCATCTGCGGGATTGAATGGCGGCGATGGCGGCGATAGCGCCGCCAGGGCAACGCACGCAAACGCCACGGCAAACAGCGAAAAACCGGCGACGAGCGGCAATCTGGGCGGCTGCCTGCGGCACCAGCCGGCCAGCGGCATCTGCATGACGATGACCATGACCGAGGCCAGCATGAACAACCCGGCCATTTCGCGCGCACCGCCGCCGACCCGCTCCAGTTCAAGCGGCAGGCCAAAATACATTTGGTTATAGCTGAACAGATAGGCGCTGTAGCAAAGGGCAAAGCGCAGAAACGGCGCGTTGCCGATGACCCCGCGCCAGCCCACCGGCCGCTCCGGCAGCGCCATGTTGGCCGGAATGGTGCGATGCAGCACCCCCATCATGACCAGAAAAAGCATGGCGCAGGCCAGCGCCATGACGCGGAAACCAAAGCCGCTCAGCGCGCTGCCGAGCAAGGGGCCGGCCACCGCGCCGATTTCGCCGCAGACGGCAAAAAGCGCAAAGATGCCATGTTGGCGCTGTACCGCCGGCGTTTGCCGCTCCGCCTCGGCGGCCAGCGCTTCCAGACAGGGCGAGAACATCGCGCCACCCGCCCCGGTGAGGCACGCGCCGAGCAGCATCCCGCCAAAAGAAGCGGAAAACGCGAACGCCGCATAACCGCAGAAGCGCACCGCACACCCCGCCAGCAGCAGCCAGCGGCTGCCCAGGCGTTCGGCCAGCAAACCGCCGATGAAAAACAATCCCTGCTGGCAGAAAGTGCGCACGCCCAGCACCACGCCGATCAACTGGCTCGACAGCGCCAGATCGTCGGCCATGTGCACGGCAAGAAACGGTACGACCGCGTAAAAACCGATATTGAAAACAAGCTGGGTCGCCAGAATGACCCGCCGCGACAGCGAAGCGCCGTCCGCGCCACCGCTTACGCCCGCGGCCGTTCCGGATGATTTAACGCGCTCGCCGCTCATGACGCCGGCTCCCATGCCGCCTGCGCCGCGGTCATGGCTATCCGCACGCCGCCATCGCCGCACCGCTCGCCCGCGCCCGCGCAGCCTGCCGGAAGCCCACGCCGGACGGGCATCTCCGCGGCGCCGCCCGCATAGGCATGGGCGCGGCACAGAGCGCCGGAATATTCCCTCGCCGCACCCGCCACCCTCACGGTTTCCACGCATCCCATGGGCGGCGTGATGCCGCGCGCATCGACATAAATGGGTTTCATGGGCGCAGCATTGTGAACCTTTGCCTGCCGCCCGGCAAGCCACCAACTCACCGCCGCGCAGCCCCTCCGCCGGAGCCCATGTAAATAGGGCGTTTCCAAAAGCGTTTCCAAAGAGGCGCCCGGAAACCCGTGCAGATAAAGGATCTCCGCACACCTCCCCGGAACCCCTTATCAATAAAGGGCTGGCGGGAAGGTGCCCCGAAACCCGCGTGGATAAAGGGCTTCCAGGCAGAATATCCGGAGAAGCCCTGTTTACAAGGGCTTCAGAGCATTCCCCTTGGAGAAGCCCTAAATACGCGGGCTAGCGGGCAGTCTCCCGGAAAAACCTAAAAACAAGGATTGAAAGGATTGTTTGACTGTAGGCGCTGGCTCCGCCCACGGAGCTTCTCTTGATGCCGTTGCGCTGAGCGGCAGCGCGCATGCTGTGGCAATTCTTATTTTTTAGTTTTAGAGCATCTCCAAAGGGGGCACGCAAGCCCTTTATTTACGGGCATCTCAGAGCACCTGCCCTGAAGTCCTTTATCCATGCGGGGCCCAGAGAGGCATGCCCGCAAATTCTCTATACACGCGAGTTCCAGAGGGGATGCCAGGAAATGCCCTGTTTACGCGGGCTCCAGAGGCGCCTTTCAGCAAACACTCTTTCCAGATAGGTAAGCACGAAGCACCCCAAACCCCTTAGCCGCAGCCGCAGGCGCGGGGAAGTTTGGCGGAAGCAAGGGCTTGATTGTCTGAGCGCAAGCGAGTGATCAAGCCCGCCGCCAAGCGCCCCGCGACAAGGGAAGCCTGCGCCTGGGGTCGCCTTTCTTTGCTGACTTTCTTTGGCGAGGCAAAGAAA
>CALHZD010000129.1 GCA_938040985.1 uncultured Propionivibrio sp.
AATAGGCTGTTAACCCCTCAGCCCTTTGAGGCAGCTCCCCTTTAAAAAAGCGAGCGAAGCAGTCATTATATTTTTTGATGCCCTGAAGCCCTTGTGTTTAAAGGGCTTCAGAGCGATTTATGTTTTCTGATCTGTTTGCGCGGGTGTGCGGGGCGCTTCAGCCGGCCAGCGCAGTGGCGGCAGGTTGAGCAGTACGGCAAGGTCAGGGCAACACAGCAACGCCATATTTTGGCAAAGGAAGACGCTATAAAAGACCAGGCGATGTCAACGCAGTTTTTGCAAAGGAAGTTGCGATAGAAAGCCGCTAGGCGCGCCGCCAGGTCGTCCCTTGCGCCGTATCTTCCAGCGCGATGCCGGCCGCGGTCAGCTCGTTGCGGATGCGATCGGCCTCGGCATAATTTTTCGCCTTCTTGGCCGCGGCGCGCTCGGCGATCAGCGCTTCGATTTTGGCTGGCGTCGGCCCGTCATGCGCCTCATCGCCTGCCGGCGTTGCCTGTAGAAAAGCCTGCGGGTCGCGCTGGAGCAGCCCGAGCAAGCCGCCCAGCGCTTTCAGTTGTGCTGCCAGCGCGGGCGATTTTCCGCGATTGACTTCGGCCGCCAGATCGAACAGTACGGCACACGCCTCCGGCGTATTGAAGTCGTCATCCATCGCCGCCTTGAAACGCTGCGCGTGCGCCTCATCCCACTCCACCGACGCGCCGGAAGCGTCGTCCGGCACAGCCCGCAGCGCCGTATACAGCCGCGCCAGCGCCTGCCGCGCATCGTCCAGATGCTTGTCGGAATAATTGAGCGGACTACGGTAATGCGCACGCAGAATAAAAAAGCGCAGAACCTCGGCATCGTATTTTTTCAGAACCTCGCGGATGGTGAAGAAATTGCCGAGCGATTTGGACATCTTCTCGTCATCGACGCGCACAAAACCGTTGTGCATCCAGTAATTGACGAACGTACAGCGATGCGCCCCCTCCGATTGCGCGATCTCGTTCTCGTGGTGCGGAAACTGCAAATCCTGGCCGCCGCCGTGAATATCAAAATGGGCGCCAAGCAGGTCGGAACTCATGGCCGAGCATTCGATATGCCAGCCCGGCCGCCCCTTGCCCCACGGGGAATCCCAGTGCGGCTCGCCTTCCTTGGCATGTTTCCAGAGCACGAAATCGAGCGGATCGTGCTTGGCCTGATCGACATCGACGCGCTCGCCCGCGCGCAGATCGTCGAGCGATTTACCCGAAAGTTTTCCGTAACCGGCGAACTGACGCACAGGAAAATTCACGTCGCCATCCGCCGCTTGATAGGCCAGCCCATTGGCTTCGAGCTGACCGATCAGTTTCAGCATTTGCGGTATATAGTCGGTCGCCCGCGGCTCGTGATCGGGACGTTGAACGCCCAGCGCATCGGAATCTTCATTCATGAAAGCAATGAAACGGTCGGTCAGCGCGCCGATCGTCTCGCCATTCTCATTCGCCCGCTTGATGATCTTGTCGTCAATGTCGGTAATATTGCGCACATAGGTGACGGCAAAGCCGCTCGCCCGCAGCCAGCGCTGCACCATATCGAAAACGACAAGCACGCGCGCATGGCCGAGGTGGCAATAGTCATACACCGTCATGCCGCAGACGTACATGCGCACCTTGCCCGGCTCGATGGGGATGAACGCCTGTTTCTCACGGCTCAGGGAATTAAAGATTTTCAGCATTTTCTGGACTCGCTCGCCCGGTACATGCGGGCTTGGGGATTGGCGGGATTGGTAGGATTGGTGGGATTAGCAAGACTCTCAACATGTTTGGATGAAAACGACGGAACCCGCGGGAATGGAAATAATGGGAATGATGTGAATTCCAGGCGCCGGCGGCACGATTTTTTCGATCGGCCCGGCTTCTTGATAAAATCCGCCGGTCAGTTCGCAGCCCTCCCCGTCTCCGAAAAATTCCGCGAAAGTATACCAGCGATGCTTACCTCCTCCCAAACCGGCCGGATGCATCCTCATCCTCAAAGCCCCCGCCCCGCCTTGCCTTCTGCGTTATTGGCCGTATCCGTACCATCCACACCTTCCGTAACTATCCCCGCAACGCCGCCAGCAAGCGCTTCGGAATCCTCGCGCGCCTCCTACTGGATAGGCCTGATGAGCCTGTTCTGCGCGCTGGCGCTCTGCTTTGCCGCGCCGTCGCTCCACGCCCAGCAGATTCTTCGCGCGCCTTCGGAAAAAACGCTCGCCGTGACCGAAATCCAGCATCTGCTCAAACAGGGCCAGACCGAACAGGCGCTGGCAAAAGCCGACGCACTCATCGCCGCCCAACCCAACGATGCGCACGCCCGCTTCCTCAAAGGGCAGATTCTGGGCGACGCAGGCCGGACGCAGGAAGCCATCGCCCTTTTTACCCGCCTGACCGAAGACTTCCCCGAACTGCCCGAACCCTACAACAACCTCGCCGCGCTCTACGCCCAGCAAAAGCAGTACGACAAAGCACGCGCGGCGCTGGAAATGGCGGTGCGCGTCAACCCCAATTACGCCCTTGCGCACGAAAATCTGGGCGACGTGTACGCCAAGCTGGCGGCGCGCGCTTATGAACAAGCAGCCCGGCTCGCAGCCGCCGATGCCGGCGCCGGCTCGCCCAGCGCACGCGCTCGCGCCAAGGCGGCAGCGCTCGCACCGATTCTCAACGGATCGGTACGGTAAAATTCCGCGCGCTTTCGCGCCCTTTCGCACTTCTTTGCACTTTTCCGCGCGCGCAAAATACCGCCTTTATTTACTACCTTCGCCAAAAACGACGGCGCATTCACAACCTTTTTTCAATTGTCTATTTCAACCGCCAGGAGCCTCTGATGATTTCGACTTTCTCGACCCTTGACCGTTTTTTCCGCACGCTATCCTTCTCCCTTGCTGGGCTGCTGCTTTCCGCCGCGGCATTTACGGCCACCGCCGCGCCGCGTGTCGAAATGCAGACCACGCTCGGCAAAATCACGCTTGAGCTGGATGCGGCCAAAGCGCCGAAGAGCGTGGAAAACTTCCTGCAATACGCGCGCAGCGGCCAATACGACGGCACGATTTTCCATCGCGTCATCGACGGCTTCATGATCCAGGGCGGCGGCTTCACCAAAGAGATGAACGAAAAGCCGACGAAAGCGCCGATCGCCAACGAAGCCAAGAACGGCCTCAAGAACCTGCGCGGCAGCATCGCCATGGCGCGCCGCGCCGACCCGCATTCGGCAACGGCACAATTCTTCATCAACCACCGCGACAACCCCAACCTCGACTATCCGGCCCATGACGGCTGGGGCTACGCCGTGTTCGGCAAAGTTACGGAAGGCATGGATGTCGTCGATAAAATCGCCAAGGTCAAAACGGGCAACCGCGGAATGCACCAGAATGTGCCGGTCGAGCCTGTCGTCATCGAATCGGTGAAGATTCTGTCCGAAAAATAAGCCGCCGCTTTGACCTGTTCAACACTAAACAACACACAACGCTAAGGAACCCACCATGATCAAACTGCACACCAACTTCGGCGTCATTACCCTGGAACTGGATGCCGACAAAGCGCCGGAAACCGTCAAGAACTTCATTGACTACGTTCAGGCCGGCCATTACGACGGCACGATCTTTCACCGCGTCATCGACGGCTTCATGATCCAGGGCGGCGGCTTCGCGCCGGGCATGAAGCAGAAGCCGACCCGCGCACCGATCAAGAATGAAGCCAACAACGGCCTGAAGAACGACTGCTACACCATCGCCATGGCGCGCACTAACGATCCGCATTCCGCTACCGCGCAGTTTTTCATCAACGTCAAGGACAACAGCTTCCTCGACCATACCGCACCAACGCCCAGCGGCTGGGGCTACTGCGTTTTCGGCAAGGTAGTCGAAGGCAGCGAAGTGGTGGATAAAATCAAGGGCGTAGCGACCGGCAGCGCCGGCTTCCACCAAGACGTGCCGAAGGAAGACGTCATCATCGAACGCGCCGAAGTCTGCTGAAAACCGCCATGCCTGCCAGCGCCATCACCGACTTCATTGCCGATCTGCACCTTTCGCCGCGGACACCGGAAATCAACCAGCGCTTTCTGCACTATCTCGACGGACAGGCGCACCAGGCCGGGCAGCTCTTCATCCTCGGCGACCTTTTTGAAGCCTGGCCGGGCGATGATGCCATCGACGACCCAGACGACGGCGGATTCGCCGCCACCATCGTCGCCGCCCTGCGCCGGCTGAGCGATGCCGGCACCGCCCTCTCGCTCATGCACGGCAACCGCGACTTCCTGCTCGGCGAAACCTTCGCTGCCCGCTGCGGCGCGCGCCTGCTGCCCGATCCGTTTGCGCTGACCCTGCCCGCCGCATCCGGTTCAGGCTTGCCTGAATTCCGCTGCATCCTCTCGCATGGCGATGCGCTGTGTACGAACGACCACGAATACCAGGCCATTCGCGCCCAGGTGCGCCAACCCGCTTTTCAGGCGACCATGCTCGCCCGTCCGCTGGCCGAACGCAAGGCGATGGCCGCCGCCTTCCGCCAGCAGAGCGAACGCGCCTGGGAGGAAAAAATTCGCCAGGGCAAGCTCAGCGACGGCGACGTTGCCGTGGAAACGACAGAAAACTTCCTGCGCGAACACCACTACGCCACACTCATCCACGGCCATACCCACCTGCCGGCAACGCACGTTCACACCATCGACGGCAAAAACGTCGAGCGCTGGGTTCTGGCCGACTGGCGCAAGGATTCCGGCGAAATCCTCCGCTTCGACGGCCGCCAGCTTTGCCGGATTGCGGTATGAGCGCCGTCGGCGTCAGGCGCACCATCCGCGCATTTCAGGCATCTCTTTTATAGCGGCTTCCTTTACCAAAATACGGCGTTACTGTGTTGACCTGGCCTTGCCGTACTGAATGGTCTGTCAGCGGCTCGCCGCCTTGTCTTTTGGCAACGTCGAGCCGCTATGTTTTAGGCGCCGCGGAAAGGATGCCCGCTAGCCCGCGTATT
>CALHZD010000130.1 GCA_938040985.1 uncultured Propionivibrio sp.
AAATCATGCATGCCGTGTTCGCGGAAGTAGGTGCGGATCGGCCCGTGCGGCAGCCGGTCAAAATCGCGGGTGCTTGGCCGTATTCCGCATTTCTTTTGTACTGCCGAGGCGCACTGCTTTCCCGATCAAATTTCTGGGGCGGGTAAGCGTCCGCCAAAAACAGGTCGCCTTCAGGAATCCCAAGGCGGGGCGTTAGAAGGCGGCTTTTTACGCCATGCCGTCTGGTATGCGCGAAACCACAATCATTCCGCTCCCAGTCAACGGAAAACGCGCCCATGCCGCCTGGCGTGCGGGAAGCTGAGCGACTGAAGGTTGAGTGCCTGACGGTTGCCGACCTGAAAAATGCGTTGTGATCGCGTTTTATCTGCCTGCTGCAAGCGGCATTCAATTTATAGCCATTCACCGCAGCCAACCGCGCGGTTCTCATGCCGGCCTCATCAGGCAGGCGGGCGGGCAAGCAAGGTGAGGTTCTACAATAACGGCAATCGCAACCACGGAGCCCCTACCATGTTCCTCGACACCGCCAGCCTGCCCGACATTGAACGCTACTGCAACCTCGGCATCCTTAAAGGCATCACCACCAACCCGACGCTGCTCAAACAGCATCCTGCGCCGCGCCATGCGCAGCTTGCCGCCATCCTTGCCACCCGCCCCGATCTACTTTTTGTGCAAGCGCTGGGCGACAGCGCAGACGCTCTGGTTGACGACTGCGAGCATCTGCTCGCCGCTTTTTCCAAAGCGCCGCTCGGCATCAAAGTCCCCATCAACACCGCCGGATTGATGGCGGTGAAGCGCATACGTGAACGGCGGCCGGACATCCCGCTGCTTGGCACCGCTATTTACTCCGCCGAACAGGCTATCCTCGCCGGCATCGCCGGCTGTGCGTATGTTGCGCCCTATGTGAACCGCATGGAAAACAACGGCATCGACCCGTATGCGGTGATTGCCGCCAGCCGCCGCTACTACGACAGCCACGCCATCGACTGCCGCATCGTCGGCGCGAGCTTCAAAAATACCCGGCAAATCCTGCATGCGCTGGATGCCGGCGCGCACACCTGCACCCTCCCGCCGGAGCTACTGCGGCAAATGCTGGAAAACACCGTGGCCAACGCAGCCATCCGCGTATTCAATGCCGACGGCGGGCTGTAAGCGGCGTCAATAAAGAATTGATAACGGCAATATTTTTATCTCAATGCCTAAAATCAAGGCCAATTTCAGGCATCAAGCCAAAAAATCCGCCTCCCGCAGAGCGTGTAAACAGGCCGGCCCGTACGACAAGTACAGCGAGGCGCACCGGCACGGTTGGATTTTTTGGAATGGTAGTGAGAAGCGCGGGATTTTATGTCCGGGATTGTTCGGCCAGGCCGCGGATGTCGCGGGCTTCGAGAATGGGTTTGGGGGCGCCGTGGCGCAGGGCGTTCAGCATGGCGCGGCCGATGTCTTCGGTGTTCAGCGCGCTGCGCGACAGGCGGTGCAGCAGCGGCAGCACGGGTGCAGCGAGGCGTATAGCGGCTTCAAATAATAAAAATGCTTTGTCGGCGCGCCTCACCGTACTCTTCGTACTGCCTTCGTCGCGCCGCGCCTGCTGTCTGTTCTTTATCTATCAGGCTAGAACCTGCAGTAGCAGGCGGTTTCGGACTGCGCGCTGTGTTTCGGCTGGATGATGGCGGGGCGGAAGAGGGTGGCCGGCGAAGTCGGCATCGAAATAAGTTTGTACTGCGGCTTTGTCTGTCAGGATACCCGGCGTCATTCGGCCGGTGTTGGCGGCGTCGCTGCGCCAGAAGTTCAGATAGCCAGTGGCGTCGCCCTGGTTGAGACAACCGCCAACGGATTTACCAGCGCCAGTAGCGCATCGGAGAAGTTTTGTATGCCTATGCGGTGTGCTTAGCGGGTGATGTAATAGCTTTCGTCCAGCAATTGCAGGATGGTTCCATCGTCCAGCCAGCCGTCGAGGATGGCGCTGATCCAGTGTTCTTTGTTCATGTGGTAACCGGGGAAGACTCCTTTTATCTGGCGCAGTCCGCCGACATGTTCAGGGCGGGCCTTTAAGTCCAGTATGTCAATCACGCCGTGGTCATCAAGGCCGAGTTTGTCGCCGGAAATGTTTAGCAGCACACAGAACCATTTGCGGTTGTCCGTGTGGCGGAATACGGCGTAACCCGGGAATCGCGCCCACAGGTGTTCGGGTTCGGCGCAGTAGCGTGCTTTGATATGGCGGATTAGGGCGGCTCGGTTCATAGGGGGTCTCGGATGTTCGGGTGATGGAAGGGTGATTTTCAGTTCTAGACAGTATCGTTCAACCATGAACAATGTGGAAACAGCTCTTCATGTCATTCATAACGGGAGGGGCTATGTACGCACATCGACGACATGATATTTCTGACAGGGTTTGGGAAAACATACAGGTACATCTCCCCGGTAAAAAAGGGGGTGTTGGTCGCCCGGCCGGAGACAACAGGCTGTTTATTAACGCGGTGTTCTGGATATTGCGGACGGGAGCGCCATGGCGCGATCTGCCTCCTGACCTTGGGGACTGGAAAAATACCCATCGCCGGTTTTGCCGTTGGCGTGACCGGGGTGTTTGGGAAAAACTCCTTGAAGTGCTCATGGTTGAGCCTGACCATGAGTGGCTGATGATTGATGCGAGCCATTGCAAAGTGCATCCCCATGCTGCCGGAGCGGTTGGCGGCAACCAGGCGATGAGTCGCACAAAAGGGGGCTCAACACCAAAATACATCTGGCCGTGGATGCGCATGGTATGCCGCTCAGAGTTGCTGTTACAGAAGGTACCAGAGCTGATTGCAAGCAAGCGTGCGCATTGATTGACGGCTTGAGCGCGGAGGCGCTTTTGGCTGATCGGGGATATGACAGCAATGAGCTTATAGACAAGGTTGTTGAGTCCGGCTGCCAGCTCGTCATCCCGCCCAAAAAGAATCGCAGGGAGCAACGCGATTATGACAAAGCTCTATACCGTGTACGCCACTTGGTCGAGAACGCCTTTCTTCACCTCAAGAGATGGCGTGGCATCGCCACACGTTATGCAAAACGAAGTCTCTCCTTCCTCGCCGCCGTACAAATCAGATGTATCTCGTTGTGGGCAGAAATAATTTGACGGCACTATCTAGGCGCTCCCCAGACTTCTTATTATTAATTACCTCTATTCGCTCATCGCCAGTTCAATGCGGCGCGTGTAGCAGGCACAAAATACATATGGGCTATGTATGTTACGTAAGTAGCGCCGGGACGCCTGTTCCGCTGGGAAAGCGAGCAAGACATCTGATATTTTTGATTATGGCTGCTGGTCATATGGCATGTCAGCGCCTCAAGCAACTGGATACTTTACACTCTGTAACGGAACGTCTAAATCGAACAATAGACACTTAGGGCGGTTGGTCGCTATCCTTCGCGCCATCCTATGAGTGATGTTTTGCCATACCAGTAGAAAGGATTAGGCCATGTATTCAGTCGTATGTA
>CALHZD010000131.1 GCA_938040985.1 uncultured Propionivibrio sp.
TGCCCGGAGATGCCCTAAATACAAGGGCTCCAGGGCGTCTTTTCTAAAACCCCTATGAACAAAGAGCCGGCAGGCGCCGTGGCAAAAGCGGCATGTATGCGCGCGCTTTGAGAGCACAAATCCTGCTCAGATCCGTTTGCTGCTGGCTATTCGTAATAAACGACTTTAAGTTATAAATTTTTCCCATTGTTTTTTAAAGAAAAATTTTTTACAAAATTTATTCAAAACCTGTGTAAGTCATTGTACGGATTGAAAAAATACGGAAAAACGCTTGCATTGCTTTAATCTTTGTCTTAAAGTGGGAGAAAGTGGTGAGAAGTGGAAAATCTTTCTCTAATTTTTCGCAAGAGGTCAGATTCGATGTTTCAGGGTGCAACTGCGCTCAATCTCGATGCCAAAGGTCGGTTAGCCATTCCGGCGCGCCATCGGGAGCCGCTCGCCGCGGCTTCGGGGGGGCACGTGGTGCTGACCGCGCATCCGCATCGTTGTCTCTTGCTGTATCCCGAGCCGGCCTGGGCGCCGATTCGTGACAAAGTGCTGGCGGCCTCAAGCCTCAATCCACAATCGGCGGCAATCAAGCGTTTGCTTGTCGGTAATGCGCGCGATGAGGGCGTTGATGCGGCCGGGAGGTTGCTGGTTGCGCCGGAGTTGCGCCAGTTCGCTCAGCTGGAAAAACAGGTTTGGCTGGTTGGGCAGGGAACGCATTTTGAAATCTGGTCGGATGCCAACTGGCAGCGGCAGATGGAAGTCTTTACGGGCATCGGCGATCAGACTTTGCCTTCCGATCTGGAAGGCTTGGCGCTGTGAGCGAACGCTTGATGCATCAAACAGTTCTGTTGAAAGAAGCCGTCGAGGCATTGGCAGTGAAACCTTGCGGAATTTATGTCGATGGTACGTTCGGTCGTGGCGGTCATAGCCGGGCGATTCTCGAACGTCTGAGTGACGGTGGCCATCTGCTGGCGTTCGACCGTGATCCGCAGGCGGTGGCAGCGGCAGAGGCCATTCAGGATGCCCGTCTGACGGTGCGGCATTGCAATTTTGGCGATTTGTCCGTGGCGTTGCGGGATGCGGGCGTCGCGGCGGTGGATGGCGTGCTGCTCGACGTGGGCGTGTCCTCGCCACAAATTGACGATGGATCGCGCGGTTTTAGTTTTCGTTTCGACGCGCCGCTCGATATGCGTATGGATACGACTCAAGGTGAAACGGCTGCGGCATTTCTGGCAAGCGCCGATATCAGGGAAATTACGGAGGTCATCAGAAATTATGGCGAAGAACGGTTTGCTTTCCAGATTGCAAAGAAGATTGTGGCTGCTCGGCGCGAGCAGCCGCTTGCAACCACCGGCCAGCTCGCCGCGCTGGTACGCGCGGCCGTGCGGACCCGTGAGTCCGGCCAGGATCCGGCGACGCGGACCTTTCAGGCTCTACGGATTTACGTCAATCGGGAACTCGATCAGCTCGCGCTAGCGCTGCCGCAGGCCATGAATGCCCTTAGACGCGGCGGACGGCTGGTTGTGATCAGTTTTCATTCACTCGAAGACCGCATCGTCAAGCGTTTCATGCGTGAGCAAGCGTCGGCGGACCGATTGCCGAAGCATCTGCCGCTGCGGGCGGTTGATTTGCCCAAGCCGCGTCTGCGTCTGGTCGGTAAGCCAGTGCGTGCGGGTGCGGCCGAGGTTGCCGCCAACCCGCGTGCGCGCAGCGCCGTGATGCGCGTGGCAGAACGCTTGGGCGATCTGGCAATGGCGGAGGCTGCCTGATGATCCGCATTAATATGTTTCTGCTGCTGGCCGCCGTATTTTGCGCGCTGGGTATCGTCACCTCGCAGCACAAGGCGCGCAAGCTTTTTCAGGCGTTGGAAGCCGAACAGCGGCGGGCCGAAAAACTGGATATCGAATTTGACCAGTTGCAGCTTGAGTTATCGACCTGGGCGACTTCGCCGCGCATCGAAAAAATCGCCCGGGAAAAACTGAAGATGCACACGCCGGAAGCCGGCAGGGTGCTGACGGCATCGTCAGGGAGCGTTGCAAGATGATGCGTTTTAGTCCGCGTGCGCATCGATTCGCCGAAAGTCCGGTGCTTAAGCTGCGCCTGCCGGCCTGGCGTTCGCGGCTGATCGGTCTGTTGATTTTGTTTGGCTTTGGCGTGTTGATTGTGCGCGCTTTCTATCTGCAAATACTCAATGATGAGTTTTTGCAGGGGAAGGGCGAATCGCGCTACCGTCGTGACCTGCAAATCAATGCATTGCGCGGACGCATCGCCGACCGTAACGGCGATATTCTCGCCATCTCAACGCCGATGAAATCCATTTGGGCGGTGCCGGCGGAAGCGAAGTTGTCGCCGCAGCAGACAAAGCAGCTGGCCTCGCTGCTGGAAATGAAGCCTGCTGACCTGAGGAAAAAGTTGGCGAGTGAGAAGTCTTTTGTCTTCCTGCAGCGGCAGCTGCCGCCAGAAATCGGTGAGCGCGTTGCGGCGCTTGGGCTGCCGGGCATCGGGCAGGATCAGGAGTACCGGCGCTACTACCCGGCCGGTGAAATGACGGCGCATATTGTCGGTTTTACCGGCGTCGATGACAAAGGGTTGGAGGGCGTTGAACTGGCTTTTCAGGATCAATTGATTGGTCGTGCGGGCAGTCGCAGCGTGATCCGCGATCGGCGAGGCCAGATCATTGAAGACGTAGGCTCGATCAAACCCCCGCAGGACGGCAGCGATATCCGTCTGGCGCTTGATTCGAAAATTCAGTATCTGGCTTACAGCCAGCTCAAGCAGGCTGTTGCCGAGCACAAGGCCAAAGCGGGCGGCGCCGTTGTTATCGATACCCGCACGGGCGAAATTCTGGCGCTGGCCAACTGGCCGACGTATAACCCCAACAACCGCGCGCGCCTGTCCGGGGCGCAGTTGCGTAACCGTGCGCTGACCGATACCTATGAACCCGGTTCGGTCATGAAACCTTTCCCTATCGCGTTGGCGATAGATCACGGCAAGGTGAATTTCAATACGGTTATCAATTGCGCGCCGGGCCGCATGAAAATCGGCACGGCAATAATTTCTGATGCGCATCCGCACGGCGACCTGACGGTGGCGCAGGTGATCCAGAAATCATCCAATATCGGTACGGCAAAGATTGCCGCCATGCTCTCGCCGCGCCAGATGTGGGAAATGTTCAACACGGTCGGCTTTGGCCGTACGCCGCAGCTTGGTTTCCCGGGTGAAGTAAGCGGCCGGCTGCGGCCTTGGAAGCAATGGCGCCCCGTCGAGCAGGCAACCATGTCATATGGGCACGGTATTTCTGTCTCGCTGATGCAGATGGCGCGCGCCTACACGGTATTTGCACGCGACGGCGATCTGATTCCATTGACGCTTACCAAATCCGAAGATGTCGATGCGACGCCGGAAGGCGCTTTGTCAATCTTTACGCCCAAAACAGCGCGGGCAGTGCGCACCATGCTGGAAATGGCAGTTCAGTCCGGCGGCACAGCCCGCAAAGCGCAGGTGGCCGGTTACCGCGTCGCCGGTAAAACGGGCACGGCCTACAAGATCGAGGGCGGGCAATACGTCAAAAAATACATTGCCTCATTCGTTGGTTTTGCGCCGGTTTCCAATCCGCGTCTATTGGTCGCGGTCATGATCGACGAGCCGGGCGCCGGACGGCATTACGGCGGCGATGTGGCCGGGCCGGTGTTCTCCGGCATCATGGGCAGCGCTCTGCGCACGCTGGGCGTACCGCCCGACGCGCCGCTGGCTACGCCGGAAAAGCCCGTCCTGCAAACGGCCGGCGTGGAAAAAGCCGATGCGCCGGTGCGCGTTGCCGGCAGGAGCGGAAAAAATATCAGTTCGCCTGCGAAGGAGTCGTTATGAGTCGGCTGAGTGTTCCGCCTTCCCTTTCCGCAGCCGATGTCTTGTCGCAGTTGCGCGCGCAAGGCGCCGATCCGCTGGGCGTCACCGACGACAGCCGTCAGCTTCAGCGGGGCGATCTGTTCATGGCCTATCCGGGCGATTTTGCCGATGGTCGCGCGCATATTGCCGATGCCATTGCGCGCGGCGCAGCGGCCGTGTTGTGGGAGCAGGGCGATACGTTTTCATGGCAGCCGGAGTGGCGCCTGGCCAACCTGCCGGCGCAAGGTGTGCGCGCCCTGTGCGGACCGCTGGCGCATGCCATTTTCGGGCAACCCAGCGAACGGCTGTCGTTGATTGCCGTGACCGGCACCAATGGTAAAACCTCAATCAGTCACTGGCTGGCACAGGCGTATCCGCAGCCTTGCGCGTCGATCGGCACGCTGGGCGCGGAATTCCGCAGTGTGCAGGAGGCCACCGGGTTGACGACGCCAGAAGCGACGACGCTAGCGCGCTGTCTACGCCGGTTTGCCAATGCGGGGGCGCAGGCCTGCGCCTTGGAAGCCAGTTCGATCGGTATCGAGGAAGGGCGGCTTGATGGCGCTCATGTCGATGTGGCGATTTTCACCAATCTGACACGCGACCATCTCGACTATCACGGCACGATGGAAGCCTATGCAGCTGCCAAGAGGCGTCTGTTCGACTGGCCGGATCTACGACTGGCCGTTATCAACGTCGACGATCCGTTTGGCGCCGAACTCGCCAGACAGACAACAGCCCGCCGGACGGTGGGTTATACCGCCCAACCTGACAAGGGCGTCGGCTGCGCGAATGTCCTGCGCGCCGAATCGATCCAGGAAACCGCCGAAGGCATGTCTTTCTGGCTGGTTGTTCCGGAAATTCCCGACATGCCGGACTGGCCGCACGGCCGCGCCAAAATCGAGACCGGTTTGCTCGGACGTTATAACGTTTCAAACCTGTTGGCCGTAGCGGCCGTGCTGGCTGACGCCGGGATGACGCCGCGCGAAATCGCCGGACGCCTGCATGGGCTGACGCCGCCGCCGGGGCGGCTGGAAAAAATCGGCGGCGCGGATGATCCGCTGATCGCCGTCGATTACGCGCACACGCCGGATGCGCTGGAAAATGCGCTGATTGCCCTGCGTGGCTTGGCCGAAACGCGCGGCGGCGGGTTGACGGTCATTTTCGGCTGCGGCGGTGATCGTGACGCCGGCAAGCGTCCTTTGATGGGTGAAGTCGCAGCGCGGCTGGCCGATCGCGTCGTGATCACCAGCGACAATCCGCGCAGTGAAGATCCAGAACAAATTGTTGAAGCCATCCGCGCCGGCGCGCCCGATGCGGAGGTTATCGTCGATCGCGCCGCGGCGATTCGCCGCACCGTGCTGGCCGCCTCGTCGACAGCGGTCATTCTGCTGGCTGGAAAAGGGCATGAGCCTTATCAGGAAATCGCCGGTGAACGCCGCCCGTTCTCGGATGTCGCTGAAGCTCAGGCGGCGCTGGCCGTACGCCGGGAGGTGCGTTCATGAGTGCGATACGCCTACAGGAAGCTATTCAGGCGATGGGCGGTTATCTGCTTGACGGCCAAGCGGGTGAGGCGACTGACCGGTTGTTGACCGGCGTTTCGTGCGACAGCCGGCAGATCGCTCCGGGCGAACTTTTTATTGCCTTGCGTGGCGAACGTTTCGACGGCCATGATTTTCTTGCCGCCGCGCAGGCGGCAGGTGCGGCGGCGGCCGTCATTGACGGACACGCCGTGCAGAAAGTCCATGCACCCGGTCTGCCGCTGGTCGTCGTGGCGGACACACGGCATGCGCTGGGTTTGCTGGCCGGCTGGCGGCGTTCGCGTTTTTCCCTGCCGCTGATCGCCGTGACGGGAAGCAACGGCAAAACGACGACCAAGGAAATGATCGCCAGCATTCTGCGCGCCGCATTTGGCAATACCGTGCTGGCAACGCAGGGCAACTTCAATAACGATATTGGGCTGCCGCTGACCCTGCTGCGGCTGGAGGCCCGACACCGCGCAGCCGTCGTCGAAATCGGCATGAATCATCCCGGCGAGATTGTTGCGCTGGCGCATCTGGCGCGGCCGACCGTGGCGATTGTCACCAATGCACAGCGCGCCCATCTGTCCGGCATGGGATCGCTGGAAAACGTCGCTGCCGAGAAGGGTAGTTTGTTCGGCGAGCTGGACGAATCCGGCGTCGCCGTGATTAATGCCGACGATCCGTGGGCCGAGCGGTGGCGTGCGCAGGCGGCCGGCCGGCACATTGTCGATTTCGCTTTTGAATCTCCCGCCAGTGTGCGCGGCCGTTATGTCGGGCACGGACTGGAATCCCGCTTGTATTTGTCGACGCCCGCGGGTGAGACGGAGGTTACTTTGGCGGCCCCCGGTATCCATAATGCCCATAATGCGCTCGGCGCGGCGGCGGCGGCCTGGGCGGCGGGGCTTGGACTGGACGCCATTTGCGCCGGCCTGGAGGCTTTCGGCGGCGTCAAAGGGCGTTTGCAGCGGCTGGCCGGACCGAATGGCGCGTTGCTGCTTGATGATACGTATAACGCTAATCCCGATTCCGTGCGCGCTGGCATTGATGTGCTGGCGGCAATTCCCGGACACAGAATTCTGGTACTTGGCGACATGGGCGAAATCGGTGACATGAGCGGCCAGTATCACGACGAGGTGGGCGGCTATGCCAAGAGTCAGGGAATCGACCGCCTGCTGGCACTGGGCGAGACGAGCCTGCTGGCGGTGCGCAATTTCGGTGCGGGCGGCGAACATTTTCGCCGGTTGGAATCTCTGGTGGCCGCGCTGCGGCAGGAAATGCGACCCGGAACAAGCGTGCTGGTCAAAGGCTCGCACTTTATGCATATGGAACGGGTGATTGAGGCCTTGCTGGCAACGCCTCCGGAAAATACCGGCGCTCCGCCGGAGAATGCGCCCAAAAAGCCGGCGGGATATGCAGAGCGGGCGGAGCGGGCAGAACGAGTGGAACGGCCCGAAAATCCGCAATTGACAGGGGAGAAACCATAATGCTGCTGGCTCTGGCGCAATGGCTGTCGCAAAGTATCAGCGGATTCAATGTATTCGCCTACATCACCTTGCGCGCAGTGCTGGCGGCGCTGACGGCGCTGACGATTTCCTTTATCGCCGGGCCGCCCGTAATTCGCTGGCTGGCGGCCAAAAAAATCGGTCAGGCTGTGCGTCAGGATGGCCCGCAAACGCATCTTTCCAAATCGGGAACGCCGACCATGGGCGGCGTGCTGGTGCTGATTTCGATCGCCGTCACGACGCTGCTCTGGGGCGATCTGACGAATCGCTATATCTGGGTGATTCTGATCGTGACGCTGGGTTTTGGCGCGATCGGCTGGTACGACGACTGGAAAAAAGTCGTCTACCGTGATCCCAAAGGATTGGCGAGCCGCTGGAAATATTTCTGGCAGTCGGTGATCGGGCTGCTTGTCGCCCTTTATCTGGCGATGACTTCGACGCTGCCGGCGCAAACGCAACTGATCGTGCCGTTTTTCAAGACGGTAGCGTATCCGCTCGGCATCGTCGGTTTTGTCGTTCTTACCTATCTGGTCATCGTCGGCACCAGCAATGCCGTCAATCTGACTGATGGCCTTGATGGTCTGGCGATCATGCCGGCGGTAATGGTTGCGGCGGCGCTGGCGATTTTTGCCTATGTGGCCGGCAATGCCGTTTTTGCCCGTTACTTGCTGATGCCATATATCCCCGGCGCAGGCGAGCTGGCGGTTTTTCTTGGCGCGCTGGCGGGCGCGGGGCTGGGATTTTTGTGGTTCAACGTCTATCCGGCGGAAGTTTTTATGGGCGATGTGGGCGCGCTGGCGCTGGGCGGCGCGCTGGGTACTGTGGCCGTGATCGTCCGTCAGGAAATCGTGCTGGCAATCATGGGCGGTATTTTCGTTGCCGAAACGCTGTCGGTTGCGGCGCAGGTGCTCTATTTCCGGCTGACGGGCGGCAAGCGCATTTTCCGGATGGCGCCGCTGCATCATCACTATGAGCTGGGCGGCTGGAAAGAAACCCAGGTTGTCGTTCGTTTCTGGATCATCACCATCATCCTGGTGCTGATCGGTTTGTCCACGCTGAAGATCCGTTGAAATGCACACCGAAAAAGCGCCCTCAATGACTTTGCAAACAATGGTCGCAGACGCGACATTGCAGGGAAAGCGCGTCCTGACGCTCGGGCTGGGAGAAAGCGGTCTGGCGATGGCGCGCTGGCTGGCGCGCGAAGGCGCACGCGTTCGCGTGGCCGATAGCCGCGCTGCGCCGCCGAATGCGGACGCACTGCGCGTATCCGTCCCGGATGCCGAACTGTTTGCTGGCGGTTTTCCTGATGCGGCGTTTGCCGGGGTTGATCTGCTGGCGATTTCTCCCGGCGTGCCGGTTTGCACTCCCGAAATTGCCGCCGCTGCGGCTCGCGGTTTGCCGCTTGTCTCCGAAATCGAACTGTTCGCCTGGGGCGTGCGCAAATATGCGCCGCATTCAAAAATCATCGCCATTACCGGCAGCAACGGCAAGACGACGACGACGGCGCTGACGGTGCATCTGCTTTCGGCGGCCGGCGTACCGGCCGTTGCCTGCGGCAATATTTCGCCTTCGGCGCTTGATGCGCTGATGCGGGCGCTGGCCGACGGCGCGTTGCCGGCGGTCTGGGTGCTTGAATTGTCGAGCTTCCAGCTGGAAACGACCTATTCGCTGAACGCCGCGGCAGCGACGGTGCTCAACATTAGCGAAGACCATCTCGACCGGTATGCCGACATGGCCGCTTACGCAGCGGCCAAGGCCCGTATATTCAAGGGCTGCCGGGCGATGGTCGTCAATCGCGACGATGCGCGCGTGGCAGCTTGGGAGGGCGAGCCATGGGCGCCGCCGCACCGTATCGGCTTTGGTCTGGATCGCCCGTTGCGCGCCGGGGATTACGGTATCGCCGACGGCTGGATCGTGCGCGGCAGAACGCGCCTAGCCGCCCTGGCGGAGTTGCCGCTGGCGGGCCTGCACAATGCCGCCAATATCATGGCGGCGCTGGCGCTCGGCGAGGCGGCGTTTGACAAAGAACATGGCATTTCGCCGCAGCGCCTGCTGGCTGGACTGGCGACGTTTTCCGGCCTGCCGCATCGCGTGGAGAAGGTGGCGGAAATCGGCGGAGTCGCTTATTTCGACGATTCCAAAGGCACCAATGTCGGCGCGACGCAGGCTGCGCTGCAAGGTTTGGGACGCAAGGTCGCGATCATTCTCGGCGGTGAAGGCAAGGATCAGGATTTTTCTCTGCTGCGGCCCGCATTGGTCGCGCATGCCCGCGCTGTGGCGCTGATTGGCCGTGATGCCCGCCTGATCGCCGCAGCGATCGGTGAAGTGGGCGTGCCCGTGCATTTCTGCGCCGATCTGCCGCAGGCAACGCGCTGGTGCGCCGGCCAGGCGCAGCCCGGGGACGCTGTGCTGCTTTCGCCGGCCTGCGCCAGCTTCGACATGTTCCGTAATTACGCCCATCGCGCCGAGGTTTTCGTTGCCGCCGTACAGGCGCTGCAAGGTGAGCCGAAAAATACGGCGGCGCATACGGCGGAAAATTCAGTTAAAGGATCGGTACGATGATTCCATCCTTCGACACCCCGCGCCGCCTGCCCGCCGAAGTCGATCTGACGCTGCTCTGGAGCGCCCTGTTTTTGCTGCTTCTGGGCATGGTCATGGTCTATTCGGCCTCGGTGGCCATTGCCGAGGCTGACCGCTATACCGGCAACCATCCGGCCTACTATCTGGTGCGCCACGGTATTTTTCTGGCCATCGGCCTAAGCGCGGCAGCGGCGGCTTTCCAGGTCCCAATGAAAACATGGGAGCGGATTGCGCCCTGGCTTTTCGTTGCTGGCTGCGCGCTGCTGGCGCTGGTATTGATTCCGGGAATCGGGCGCGAAGTCAATGGCGCGCGCCGCTGGCTGCCGCTGGGTATCGTCAATCTCCAGCCGTCCGAACTGATGAAGCTGTTTGCCGTGCTCTATGCCGCCGACTACACGGTGCGCAAGATGCCGTACATGCATAACCTGAAAAAGGCCTTTCTGCCGATGGCGTGTGCGATGATTGCCGTCGGCGTGCTGTTGCTCAAGGAACCGGATTTCGGTGCCTTTGTCGTTGTGATCTCGATTGCCATGGGCATCCTTTTTCTCGGCGGGATGCGGGCGCGCTTGTTTGCCGTGCTGATCATCGTGCTGCTGGCTGCATTTACCGCGCTGATCCTTACTTCGCCGTACCGGCGCGACCGTATTTTCGGTTTTATGGATCCGTGGGCCGATGCGTTTGGGCGCGGTTATCAGCTTTCACATGCGCTGATCGCTTTCGGGCGCGGCGAATTCTTTGGCGTTGGGCTGGGCGCCAGTGTCGAAAAACTGTTCTACCTGCCCGAGGCGCATACCGACTTTCTGCTCGCGGTGATTGCCGAAGAGCTGGGTTTTGTCGGCGTCACGCTGGTGGTCGTCTTATTTGGACTGCTCATCCAGCGGGCGTTTGCCATCGGCCGCCAGGCCGTCACGCTTGACCGCCTTTATCCGGCGCTGGTGGCGCAGGGCGTTGGCATCTGGATCGGCGTGCAGGGGTTCATCAACATGGGCGTAAATATGGGGGTGTTGCCGACTAAAGGTCTGACACTGCCGCTGATGAGCTTCGGCGGATCGGGCATTCTGATCAATTGCGTCGCGCTGGCGATCGTCCTGCGCGTCGATTGGGAAAACCGGCAGTTGATGCGGGGCACCAAATTATGAGGCCCGGAACATTGACGCTGCTGGTTATGGCCGGCGGAACCGGCGGCCATGTGTTTCCCGGTCTGGCGGTGGCCGATCTGCTGCATGCGCGCGGCTGGAACGTCATCTGGATGGGAAATCCGAACAGTTTCGAGGCGCGCACCGTACCGGCGCGCGGTTACGAAATGGCCTGGGTGAAATTCGGCGCATTACGCGGTAAAGGATTGCTGCGCAAACTGCTGCTGCCGTTCAGTCTGCTGTCCGGTTTTTGTCAGGCGCGGCGCGAAATTCGCCGTATCCGGCCGGATGTTGTACTTGGCATGGGCGGGTATATCAGCTTTCCGGGCGGCATGATGGCCGCCTTGTCCGGCCGCCCGCTCGTGATTCATGAACAAAACTCTATTGCCGGGCTGGCCAATCGCGTTCTTGCCGGTGTAGCCAAACGCATCGTCTGCGGTTTCCCCGATGCGTTGCGTAACAGCGTCTGGGCGGGTAATCCGGTGCGCGCCGAAATTGCGCATCTGCCGCCGCCGGATAAGCGTTTCGCCGATCGTCCGGCCGGGGCGCCGATCCGTTTGCTGGTGCTGGGCGGCAGCCTAGGCGCCGCGGCGCTCAACGATATTGTGCCGCGCGGTTTGGGGCTGATCCCCGAGGCGGAACGCCCGCAGGTCGTGCATCAAGCAGGCGCAAAGCATCTGGCGCAGTTGCAGGAAAATTATGCGGCGGCCGGCGTGCACGCCGAATGCGTCGATTTTATCGACGATATGGCCGGCGCCTATGCCTGGGCCGACCTGGTGCTGTGCCGCGCCGGCGCGCTAACCGTGGCCGAACTGGCCGCAGCGGGCGTGGCGAGCATTCTTGTGCCTTATCCGCACGCCGTGGATGACCATCAGACGGCCAACGCTCGTTTTCTCACTTCGGCGGGGGGCGCCATCCTGTTGCCGCAGGCCGAGATGACGCCGGAGTCGGTCAGCCTGATCCGCAACTACACGCGCGGGCAGTTGTTGCAGATGGCCGAACGCGCGCGTGCGCTGGCCAAACCGGAAGCCGCCGAAACGGTGGCGCAGATTTGCGAAGCGCTGGTCAAGCCGGCCGGCGGCGGAGAACAGCATGCGGCATAAGGTCAAACACATTCATTTCGTCGGCATCGGCGGTTCCGGTATGAGCGGCATCGCGGAGGTGCTCGCCAATCTGGGCTTTACGGTCAGCGGTTCCGATCTTGCCGACAATGCGACGACGCGCCGCCTAGCGGGCGTCGGTATCCGTATTGCCGTCGGCCATGCCGCTGCGAATATCGCGGGCGCTGATGCCGTGGTCGTCTCAACGGCGGTGCACGCGGACAATCCCGAAGTCACGACGGCCCGTGAGCGGAAAATTCCCGTCGTGCCGCGCGCGCAAATGCTCGCTGAGCTGATGCGCTTGAGGCGAGGCATCGCCGTGGCGGGTACGCACGGCAAAACGACGACGACCAGCCTGGTCGCCTCGATTCTGGGTGAAAGCGGAATGGACCCGACCTTCGTCATCGGCGGCCGGCTCAACGCCGCCGGCGCCAATGCGCGACTCGGCGCCGGTGAATTCATTGTCGCTGAGGCGGACGAATCGGACGCATCTTTCCTTTATTTGTCGCCGGTGATTTCTATTGTTACCAACATCGACGCCGACCATATGGAAACTTATGGGCATGACTTTGGCCGGCTCAAACAGACGTTCATCGATTTTTTGCAGCGTCTGCCGTTCTATGGCGTGGCCGTGCTGTGCGCCGATGACGCCAACGTGCGCGAGATTATGCCGGCGGTGACGAAGCAGATCGTCAGCTATGGCCTCGATCCGGCCGCAAACGTGCGCGCCGAGAACATCGTCACGGATCATGGGCAGATGCGGTTTGACTGTGTGCGTACGAACGGTGGCGTGTCGCGTCTACCGGTCACGCTCAATCTGCCGGGTGTTCACAATGTACTCAATGCGCTGGCGGCGATTGCCGTGGCCAGTGAACTGGGCGCACCCGATGCGGCGATTGTCAGGGCGCTGGCTGAATTCAAGGGCGTTGGCCGGCGCTTCCAGCGCTATGGCGAGGTGGCTTTGCCGGGCGGCGGCGCGTTTACGCTGGTTGATGATTACGGCCATCATCCGGCGGAAATGCGTGCGACGATTGCTGCGGCTCGCGGCGCTTTCCCGGGCCGCCGTCTGCTATTGGCGTTCCAGCCGCACCGTTACTCGCGTATGCGTGACTGTTTTGAGGATTTCGTCAGCGTGCTCTCCAGTGTCGATGCTTTGGTGCTGGGCGAAGTCTATGCCGCGGGCGAGGCGCCGATCGTGGCGGCGGACGGGCGTTCGCTGGCCCGCGCACTGCGCGTGGCAGGAAAAATCGAGCCGGTTTTTGTCGAGGACGTTGCGGCGATGCCGGCGGCAATCATCGATGCGGCGCGTGACGGCGATGTTGTCATGACGATGGGTGCCGGATCGATTAGCAGCGTACCGGGAAAACTGGCTGCCGGGTTGGTCGGCGCGGCTTCGTAAAGGATGAATGGAATGAGCCTAGAGGTGACATTTTTGGCAAAAACAAGCGATATAGGCGGTGCGCATGAGTCCGTTCGGTAAGGTTGCCGTGCTGATGGGCGGGCGCTCGGCGGAGCGTGATATTTCGCTCGACAGCGGTTCGCGGGTATTGGCGGCGCTGCAACGGCAAGGCGTCGATGCGCAGGCGTTCGATCCGGCGGAACAGCCGTTGAGTGATCTGGCGGCGTTCGACCGCGCCTTTATTGCGCTGCATGGGCGTTATGGCGAGGATGGCACGATTCAGGGCGCGCTTGAATTGATGGGCGTGCCCTATACCGGCAGCGGTGTGATGGCTTCGGCGGTTGGCATGGATAAATGGCGCACCAAGCTGATCTGGCGCGCAGCCGGTTTGCCGATGCCGAATTTCATCATGCTGGACGAAAACTGCGATTTTGAGGCGGCTGAACGGCATCTGGGGCTGCCGATTTTCGTCAAACCGGCGTGTGAAGGCTCGTCAATCGGCATTACCCGCGTCAGTCGGGTGGGGCAATTGCAGGCTGCTTACCGCGAAGCGGCAAAGCACGATACCTTGGTCATCGCCGAGCAGGCAATTTCGGGCGGCGAGTATACGGTGGCCGTTCTGGGCGACGAGGCACTGCCTGTCGTCCGTATTGTTCCGGCAACCGAGTTTTACGACTACGAGGCCAAGTATCTTCGCAACGATACCCAATATTTATGCCCGTGCGGTCTGCCGGAGGCGCGTGAGCGGGAAATGCGCGCGCAGGCGCTGGAAGCTTTTCGCATTCTCGGCTGCCGGGGATGGGGGCGGGTCGATTTTCTGATGGATGAGCGTGGCGCAGCCTATTTGCTCGAAATCAATACGTCTCCGGGAATGACGGATCATTCCCTTGTGCCAATGGCGGCTCGGGCGGCAGGAATTTCTTACGAGCAGCTTGTCTGGCGTGTGCTGGAACAGGCTGGGCTGGGGTGAGTGATGTGGAATCGTCCGCGACTGATGATGGCCGTTGCTGATCTACTTTTTGTGATCGGCGCGGCTGCGTTGCTGGTTGCCGCGGTGATTTGGGGGATGCATCTACCGTTTTTTCCGCTACGCGAGGTCGTGTTCCAGCGCGAACTTCAGCATGTGCGAATGGACGATGTCGAACAGATTTTGACAGAACGCTTGCATGGAAATTTTTTCAGTATCGACCTTGATCGTTTGCAGCAGACAATTGAAGAGTTGCCTTGGGTGCGTCACGCGCAAGTGCGCCGGCAGTGGCCGGGACGCATTGAGGTGGATGTCGAGGAGCACCTGCCGGCGGCTCTATGGGGGACTTCCGGCGGACAGCTTGTCAATTCATATGGCGAACTGTTTTTTGCCGATGTTACGGATATGCCGCAACGTTTGCCGGTACTGACCGGGCCGATCGAGATGGCGCAAGAAATGCTCGATTATTTCCGCCAGGCGGAAACCTTGCTGGCATCGGTCAAACGCTGGCCGAAGGCACTCGATGTTTCGCCGCGCCTGGCGCTGCGCCTGACGCTCGATGACGGCATGGTCGTCGAACTGGGCCGGCAGCAGGAAAAAGCGCCGATCAAGCAACGGATTGAGCGTTTCGTCGAGCATTATCCGAGCGTGCTGACGGCGGCTGGACAGCCGCCGGTGGCCGTCGATATGCGATATCCAAATGGGTTTGCGCTGCGTGTCGGCGCAGTGGCGGCAACTGAAAGTAAAGGAAGACCATGAGCAGGGAAAACAAGGAATTCATCGTCGGTCTTGATATCGGCACGACCAAAGTCGTCGCACTGGTTGCCGAAATTACTCCGGAAGGCGGCCTCAATATCATCGGCATGGGGTCGCAGGATTCACGCGGCTTGCGCAAGGGAGTCGTCGTCAATATTGAAGAAACGGTGGCGACGATCTCGCGCGTCATGCAGGAAGTCGAGCTGATGGCTGATTGCAAAATCAAGGATGTGTATACCGGAATTGCGGGTAGCCATATTCGCAGCTTTAATTCAAACGGTATGGTGGCGATCAAGGACAAGGAGGTGACGCCGGCCGATATCGAGCGCGTCATCGAAACTGCGCGCGCCATGCCGATTCCCGCCGATCAGGAAATCCTGCATATCCTGACGCAGGAATTCATTATTGATGATCAGGATGGCATCCGCGAGCCGATCGGCATGAGCGGCTTTCGTCTCGAGGTGAAGGTGCATATCGTCACGGGCGCCGTTTCGGCGGCGCAAAACATCGTCAAGTGCGTGCGCCGTTGCGGTCTGGAGGTCTGTGATCTGGTCTTACAGCCGCTGGCGTCAAGCTATGCCGTGTTGTCGGAAGATGAAAAAGACCTCGGCGTCTGCCTTGTCGATATTGGCGGTGGCACGACCGATCTAGCCGTGTGGACGCAGGGAGCGATCCGCCACACGGCCGTGATTCCGATCGCAGGTGACCAGGTGACCAACGATATTGCTATGGCGCTGCGCACGCCGACGCGCGAGGCGGAGGACATCAAGCGCAAGTTCGGCTGTGCACTGTCTGATCTGGCCGATCCGGAAGATGCGCTCGATGTGGCCGGTGTCGACGATCGTCCGTCGCGGCGGCTGTCGCGGCGCGCGCTAGCTGATGTGATTCAGCCGCGCGTCGAGGAATTGTATGAATTGATTCAGGCCGAACTGCGCCGCGCCGGTTTTGAGGAAGTGCTTTCGTCCGGCATCGTACTGACCGGCGGCGCATCCGTCATGCCCGGCATGATCGAGCTGGGCGAAGAGGTATTCCACATGCCGGTGCGGCTGGGCATCCCGAAGTATTACGGCGCCCTGGCCGACGTTGTCCAGAACCCGCGTTTTGCCACGGCCTGCGGGTTGCTCATGGAGGCGCAGGTGCAGCGCAAGCGTGGATTAAAGGTGCGCGAGACGAGCAATGCCCGGCAGGTTTTGGGGCGGATGCGTTCGTGGTTTGAAAAGAATTTTTAAGGAAATGCTGAAGCGTCGTTGTTTGTGCGTATTTATTCATGTTTTTTTTTGCGAAGGAGAAACGCTATGGCCATGTTTGAAATCATCGACAAAGAAGAAAGCGCAAGTGATACGGAGACCATTATCAAGGTTGTCGGTATCGGCGGGGCAGGCGGCAACGCCGTCGATCATATGATCCGCGAAGGCGTCATGGGGGTCGATTTCGTCGCTGCTAACACGGATGCGCAGGCGCTTAAGCGCTCTGTCGCGCATCGCAAGATTCGTCTCGGTAAATCCGGCCTGGGCGCAGGTGCTAAACCGGAAGTCGGTCGGAATGCGGCGCTGGAGGAACGCGAGCAGATTGCCGAGACGCTGCGAGGCGCCAATATGGTCTTCATTACCGCCGGCATGGGCGGCGGCACCGGCACGGGCGCCGCGCCGATCATCGCCGAGGTCGCGCGCGAAATGGGGATTCTGACGGTTGCCGTCGTAACCAAGCCGTTTGCCTTTGAAGGCAAGCGCGCCAAAGTGGCAGAGGCCGGTCTGGTCGAGTTGCAGAAGAACGTTGATTCGCTGATCGTGATCCTCAACGACAAATTGATGGATGTGCTCGGTGACGATGTTTCGATGGAAGATGCGTTCAAGGCCGCCGACAACGTGCTGCGCAATGCGGTGGGCGGCATCGCGGAGATCATCAATTATCCTGGCCTCGTCAATGTCGACTTTGAAGACGTGCGCACGGTCATGAGCGAGATGGGAATGGCGATGATGGGGTCGGCCAGTGCCGCCGGCGTCGATCGCGCCCGCATTGCCGCCGAACAGGCCGTTGCCTCGCCGTTGCTCGAAGGCGTTAATCTTTCCGGCGCCAAGGGTGTGCTGGTCAATATTACGGCGACCCGTGGCCTGAAGATGAAGGAAGTCAATGAAGTGATGAGCACGGTGCGTGAATTCGCCGCCGAAGACGCGCATATTATTTTCGGCGCGGTTTACGATGAGTCGATGGCCGATGAAATTCGCGTCACCGTTGTGGCGACGGGCCTGGGGCAAGCGCAGGTGCGTCGTCAGGGCTTTACCGTCATCGATACGCCGGTGGCGCAGGCGACCGGAACCAATGATGCCTATGCCATGCATGCCGACGCGATTGACTACGCTGCGCTCGATGGCATTCCGGCCGTGTTCCGCAACAATATGCGCAGTGGTCGCAGCAGTGCAACGACCGTTGAGGCGATGGTCAATAATGGCATGGACCGCTACGATATTCCGGCGTTTCTGCGTAAACAGGCCGACTGACCGGGCCGTCGGGCAGACGGTGCGGTTCATGGGCGGCGCTGGGGTTGTAGTGTTTTCAGGGCGGAGCGATCGCGCGTTTGCCCAACTCCGGTGATCCGCCTATGTTCTAAATGTGTAACATTTTTTCTCCTTCAGGGAGGCATCGGCGGGCGTGTTAGAATCGCGCCCGCTCCTCCCCTTTTTTCCAACGTTTTCGTTTTTGCGCACATGCTCAGGCAACGCACCCTCAAATCACTGGTCAGCGCCTCCGGCGTCGGTCTGCATTCAGGCGTTAAGGTCAATATGACGCTGCGTCCGGCCGCTCCGGATACGGGTATCGTTTTTCGTCGCATCGACCTCGATCCGGTCGTCGACCTGCCGGCGCGCGCCGAGCTGGTGCACGACACGCGCCTGTGTTCATGCGTTGAGATAGACGGCGCCAAAGTCGGAACGGTCGAGCACCTGATGTCAGCGCTGGCGGGGCTGGGGATCGATAACGTTTTTGTCGATCTTGATGCCGCGGAAATTCCAATTTTTGATGGTTCTGCTTCGCCCTTCGTTTTCCTGATCCAGTCGGCCGGAATCGATGAGCAGCCCGCCGCCAAGAAATTTATTCGTGTGCGGCGACCCGTCGCGGTACACGAGGCTGATCAATCCGGCGAGAAATGGGCGCGTTTCGAACCTTACGACGGCTTCCGGCTGGATTTTTCCATCGCGTTCAACCATCCCGCTATCGACCGGACCGGACAGGCGGTGCACTTTGATTTTGCAGAGCAATCGTATGCTCGCGAAATTGCACGCGCCCGCACTTTTGGCTTTACCCAAGAAGTTGAATGGATGCGTGAGAACGGACTGGCGCTCGGCGGCGGCCTCGATAATGCCGTCGTGCTTGATGAATACCGAGTGCTCAATGGCGATGGCCTGCGCTATGCCGATGAATTTGTCAGGCACAAAACACTTGACGCTATTGGTGATCTGTATCTGCTGGGACACCCCCTGCTTGCCGCATTTACCGCGCACAAATCGGGGCATGCGCTAAATAATAAGCTGGCGCGCGAACTGTTGGCGCATCCGGAAGCCTGGGAGCTGGTTTCTTTCGCCGATCAGGCCAAAGCCCCGACCGCCTTGCTGCGCTGGCTTGCGCCGCCGGTAGCGACGTTTTAAGCGGCGGTTGCCATGTGGCTTTTACGGCTGTTGGCGATTCTGACCCTGATTGGCGTTGCCGGCGGCGTCGGTGCGTATTTTTTGAGCGGCAACCGTAAATATCTGCGTTTTTCCTTTCAGCTCGCGCGTTACGCAATCGGCGTCGCCTTGGCTATTTTCGGCTTGCTGATTCTCGAGCGCTTCGCCGTGATTGCGCTGTAGGCCCATTTAATGTTTCAGCATGCAGCGCGCCAGCAAGTGGGATAGCGAATGCTGTAACGCGCTGTTTTCTGGCAGGCGCTCGCGCAATTGCGCCAAGACCCCGTAGGTATTGGCACTCAGCGGTTTTTGCCGTGGAAGTGTCCGCTCAAATGAGGTTTTAGGAACTTGTACTTTGATCCGAACCTCGTTACACTCAAATCCTCTTTTGCAGAACCCTTCGGCGAGTCTAGGCGCAATCTGCCGCAGCTTGGCCGCAATCGTCCCGCTGTGGGCATGGATGACGACGATTCTGTCCGAGGCTACATTTTTATAATTGGCCAGCGTGCTGGCCTGCTGTAGGTACGTTGGCGCAATTTCCCGATAGGCGTGCCTGATCTGAATGAGCAGACGCGCATGTGCCAGGAGTTTGCCGGCACCGTCTGCTGCTTCGAGGTAATGTTTCAGTGAATCAGTAGCGTTGGACATTGTTTGAAAGGTATTAATTGGGTGCCGCCAATTTTGAGGAAAAAACAGCGTGCATATTATTCTTGTCCCTGACCGACTGGCAACTGCTAGGACGCTGACCCTGACGCCACAAAAAGTTTTTTTTGTGGCCGTTTTATTGATTTTCTTGATCTGCTCGATGGCTGCTTTGTTTGTTTGGGCGGGTGGGCGTTTCAACCTTTTTTCATTTGTCGGCGGCGAGGGCGAATCCGCGCAGCAACGGCATGATTTCAAGGCCGAGGAATATCTGCGCGACAACATCAAGACGATGGCCGCCAAAATGGGCGAGATGCAGGCGGAGCTTGTGCGACTGGATCTTCTCGGTGAGCGTATTTCTAAACAGACAGGCATTCCGCTGCCAAAAAATGAGGCGCTGACCACGCCGCCGCAAAGCGCGCCCAAACCGGAGAAAAAAACGGGTGATGGAACAGGCGGGCCGCTGGTTGGTGCACATCGGCAGCCAACTTTTACCGGATTGCAGATTGAACTGGATCGTTTGGCGACGGCAATCGGGGAGCGTGTCGAAAGCCTGACGGCGCTGGAATCGCAGCTCATGGAGCGGCGGGTCAGAACGACGCTGCTGCCGACGTTGCAACCCATCAGTAATGCGCGTATCGGTTCGCCTTTTGGTCTGCGTACCGATCCTATTCTTGGAGTCAGCGCCATGCACGAAGGCATGGATTTTTCTGCGCCATCGGGGACGCGCGTCGTCGCGGCGGCGGGTGGCGTGGTGACGATGGCCGAGCGTCATTCGGCTTACGGTAATCTGGTTGAAATCGATCACGGCAATGACTTTTCTTCGCGCTATGCGCATTTGTCGCAAATTGACGTGGCGGTCGGCCAGATTGTCAAGCGTGGGCAGGCAATTGCTCTGAGCGGTAATACCGGGCGCTCGACCGGGCCGCATTTGCATTTTGAAGTGCGCTATCGCGGCGTTGCCCAGAATCCGGCGCGCTTTTTGAAAATGGGCGGGGATACGCAACTGGCGCAGCATCTGGATAAGCTGGATCTGCTTAAAGCGAATGCGGAAGCGGAAGCGGATGAAAAACGCCCGGGTAAGTCTGCCAGGGGAAAAAAGAAAATAGGCGGGGTTAAATCTTCCGCACAGACGGAGAACGACGGCGAAACGCGCATTCATCAACGTTTCGAAAATAAGTCTTGACTTTGCCGCAGTCAGCCTGCGTGCTGTACTGATGTCTGCGTCGTATGCCTAGTATGGCTGCATTGCACGGCATGCTAAAATCACCACTTTCCGTCTACCAGAATAATTCCGATGATTTCCGGCATACTCAAAAAAATTTTCGGCAGCCGTAATGACCGGCTGATCCGGCAATACATGGCGGTTGTCCGCCAGATCAATGCGCTGGAAGCTGGTCTTGCCGCGCTTTCCGATGAAGCATTGCGCGCCAAGACGGATGAATTCAAAAACCGGCTTGCCAACGGCGAAACGCTTGATGCCCTGTTGCCGGAGGCGTTTGCCGTCGTTCGCGAGGCTGGGAAGCGCGCGCTGGGCATGCGTCACTTTGATGTGCAACTGATCGGCGGCATGGTGCTTCACCATGGAAAAATTGCCGAAATGCGTACTGGCGAAGGCAAAACGCTGGTTTCCACGCTGCCGGCTTATCTCAACGCATTGACCGGGGAAGGTGTGCATATCGTTACCGTCAATGACTATCTGGCGCAACGCGATGCCGAGTGGATGGGCGAGCTGCATCGTTTCCTAGGGCTGACCGTAGGCGTCAATCTGTCGCAGATGTCGCATGCCGACAAGCAAGCCGCGTTTGCCTGTGACATTACCTACGGTACCAACAATGAATTTGGCTTTGATTATTTGCGTGACAACATGGTTTATAGCGCCGACGAGCGCGTGCAGCGCAAACTTGCCTACGCCATTGTCGACGAGGTCGACTCAATCCTGATTGACGAAGCGCGTACGCCGCTGATCATTTCCGGGCAAGCCGAGGATCATACCGATCTCTATGTACGCATGAATCAGGTTGCGCCTTTGCTCATTCGTGCGCAGGAAGAGGAAGGCCCCGGCGACTACTGGGTTGACGAAAAGGCGCATCAGATCCTGATCAGCGAAGCCGGCTATGAACATGCCGAGCAGATACTGACGGAAGCAGGGCTGCTGGCGCAGGGCAGCAGTCTTTACGATGCCGGCAATATCCTGCTGATGCACCATTTATATGCGGCGTTGCGCGCCCATAACCTCTTTTTGCGCGACCAGCACTATGTTGTTCAGAATGGCGAGGTCGTCATCGTTGATGAATTCACGGGACGCCTGATGGCCGGCCGCCGCTGGTCGGAAGGATTGCATCAGGCGGTCGAAGCCAAGGAAGGCGTGGCGATCCAGAACGAAAACCAGACGCTGGCCTCGATTACCTTCCAGAACTATTTCCGCATGTACAGCAAGCTTGCCGGCATGACTGGGACGGCCGATACGGAAGCCTACGAGTTCCAGCAAATTTACTCGCTCGATGTCGTTGTTATCCCAACCAACCTGCCGATGATCCGCCAGGACCGCAATGACCAGATCTATCGCACGGCGGAAGAGAAACACGCCGCGATTATCGCTGACATCCGCGACTGCCAACAACGCGGCCAGCCGGTGCTGGTAGGGACAACATCCATCGAAAATTCAGAAATTCTGTCGCACCTGCTCGACAAGGAAAAACTGTCGCACCAGGTGCTCAATGCCAAGCAGCATGCGCACGAAGCCGAAATCGTCGCTCAGGCGGGCAGCCCCGGCATGATTACCATCGCCACCAATATGGCCGGACGGGGAACGGATATCGTGCTGGGCGGTAATCCCAGCAAACGGATCGCCGTCGTCAATGCCGATGAATCGCTCAACGAAGCAAACAAAAAGGCGCGCATTGACGAAATCCGCGCCGACTGGAAAAAACTCCATGAACAGGTGGTTGCCGCCGGCGGTCTGCATATCATCGGTTCCGAACGGCACGAATCGCGCCGCATCGACAACCAGCTGCGCGGCCGCTCCGGTCGCCAGGGCGACCCCGGCTCTTCGCGCTTTTATCTTTCCCTTGAAGATCCGCTGCTACGCATTTTTGCCGGCGATCGGCTGAAAGCGATCATGGAACGCCTGAAAATGCCGGAGGGAGAACCGATTGAGCACCCGATGGTCTCGCGTTCGCTAGAATCCGCGCAGCGCAAAGTTGAAGGGCGGAATTTCGATATTCGCAAGCAACTCCTGGAATATGATGATGTCGCCAATGACCAGCGCAAGGTCATCTATGCACAGCGCAATGAATTGCTCGAAAGCGACGATATTTCCGAAACGGTGACTTCCATGCGTCACGGCGTCTTGCAGGATACTTTCCATCGCTATGTGCCGGTCGACAGCGTCGAAGAACAGTGGGAACTGCCGGCGTTGGAAAAAGAACTCGAATCGACGCTGCAATTGCGCGCGCCGATCAACGAATGGTTCAAAAACGAACCGACGTTATCCAGCGACACGATGCTCGAACGCATCATCGAGCAGGCCGATACGGAATACCAGGCCAAGGTGGCGCTTGCCGGCGCCGAGTATTTCCACCCATTTGAACGCAGTGTCATGCTTCAGATTCTTGACGCACAATGGCGCGAACATTTGGCGGCGCTTGACCACTTGCGCCAGGGGATTCATCTGCGCGGCTATGCGCAGAAAAATCCCAAGCAGGAATATAAGCGTGAAGCCTTTGAACTGTTTGAGCGTTTGCTGGACGGCGTTCGCTTTGAAGTGACGCGAATTTTGATGACGGTGCAGGTGCGCGCCGAAAACGCCGAGGAAGCCGCGCCGGCGCAGACCGAAGTGCACAATGTTCAGTACCATCATGCCGATTACGATGATGCGCTTGGTGTTGCTGCGACGGCTGCCGAGGAAACGCCGTTGCCGACGCAGCAAACCGCAGCGAAGATCGGTCGGAATGATCCGTGTCCGTGCGGCTCCGGTAAAAAGTACAAGCAGTGCCACGGTAAGCTGAACTGACGGCTAACGCACATACAAGGCGATGCGGGCAGCGTTTCCGTTTTTGAATCGTCTTTTGCCCTTTCATAAGAGCGCCCCTTGGGCGCTCTATCTTCTTTAATCTCCTTGTTGCTGGTTTTACCCTGATTTTCCCAGTTTTTTGTCCGCAGTTTTTTCTACAGGATGACCGCTATGACCGTTAACTACACTACCCCCGCAGCCAAACAACTTCACTCTGTTGCAGGCGTTCGCCTGGGGACGGCAGAGGCCGGCATCCGTAAAGCCAATCGCCAGGATTTGACCCTGATTACACTGGATACCGGTTGCAGGGTCAGTGGTGTGTTCACGCAGAACCGCTTCTGCGCCGCACCGGTGCATCTGTGTCGCCGGCATTTGTCCGGCAGTGGGGAAATTCGCGCGCTGGTCATCAATACCGGCATTGCCAATGCAGGCACGGGCGAGCAGGGAATGCAGGCAGCAAGGGCAACGTGTGAAGCGGTCGCGCGTTTGCTGAGCGTTGATGCTTCTCAGGTTTTGCCGTTTTCGACGGGCGTGATTCTTGAACCCTTGCCTGTAGAACGGCTGATCGCCGGCCTGCCGCGCTGTCAGGCCGACCTGGCGGATAATCACTGGTTTGAAGCGGCTCATGCGATCATGACGACCGATACCGTCGCTAAGGCTGCCTCACGGCAGGGGATGATTAACGACAAGACGGTCACGGTGACGGGCATGAGCAAAGGCGCCGGCATGATCCGGCCCAATATGGCGACGATGCTCGGTTTCGTCGCCACTGACGCCGGCATTGCGCAGCCGCTGCTGAAGGCGTTGGTCAAAGAGGCGGCCGACGAGTCCTTCAACTGCATCACCATCGACGGCGACACCTCAACCAACGACTCGTTCATCCTCATTGCCAGCGGCCGGTCGGGCGTCGATTTTACGGCAGCGGATGCCGCCGGCTATGCGGAACTGCGTGCCGCGGTCATCGGCGTTGCCCGTGAATTGGCGCAGGCTATCGTTCGTGATGGTGAGGGCGCGACCAAATTCATTACCGTTGCCGTCGAAAATGGCCGCGACCACGAGGAGTGCAAAACGGTTGGCTACGCCGTGGCCCATTCGCCGCTGGTCAAAACGGCGTTTTTTGCTTCCGACCCGAATCTTGGCCGTATTCTTGCCGCAATTGGCTATGCTCGAATCGACAACCTTGACGTCGATAAAGTACGTGTCTGGCTCGCCAATGCGGGCGAAGAAACGCTGGTTGCTGAAAAAGGCGGTCGCGCCGCATCCTACCGCGAAGAAGACGGCGCCCGCATCATGCAATCGGCGGAAATTACCGTGCGTATCGATCTCGGTCGTGGTCAGGCGCGCGGCGTAGTCTATACCAGTGATCTTTCATACGAATACGTCAAGATCAACGCCGACTATCGGAGCTGACCGAAAATCACTGTTCAGAAATTTCGATAAATTTCGCAAAGCGGCCTGCATGGATTTTCTATTTTAAAGCATACCCGAACATTGCTTGAGCCTTTATTCAAGGCCATGTGCGCTATCTCTTTCCAGACAGTAATTTTTCTAATACCTGTGTCGCGGTGGGAAGCGATGCTTAAACGTAAATCTCGGCGACGGCTGTTTAATGGTTGGGGAATTAAAGAAGACATCGTAGGACGATGAACGGTGTTTGTTTCATCGCTGCGGGTTGCTTTTGTTAGTTATTGTGGTCGCTGTTACGGAAGATACTGCGCAAGGCTGCGCCTATGGGAACTATGCGGCCGATGAGTCTTCCTGCGGAGCTTGCAAATCTTTGGGTAGGACGAAGGTGATGCCTTCTTCCGCCCCGTCGATCTGGCTGACCGGGGCGGCGTTGTCATGCGTGAGCGCGTCGACGACCTCTTTGACCAAAACCTCCGGCGCCGAGGCCCCGGCAGTGACGCCGATGTTTGCCGCGCCCTCGAGCCAGGCCGGGTTGATCTGGCTGGCATCATCGATCAGATGAGCGCGTGCGCCCCGCGTTTCGGCGACTTCGCGCAGACGGTTTGAGTTCGAGCTGTTTTTCGATCCGACGACAAGCACGATGTCAGTGGCGCCGGCCAGCGTCTTGACGGCATCTTGCCGGTTTTGCGTTGCGTAGCAGATGTCGTCTTTCCGGGGGCCGGTAATGTTGGGGAAGCGTTGTTTTAGCGCCGCGATGACCTGTGCTGCATCGTCGACCGAGAGAGTCGTTTGGGTCACATACGCCAGTCTGTCCGGAGCGTGAATGCGCAGCGAGGCAACGTCGGCTGCGGTTTCGACGAGATAGATGCCTTGCGGGCTTTGCCCCATCGTGCCTTCGACTTCCGGGTGGCCTTTATGGCCGATCATGACGATCTCGCGCCCTTCTTTGCGCATGCGGGTCACCTCAGCGTGTACCTTGGTGACAAGCGGGCAGGTGGCGTCAAAGACGCGGAGGTTACGCCGCCGGGCCTCTTCGCGCACGGCCAGAGAGACGCCGTGGGCGCTGAAAATGACGGTTTCTCCCGGCGGGACTTCACTCAGTTCCTCGACAAAAATGGCCCCCTTGGCGCGCAGGCCGTCGCAGACAAAGCGGTTATGCACGACTTCGTGTCGGACGTAGATCGGCGCGCCGAATTTTTCCAAGGCACGTTCGACGATGGCGATCGCCCGTTCGACGCCGGCGCAAAAGCCGCGCGGGTTGGCGAGGATAATCCGCATGTGCGGGAGCGTGTCAGAAATCGGTATCGGATTCGACACGGCGATCGTTTTCCGGTTTTCCAAACAGCTGATCCAAAATGAGCAGCGCAGCGCCCAGCGTAATCGCCGAGTCGGCGAGGTTGAAAGCGGGCCAGTAATAGCCGGCGGCATGCCACTGAATGAAATCGACAACGGCGCCAACGCGGACGCGGTCGATGACATTGCCCAGCGCCCCGCCCAATACAAGCGTAAGCGCCAGAGACAGGCGGCATTCGCCGGCGTGCCGGCGCAGCAGAACGATGATCCAGGCGGATACCGCCAATGAAAGAGAAGTGAAGAACCAGCGCTGCCAGCCGCCCGCACTGGAAAGAAAGCTGAATGCTGCCCCCGGGTTGAATGTCAGCACCCAGTTCCAGAACGGCGCGAAATAGCGCGTCTCACCGATGCGCAGTGCGTCGAGCGCCACCCATTTGCTGGCCTGGTCGAGCAGAATAATCAGCCCGGCCAGGCCAAGCCAGGCCGACCAGCCGCAGCCGGTATTCCACCGCCGCGCCACAGGCGCAGGTCGCTTATGCACAGGCACGGGGCTCGCCGTCGCCATATAGATTGCTGACGCAGCGTCCGCAGATTTCCGGATGCGCCGGGTCGGCGCCGACATCCTCACGCACATGCCAGCAGCGCTCGCATTTTGTATAGGCGAGCGGCGCGCAGACGATCCTGTCTTCGGCGCTGCGTACCAGCGTCGTCTTCGAGCAGATGAAAACAAAGCGCAGGTCATCGCCCAGTGAAGCCAGAAGAGCGTATTTTTCGCCATCGGCGTACAGCGTGACTTCAGCTTGTAGCGACGATCCGATCTTGCCGGCGATGCGCAGGTCTTCAAGCGCTTTGGTCACCTCGGCGCGGTAGGCGCGGAGCTTGCCCCATTTGTCGAGCAGGACGGTTTCGTCCGCGATCTCCGGCAACGCTTGCCATGTGTGCAGCATGACCGAATCCTCGGCATTGCCGCTCACGATCCGCCAGACTTCTTCGGCGGTGAAGGAGAGGATCGGCGCCATCAGTTTGACGAAGCTGCGCGTGATGTGCCAAAGCGCGCTTTGCGCTGAACGGCGCGCCCTGGAGTCTGCGGCGGCGGTATACAGGCGATCCTTGAGGATATCAAGGTAAAAACCGCCCAGGTCTTCCGAACAGAAAGTTTGCAGCGCCTGGACAACGCGGTGGAATTCATACTTGCCGTAGTCCTCTGCGCATTGCGCTTGCAGACGGCGCGTCATGGCCAGCGCATAGCGGTCGATTTCCAGCCACTCGCCGGTCGGCAGCATGTGCCGGTCGGCGTCGAAGTCAGCCGTGTTGGCCAGCAGAAAACGCAGCGTGTTGCGGATGCGGCGATAGGCTTCGACGACGCGCTTGAGAATTTCATCCGAAATCGACAGTTCGCCCGAATAATCGGTGGCGGCGGTCCATAGCCGCAGGATTTCGGCGCCCAAGGTATCGGAAACCTTTTGCGGCGCGATGACGTTGCCCATGGATTTGGACATTTTGCGCCCCTTGCCGTCGACGACGAAACCGTGCGTCAGCAGCGACTGGTAGGGCGCGCGCCCGTCGATGGCGCAGCCGGTCAGCAGCGAACTCTGGAACCAGCCGCGATGCTGGTCGGAACCTTCGAGGTACATGTCGGCCGGATATTTGCAGTCGCTCTCGTGTGAGCCGCGCATGACGGAAAGGTGCGTTGTGCCCGAGTCGAACCAGACATCGAGCGTATCTTTCATCTTGCGGTACTGATCGGCTTCGTCGCCGAGCAGTTCTCTGGCGTCAAGCGAAAACCAGGCTTCGATGCCCGCCTGTTCGACGCGCTGGGCGACCTGTTCGATCAGTTCCGGCGTGCGCGGGTGTAATGCGCCGGTTTCCTTGTGCAGAAAGAAGGGGATCGGCACGCCCCAGTTACGCTGGCGCGAGACGCACCAGTCCGGGCGGGTGCGGATCATGGCTTCCAGGCGGGCGCGCCCCCAGGCGGGAAAAAACTGCGTTGCATCGACGGCGCGCTCCGCAATCGTGCGCAACGAAGGTTCGCCGGCGTGTGCGCAATGTTCCATGCCGATGAACCATTGCGTCGTGGCGCGGAAGATGATCGGCGTTTTGTGCCGCCAGCAATGCGGGTAGCTGTGCCGGATTTTTTCGCTGTGCAGCAGGCGGCTGCGGGCTTGCAGCTCCTGCAGGACGAGCGGATTGGCTTCCCAGACGGTCTTGCCGACCAGGGGGGCGACCGAGAGCGGAGGCGTGCCGGGCAGGAAGCGCCCGTCGTCGCCGACCGGATTGTCTACGGGCAGGCCGTAAACCTTGCCGATCAGGTAGTCGTCGGCGCCGTGCGCCGGCGCGGTGTGAACAAAGCCGGTGCCGGCATCGTTCGTCACATGCGCGCCGCAGATGATGGGTACCTGACGCGCGTAGAACGGGTGCTGGAAGCGGATGTTCTCCAGCGCTTTGCCGGAGGCCGAGGCGAGCGTTCTGCCGGCCAGCGCATAGCGTTGCAGGCAGCCTTCGGCCAGTTCGCGGACGAGGATCAGGGCGCCTTTCGGCGTTTCGATGAGGTCGTAAACGAAATCCGGATGGGCGCTGATGGCGACGTTGGCGGGCAGTGTCCAAGGCGTTGTCGTCCAGATGACGGCGAAAGTCGGCGCGGGCAGCGTGTCGAGGCCGAACGCGGCGGCCAGTTTGCCGGCATCGTCTGCGGCAACCTCAAAGGCGACATCAATGGCGTCCGAAGTTTTATCTTCGTAATCGACCTCGGCCTCGGCCAGCGCCGAGGCGCAATCCAGACACCAGTTGACCGGTTTTAAGCCCTGATAGAGATAGCCTTTCTCCAGGATTTTGCCGAGCGCGCGGATTTCGTCCGCTTCGGTTTTGAAAGCCAGCGTCAGGTAAGGGTTGTCCCAATCGCCCAATACACCGAGGCGGATGAAGTCCTTTTTCTGACGCGCCACCTGCTCGTTGGCAAAGGCGCGGCACAGCGCGCGCACTTTATCGGCAGGAATATGTTTGCCGTGCAGTTTTTCGATCTGGTGCTCGATCGGCAGGCCGTGGCAGTCCCAGCCGGGGACGTAAGGGGCGTCGAATCCGGCCAGCGTTTTCGAGCGAATGATGATGTCCTTGAGAATCTTGTTGACGGCGTGACCGATATGGATATCACCGTTGGCGTAGGGCGGGCCGTCGTGCAAGACGAAGCGCGGGCGGCCTTTCGCCTGCTGGCGGATCTTCTGGTAAAGCTTCTTCTCCTGCCATTCCTTGACCCACTGCGGCTCGCGTTTGGCGAGGTCGCCGCGCATCGGGAAGGGCGTATCGGTCAAGTTCAGGGTGTGCTTGTAATCGGACATGGTGATCACTCAGTGCGAAAAATAATGTTTTGCGGAAACGATGTCCCGGGCAATCTGCTGCCGGAGCGCATCAAGGCTGGCAAATGCCTGCTCGTCACGCAGTTTGTGCAGAAAGCGGACACAAATGTGGACGCCGTAGAGGTCGCCGGAAAAATCGAACAGATGGACTTCCAGTATCGGCGCCATTTCGCCGCCGAGACTTGGGCGCAGGCCAAGGTTGGCGACGCCTGTACGGCGGCCTGTCGGCAGACCGTCCACTTCGACGGCGAATACGCCGTTCAGCGGCGGTCTATGGTGTTTGACACGGATGTTCGCCGTCGGGACGCCCAGTCGCCGGCCAAGCTGCCGCCCGGGCACGATACGGCCGCTGATTGCATAGGGCTGGCCGAGAAGCCGGGCGGCGGCTTCCATGTCGCCGCCTTCTAATGCCTGGCGTACCAGCGAGCTGGAAACCCGTTTTCCGGCACAGGCCACGCCGGAAAGCGTTTCGACCGTGAAGCCATGCTGTTGCCCCAGGCGCCGGAGCAGCGCGATGTCTCCGCTGCGTTGTGCGCCGAAGCGGAAATCGTCGCCGACGACGAGATGCGCGACGCGCAGCCTGTCGACGAGAATATCATTGACGAAATTTTCAGCCGGGCAGGCGGCCAGCGCGGCGCCGAAACGGCAGACGTAAGCGCATTCGATGCCCTGGCCGGCGATGCGCTCCAGTTTTTCGCGCAGCGTGGATAAGCGGGTCGGCGCGCTGTGCGGCGCAAGAAATTCACGCGGATGCGGTTCAAAGGTCAATACGGCCGGATTCAGCGAGCGGGCGTTCGCGGCGGCTTTGATCCGGCTAAGCAGCGTCTGATGCCCCAGATGGACGCCGTCGAAATTGCCGATGCCCAGCGCCGTAGGCGCTGGCGCTGGTCGAAAAAAGTCACGGGAGCCGCAAAAGCCACGGAAAACGAGCATGGCAGGTCGCAAAAATCAGGAAAGTCAGAAAGGCCAGATGAGCCTGGAAAAGTGATGAATTGTAATGGATTTGCCGGCGTTCAGGCTGGCTTTTCCAGCCGTTTCTGGTACCAGTCGATGAACTTGTCAGGCGGCAATCCAGGCGCGAACAGAAAACCTTGCAGGTGGTCGCATCCCATCTCCGCGAGAATTTGGGCCGATTCGCGCGTTTCGACGCCTTCGGCGACGACGCGTAGGCCCAGCCGGTGCGACAGGCCGATAATCGATGCCGTGATTTCACGGTCGCGCTGCGACGTGGCGATGTTGCGGACAAAACTCTTATCGATTTTAACTTCATGCACCGGCAGATTTTTCAGGTTGGACATGCCCGAAAAGCCCGTGCCGAAATCGTCGATCGACAGCTGCGTGCCGAGCTGACGGAACCGTTCCAGCACATCGGCGACGTGCTCGGTGTATTGAACCATGCTGGTTTCGGTGATTTCCAGCAGCACCATCGATGGATCGATATGCCAGGTCGCCAGCGCCTGCCCGAACAGATCGGGCATTTCCAGGTCGAGCAAATCGTTGGCCGAAAGGTTGACCGACAGGCGCAGGGCGATGCGGTGCGCCGCCAGTTCTTTACAAATATGGCCGAGGCGCTGGAAAAGCCAGCGGTTGAAAAGCTGGCGCAGACCGAGCCGGACGATGGTGGCGAGCAACTCCGGTGGAGAAACCCACTGGCCGCTTTCACGCCGCCAGCGCAACAGGCATTCGGCGCCGATGCAGGCGCCGCCGGTGGCTTCGACCTGTGGTTGCAGGTAAAGCTGAAGTCCGCTTTCCGACTGGAAAGCCTGACGGATTTCCTGGTCAAACGATTTCAGGCGATCGTCCAGCTTTTCCATATCCGCATGGTAGAGCGCCTGGCCTTCTTCGTTGTTTCTGGCGTGTATCGAGGCGATTCGCGCCGATTGCACGAGGTACAGGGCATCCTTGCCGTCTTCGGGATACATGGCACCGCCGCAGGTCGCCGCCAGCCGCAAGGCTATGCTGTCGATGTTCAGCAGATAGGCGTCGAACATCCGATGCAGCTTGATCATGGCCATCGTCAGGGTAGCGCTGCTGCGCAGGTCGGGTAGAACCAGCAGCCATTCGCGCGGCGTGATGAGGTAGAGCAGATCCTGCGGGCGTTTGATGTCGCGCAGGCGGCCGGCGATTTCATGCTGAAATCGTTGCAGCGATTCCGGTTGAAGCCGGTAGAACGCCGTATCCGGCTCGAGGGCGAGCACGATGACGCCCAACGAAGCCGTCCGTGACTGGCGCGCCAGTTCCGGGATGTCGAGCAGTGCCGTGGTCAGTTCGGCGGGAAGAAAGTATTCGGCGGAAGCGTCGGTTACGTTTGTGTACATCAGAAAAGGCGCCGGAAAGCGTTGGGAAGCGTCGAAAAAAGCTGCGTGAGAGCGTCAGCTCAGGAAAAACTCCGTCGGATCGATACCGTAGGCATTGAGCGGCAGGGCTTTGATGATACGGTACGGTTCGCCGGTCGGCGTCGACGGCTCATAGATCAGATCCAGGTTGCGCGGGTGCCGTTCGACGGATTTATCCGGCGCCAGCAGTACCAGCAGGCGCGGTTTGAGGCGACGCACCTGGTTTTGCTGGATGACGATGGCGACTTCGCCCGAATTGAGTTCGACGAGCGAGCCGATCGGATACAGGCCGACGCACTGTACGAACTGATCGACGATGGCCGCGCGAAATTGCGTATCCCGCAGACGGGAAAGCGTTTCCAGCGCTTTCTGGCTCGATACGGCGGGACGAAAAACGCGACGGCGCGTCATTGCGCAATACGTATCGATCAGGCCGGTCAGTTCCGCATCCATGCCGATGCTGTCGCCGCGCAGCCCCTTCGGATAACCGCTGCCGTCATAGCGCTCATGGTGTCCTTTGACGGTTTCGATGACTTCCGGGGGGAAATTCCCGCTGTCGCGCAACATTTCGACCGAATACCCGACGTGGGCGCGCAGCTGCCGGCTTTCCGCCTCGCTCAACGGCGGCGTTTTGCCGAGGAGGTCGGGCGGAAGGCGAACCTTGCCGATGTCCTGCATCAGCCCGGCCTGGCCGAGCATCTCGATATTCCGCCGCCCCAGGCCGAGGAAGCGGCCGAACACCATCAGATGGACCGAGACGTCGACAGCATGGTCGTAAGAATACTGATCGGTGGTGCGCAGGCGGGTCAGCCAGAGCAGGGCGTCGGGGTTGCGTTCGACGCTGGCGGCCATTTCCTCGATCAGGCCATGCACTTTATCGAGTTCGACGAACCCTGAGGCGTCGGTCGCCTGTTCGACGGCCACCAGCGTGCGGTGAGCGTCATCGACGATGGGCGCCGCATACGCCATTTCTTCTTCCAGCGTGCTGCCCGGAGCCGGCGGCAGGCTGCGTCGCTGTATGGCGGCATGTTCGGCATCCGCCGGTTTGTCCGGCCGACGTTTGCGCAACTTACGGATGAACGCAAAGAAATTGCTTTGCTCCGCATCTGTCGTGGCTGTCGTGTATGAGACCGTGCGCGTTGATGTGCCGTCAGTTTTAAGACTTGCCGGCGTGCGCGGCCGTTCGGAGAAGTGCTCGCCAAGCGAGCGCCGCCGGTCGATGAAAACATGCCGGCAGAGCCGGCGAAGCTGTGCGAGTTCTTCCTCGCTTTCGACCAGGAAGCCTTGCAGCAAAAACGGCGTGCCTAGCCACGGGCGATCCAGCGATGAGACGAACATGCCGATGCGTAAGTCTTCGACGCCGATTTGTTCGTCGTTCTGACCGGCATCGTTCGCTATGTCTGTTCCTGGATTTTCACTGTTCATCGCAATTTGTGCTTACGTTGACACGGAGATATTCGGCGTATTCGGCTTTCTTGGCGCCGGCAGGCTGCGGGAATGCGGGCTGCGCGGAGAAATGCGCCGGCGCGCCAGGAAAAGCCGAGTCTATCAGCGTATTCATAGGTTGTCGCATCGGCAGGTCATAGAACATGTGTAATCCCTGACAATCGGGCATTGTAAACCTTTCCCGTCCTGCGGCAGTTTCCATGTGGCCGATTCATAACCAATGTCACGCTATTATTTATAACGCTATCATTCTTGTTTGGCTACAGCCTCGGCGCAGGTTCGGGTAAAAGCGCCGGCAAAAAATTGGTTCTTGCATTGGGGGGAACAAGCCAGCAGTTAGAACGGATCAGGCGCAGGCATTTATGGAATAATGCGCACCGCAGCGCTGCGAAGATAATGCGAAAAACAGGGTCAGGCCATAGGTGGCCGGCTGAAGAACCCCGTATCAATATTTGGAATCCGGAGAGGCTCTGGATAGGGAATAGGCATATTTCAAAATTTCGGGAGGAATCGTGCAAGTGCCGTTGTTGAATATGAGATCGGGAGAAGCCGTGCTGATTGCCGTCATCGCAGTTGCCGCGATGAGCGTGACCATGATCGGTTTTGGCTGGGTGCCGCATTTGTCCATTATTCTGGTGCTGTGTGCATTGCTGGCCTTGGGGCGGTGCAAGGGCTTGAGCTTCCGGCAGATGCAGCAAGGCATGGCCAGCGGCGTGATGTCCGGAATCGGCGCCATTTATCTGTTTTTTTTCATCGGCCTGCTGGTGTCGGCCTTGATGATGTCCGGCGCCATTCCTACGCTGATGTACTACGGGCTGGACGCCATCTCTCCCAGGTTCTTTTATGTCTCGGCATTTGCGCTGTCGTCGGTCGTGGGCGTGGCGATTGGCAGCAGCCTGACAACCTGCGCCACGGTGGGGGTGGCGTTCATCGGCATGGGCGCGGCATTTGACGCTAACCCGGCCATCGTTGCCGGGGCGGTGGTTTCCGGGGCGTTTTTCGGCGATAAGATGTCGCCGCTGTCGGATACCACGGCCATTGCCGCGTCGGTAGTGGGCATCGATCTGTTCGACCATATCCGCAACATGATGTACACCACCGTGCCGGCCTGGCTGATCACGGTATTGCTGTTGTGGCTTTTGCCCGGGCATATGAAGAACGCCGATCTGGCGGATATCGAAATGTTCAAAACCTGGCTGCTGTCCAGCGGACTGGTACGCGGGGTTGCGCTGCTGCCTTTTGCCGTGCTGCTCGTTCTGGCGATGCGTAAGGTGGCGACGATTTACACGATCGTGATTACCATCGCCGTGGCTTTGTTCATTACCTACCTGTACAGCAGCCCCAGTATCGGGCAGTTGGGCGGCTGGTTTTTCAAGGGGTACGCTCCCGCCGAGGGCGTCGATCTGGGGGAGGTGAGCAAACTGGTGACGCGCGGCGGCATTGAAAGCATGTTTTTTACCCAGACAATTGTCATTCTGGCGCTGAGCCTGGGCGGGTTGTTGAGCGCGCTGGGCATCTTGCCCGCCTTGCTGGCGGGGGTGAGCCATATGCTGACCAATGCTGCGCGCGCCACCTTGAGCGTCGCCGCGACCTCGCTCGGGGTGAACGTGCTGATCGGCGAGCAGTACCTGAGCCTGTTGCTGGCGGGTCAGACATTCCGCCCCGTCTATGAACGCCTTGGCCTGCACCCGCGCAACATTGCGCGCACCGTGGAGGATGCGGGCACCGTCATCAATCCGCTGGTGCCCTGGGGCGTCTGCGGCGTCTTTATCAGCGGCGTGCTGGGCGTGCCGGTGCTGCATTACCTGCCCTATGCCTTCTTCTGCTACCTGTGCCTGTTTTTGACGCTGGTTTTCGGATTGACCGGCAAAACCCTCAGCAAGGCTGATGCCGCCGCAGGCGGGACGTAACCGGAATGGAGCGCAAGTCCGCGCGGGTCGGGCATCTCCAAGCAGGCGCCCGAAAGCCCTTATAAATAGGGCGTTTCCGAAGGGGCGCCCGGAGAATCCCTGTTTACG
>CALHZD010000132.1 GCA_938040985.1 uncultured Propionivibrio sp.
CGATTTAGTTATTGATATTATCTTATTTAAAAATAGGTTCTGTCTCTCTGTTTATTATTACATTTGGCCGTTATCGGGTTTCAATTAACGATTGTTCTTATTCTGATGCCGTTTCTTTTTTGGGTTTAGTTGTATTAATCATATTGATAATTTTTGTATACTTTCTTTTTAACACAGGTTAATAACCGAAAATAGGGTATTTAATGCGGCCGACCAATAAATTAGGCCCCATCGCCAGATCTATCCGGATTTGTTCCGTCAGTATTTTTATTGCAGCGCGTACCAACCAACCGTTCTGAAAGGACACATCATGGCAAACACAGTGACACTGGGCGGCAACGCCATTCAGGTTCATGGCGCTTTTCCGAAAACGGGCGACAAAGCGCCGGCATTTTCGCTGGTCGACGGCGATCTGGCCGATGTCGGCCTGGATAAATTCGTCGGCAAGCGCAAGGTTCTGAACATTTTTCCGAGCATTGATACGCCGACCTGCGCGACTTCCGTGCGCAAGTTCAACCAGGCGGCCAACAGCATGAAGAACGCTGTCGTCTTGTGCATTTCCGCCGATCTGCCGTTTGCGCAGAAGCGTTTCTGCGGCGCGGAAGGGCTGGAAAACGTCATCACGCTTTCGCTCATGCGCGGCCGGGAATTTCTGGAAAACTACGGCGTCGCCATTGCCAGCGGCCCGCTTGCGGGCATTGCGGCGCGCGCCCTGATCGTACTTGACGAGCACAACACCGTCCTGCACAGCGAACTGGTCAGCGAAATCAGGGACGAACCGAACTACGACGCCGCGCTCGCTGCACTCAAGTAAAACGGGGCCGTCGAGTTCGTAGCGCCCGATTTCCTGGCGCATCTCCCCAAAACGTCCTGCCAGAAAACGCGCCGTTTTGGGGTTTTTTTGGCGTACTGGCGGGTTGGCATGCAGCCCAAACCCGAAGGCTGCCCGCCGACCCGCGCATTTCGGGCATCTCATTTATAGCGGCCCCCTTTGCCAAAATAGGGTGTTGCTGTTGTTGGCCTGGCCTTGCCGTACTGTTTGTACTGTCTGCGGCTTGTCGCCTTGTCTTTTGGCAAAGTCGAGCCATAGCGTCTTCCTTTGCCAAAATAGGGTGTTGCTGTGTTGGCCTTGCCGTACTGTTTGTACTGTCTGCGGCTCGCCGCCTTGTCTTTGGGCAAAGTCGTGCCGCTATTAGGCTTTCGGGACACACTTCTGAAATCCGGTAAAACGGGGCAGAAAACATAAAATGCCCGGAAGCCCTTTAAAAACAAGGGGTTCAGAGCATCAAAAAACATAAAACTCCTCAACCCTTTGTGCGGCTCCCCTTTAAAGAAAGGAGCAAGCGAAGCTGCCCTGGGACCCTTTATCCACGGACATTTCAGAGGACATGCCCGGAGACGCCCTATCCACGACCACGCGGGTTTCGGAGCACCCTAAAAGCCCCTCGCCCTTTGGGAGAGGGCTGGGGAGGGGGTAAATAAAGGACAAAAAGAGCGCAGGGGCAAAACCCAATCCCATCTGAAGAGATAAAAGAAACCAAGCCTTCGGTGTGTTGCCCTCTCTGCTTCTTCGGGGCATCTCCCCCACAGGGGGAGAATGAATAGTAGGTCGGGCATTCATGCCCGACAGATGTGGGTTTGTCGGGCGCTTTGTGCCCGACCTATGCCGACTGCTCCATTGCGCTTTCCCTCAAAAGGATACCCTGAAGTCCTTATAAACAGGGCATTTTCGAGTGGGTGCCTGCAAGCCCTTTATTTACGGACATCTCCGGGCACCCTCCCCTGGAACCCTTTATTTATAAGGGTTTCAGGGCGCCTGCCCGGAGATGCACTATCCACGCGGGTTTCAGAGGATGCGCCCGGAAACGCCCTGTTTATAGGGGCCTCAGGGGCGCCCGTCAGCAAAACATCCGGCCTGTCATTTGTGTAGCGCATTCCGGCCATGCGGCCTATGCTCTCTTCTTCAGGCCAATGAATCATTAACGACCCATCACCGGATCATCAAATCGCTCACCCTCGTCCATAGAAGCTTGCGCGCCATGTCACCGCCTTTAAACGCCGCTCAGTCGAACACCCCGCCGCCCGCCCAGCCGTTCTTTGCCCGCCGCAAGATTGTTTTTCTCTCGGCGTCCTTCTGCTGCCTGCTCTGGGGCAGCGCCTATCCGGCAATCAAGAACGGCTACCTGATGCTTGGCATCGCGCGCGCCGATATTCCCGCCCAGCTGCTCTTTGCCGGTTACCGCTTTCTGTCCGCCGGACTGCTTTTGCTGCTCACGGCGCTCGTCCTCCGCCGCGACATCCTGACGCCGCTGCGCCGTAACGCCGGCGCGCTCACGCTGCTCGGCCTGACGCAGACCTGCCTGCAATACATCTTTTTCTACGTCGGGCTGGCGAATACCACCGGCGTCAAAGGCTCCATCATGAACGCCAGCGCCGTGTTTTTCAGCGTTCTGCTCGCCCACTTCGTCTACCGCCACGACGACCGCCTCAACCCGCGCAAGGCGGCCGGATGCCTGATCGGCTTTGCCGGCGTGCTGGCGGTCAATATCGGCCACGGTCTGTCCGGCTTTGAATTTTCCCTGCTGGGCGATAGTTTTGTCGCGCTCTCGGCGCTGACGCTCTCGGCGGCGGCCATCTACGGAAAACAGCTTTCACAACGGATGGACGCCCTGACGCTCACGGGCTATCAACTCACCCTCGGCGGCATGGCGCTCATCGCGCTGGGATTCGGTTCCGGCGGCGCGTTGTCGGGTTTCACATTCAAGTCTTCGGCGCTGCTTGTCTATATGGTTCTGCTCTCTTCCGTGGCCTTCGGTCTCTGGACCATACTGCTCAAGTACAACCGCGTCGGGCTAATCGCCGTATTTACCTTCCTGATTCCGGTATTCGGCGCGCTGCTCTCCGCCCTTTTTCTGGGGGAAAGCGTTCTGGAATGGAAAAATCTTGCGGCGCTCGTTCTCGTCTGCCTCGGCATCTGGCAGGTGACGCGGGAGCCCCGGCGCGGCGATAAATAAACGCCGGTGATGACTACGCGACGGCTAGGGGCGGATAACCCGGCAGCGCGGCGTGAATACCCACAGGGCGTCGCAGCGCCGCTTTTCATAGGGCAAGGCGCGCTCGTTGGCGGCGACGGCGCATTGCACCTCTCCCTTGCGCACCAGCACGCGCCCATCCTTTGCGACCAGATCTTCGGAAAAGGACACCGCTTCGATCACGCCGACCTTGATCGAAAAATTGCCGAGAGACAGCGTATCGCCGATCTTGACCTGCTTTAATCCGGCGACATCGCCCACGGGCGCCGTGCGGCAGGTTACGCCCAGAAATCTCGGCGTTTTGCTGTACATCGTCGCCTTGTCCAGCATTTCCACCGCCTCAACATGCTGCCGTTTCATCTCCGGCGCGGCGTAGAGCAGCGCGGGCGCCAGCGTAAGAATCAAGGTCGTTGCCGTGGCCCATATCCGCGCCTGCTTTTTTGTGTTTCGCGTATCTTTCGTATTTCCCGTTTTTCTCATGAAGTCTCTTTCATCAAGCCGCAGCAGGCTACACCGCCGCCGCACATCACTGGTGCGCATATATTGCCACCCTTTCCGCGTCAAAAGCGAGGTGTTACGATTCACACCTGATTTGTAACCACGCTGCGACGTTGCCGGACGGATAAGGATGCGCGGTTTCGCCCTGCCCTTTCCGCTCATTGCCCCTTCCGGACGCGCCCGCTTCCTTTCCTGGAGATCATCGAAAAATGAACCAAACCACGGACGCCCCGTCCCGGCAAACGCTATCAGCGGACAAGGACAAAGTCAGCAGCTATGGCTGGAAGGCGCTGATCGGCTCGGCAGTCGGCTATGCGATGGATGGTTTCGACCTGCTGATTCTCGGTTTTATGCTCTCGGCGATTTCCGCCGACCTGCAACTGTCAGCGACGCAGGCCGGTTCGCTGGTGACCTGGACGCTGGTCGGCGCCGTGGCCGGCGGCCTGATTTTCGGCGCACTGAGCGACATTTACGGCCGCATCCGCGTGCTGACCTGGACTATCGTTCTCTTCGCCGTATTTACCGGCCTGTGCGCCGTCGCCCAGGGTTACTGGGATCTGCTCATCTACCGTACCATCGCCGGCATCGGCCTGGGCGGCGAATTTGGCATCGGCATGGCGCTGGCGGCCGAAGCCTGGCCGGCCAACCTGCGCGCCCGCGCCACCTCGTATGTCGCGCTCGGCTGGCAGCTTGGCGTCCTCGGTGCGGCGCTGGTCACGCCGGCACTGCTGCCGCACATCGGCTGGCGCGGCATGTTCATGGTCGGCGTCGTGCCGGCGCTCGTCGCCTGGGCCATCCGCAGCCATTTGCACGAGCCGGAGGTTTTCGTCAAAAGCACCGCCAAACGCAAGACGATGGGCGAATCCTTCCGCCTGCTGTTCAAGGACACGGCAACCACCAAGGTCAGCCTTGGCATCATCGTGCTTTGCTCGGTGCAGAACTTCGGCTACTACGGCCTGATGATCTGGATGCCGAACTTCCTTGCCAAGCAACTCGGCTTCAACCTGACCAAATCCTCAATGTGGACGGCCGTCACCATCCTCGGCATGATGATCGGCATCTGGGCTTTCGGCCAGCTTGCCGACCGCATTGGCCGCAAGCCGAGTTTTCTGCTCTTCCAGGCCGGCGCGGTGATCATGGTGCTGTTCTATTCCAACCTGACCGATCCGACGGCCATGCTCTGGGCCGGCGCCCTGCTCGGCATGTTCGTCAACGGCATGATGGGCGGCTACGGCGCGATCATGGCCGAAGCCTATCCGACGGAGGCGCGCGCCACAGCGCAAAACACACTGTTCAACATCGGCCGCGGCGTCGGCGGTTTTGGCCCGATCGTCGTCGGCGCGCTCGCCCAGTCGTATTCCTTTCCGGTCGCCATCGGCATGCTCGCCGCCATCTACGTCCTCGACATGCTGGCGACCATGTTCCTGATCCCCGAACTGAAGGGCGCCGATCTGAAATAAAACAGGTATCACCGCAATGGACATTGACACACTCCGCCCGGTCGCGGAAAAACTGTTCGCCGAAATCCGCGCACTGTCTTTCGACGGCGTCGGCATCTCGCGCGACAGTTACGGCGACAAAGAATCGGCAACGGCCGACTACCTGAGCGCCTTTGCCGAGGAAAACGGCCTGCAAACCTGGCGCGACCGCGCCGCCAATCTGCGAATCGGCCTTCCCGACGCCCCTGCCGACAGCCCCGTCATCTGGTGCGGTTCGCACATCGATTCGGTGCCGCAAGGCGGCAATTTCGATGGACTGGCGGGCGTCACCGCCGGGCTGCTCTGCCTGCTTTCACAGCAGCGCAGCGGCTGCCGCTCGCCGCTGCCGCTTCAGGTCATCGGTTTACGCGGCGAGGAAAGCGCCTGGTTCGGCAAAGCGTACATGGGCTCTTCCGCCCTGCTCGGCAAACTCGATGCGGAGGATCTCGCCCTGCGCCGGCGCGGCAAGGGCGAAACGCTGGGCGAAGCCATGCAGCGCGTCGGCGCCGATATTGACGCCATCCGCGCACAACAGCGCCTGTTCGATCCGCACAAAGTGCGCGCCTTCCTCGAACTGCACATTGAACAGGGGCCGGTCATGGAAGCGCGCAAACTACCGGTGGCCGTGGTCTCCGGCATTCGCGGCAATATCCGGCACGGCCACATGCAATGCCTTGGCGAAGCCGGGCACTCGGGGACAATTCCGCGCTGGCTGCGGCGTGATGCCGTCTTTGCCGTCTCCGACCTGATCATGCGGCTGGACGAACACTGGAGCGAACTGCTCGAACGCGGCACCGATCTCGTCGTCACCATCGGCATGCTTTCGACCAACGCCGCCGAACACGCCGCCTCGCGCATTCCCGGCCAGGTGACGTTCAGCTTCGAGGCGCGTAGCAAGAGCCTCGATACGCTGGAAGCCTTCTATCAGCTGATGCGCGCCGAATGCGCCGCCATCACGCGCGAACGGCAGGTGCATTTCGAGTTCGGCCGCCGCATCCTTTCCAGCCCGGCGACAATGGATGCGGCGCTAAGCGATCTCCTGCTCAAGGTCTGCGCCAGCCAAAATATTCCTTGCGAACTGATTCCCAGCGGCGCCGGACACGATTCGGCCATGTTCGCCAATGCCGGCATTCCCAGCGCCATGCTCTTTGTACGCAACCAGCACGGCTCCCACAACCCGGAGGAAGCCATGGATCTCGACGACTTCATGCTGGGCGCAGCAGCGCTCGACCAGGCCATCCATGAAATCCGCTGACACGATAACATGCGGCGGAAAGAAAAATTTCCGCTTTTCCTCCACTTCGTACTGACCGGAGTTTGCCCGTGACCACCGCCATTCCACAACGCGACGCCGACGACGCGCGTATTGCCCGCGAGGTTTCGCTCGCCCTGCTCTCCTGCGGCTGCATCGAGTTTCAGGCCGACGAGCCGTTCCGCCTGCCTTCCGGCTGGGCCAGCCCGGTTTACATCGAATGCCGCCGCCTGATCTCCTTCCCCGATATCCGGCGCACACTGATGCGGCATGCGCTCGACCTCTTGCGCAAGCGCCACTGCCTCGACAATCTGGCCGCCATTGCCGGCGCGGAAGCCAGCGGCATCGCGCTGGCCGCCTGGATCGCCGAGGCGCTCGACCTGCCCATGCAGTATGTACGCAAGCAGCGCAAAGGACTGGGGCCGGGGCGACAGGTAGTCGGCGTCGTCCATCCCGGCGACACCGTACTTCTGGTTGATGATCTGATGTCGGGCGGCCACTCGATTTTCAACTGCTGCCTGGCCATCGCCGAAGCCGGCCTGAAAGCGAAGAACGCCTTCGTCATCTTCGATTACGCGACCTTCCCCACGCAGAACGCGCTCGAAATGCTCGGCGTCAGCGTCCATTCGCTGGCCACCTGGCAGGACATCCTGGCTGCTGCGCGCGAGCAGTCCGCCCTGCCAACGCCGGCGCTCGCCGAGCTGGAAACCTTCCTCGCCGACCCGGCACGCTGGTCGCATCTCCACGGCGGCAAATCCGCCGTCCACGCCGAAACGAAAGGATTGACATGACCTTTTCCGCCACAGCCGCACAGTTTGAACAATCCGCCGGCGGCACGGACGATTTCAAGCGCCTTTACCGGGACGCCTTCGCGCTGATGAAAAGCGACGCGGAAAACGCCGCCATTTACTTCGTCATCGGCGTCGCCGCGCATGGCTACGTCCTCCAGTATGAAGACCAGGCGGTGACGGCCGAACGCGCCGAGTCCGCCAAGGACGCGCTTGTCCGTTTCTGCCGCAAGGCCGCCCAGACGCTGGCCGCGCCGCCCGCCGCACGCCTGGCGCTGCTCGGTGAGATCGCCAGCGAATATCAGTTCGACATCACCGATTTTTAGGCCGGGGCGAGCGCCATGCTATTTACCTCGACGATTTTCTCCAACGCCGAAATCGCGCCGGGCTACCGGCGGATTCGCCTGAGCGCGCCGCCCGCCTTCACCGCCGCCCAGCCCGGCCAGTTCGTCATGGTGCGTGTCGGCGGCGAGCCGTTGCTGCGCCGCCCGTTTGCTGTCTTTGACGTAGGCGTCTCCGACGCGCCGGTTAAGGCAGCGGGAGGTTCGCGCGCCTGGTTCGAAATGCTTTACAAAGTCGTCGGCAAGGGCACGGCCTTGCTGGCGAGTCTGCGCGAAGATGCTGAAGTCAACATTCTGGGGCCGCTCGGCGCCGGCTTTTTACACGAAGGCGACGCGGAAGAACACCTGCTCGTCGGCGGCGGCATCGGCTTTGCGCCGCTTT
>CALHZD010000133.1 GCA_938040985.1 uncultured Propionivibrio sp.
CCGCCTTGTCTTTTGGCAAAGTCGAGCCGCTATAAGGCTTTCGGAGCACTCCTCTGAAACCCGCGTAGATTGGGCATTTCCGGGTAGGTACCTCTGGAACCCTTATAAATAAAGGACTTCCGGGCAGGCGCTCTGAGATGCCCTGTTTACAAGGGTTTCCGGGCTCCCCTTCTGGAGATGCGCCAAGAAGCGCCTTTTTCTACGACGCCCGACTCCGGAACCTCAGGCGTCAGGAAACTTCGTCGATCCAGGCCTGCTGAAGCGCTTCCAGAATCTTTTCGCCGCAACGATTAGGGGCGTCGTCGAAGCCGGGCAATGCCTTGACCCAATTCATCAGGTCGACAAAGTTGACCTTGCGCGGATCGACATCCGGATAGGCATCTGCCAATTCGGCGACCAGTTCATGAATATCCGTCCATTTCATGGCTAGTGCTGCCCTTCCTTTGCCATATTGATCGAATAACGCGGAATTTCAACGACAAGCGGCGTCTCGTTTACGATCGCCTGGCAGGACAGGCGCGAATTGGGTTCCAGCCCCCAAGCCTGATCGAGGCGATCTTCTTCCAGCTCATCCGGCGGTTCCAGTCCATCATAGCCTTCGCGAATGATGACGTGGCAGGTCGTGCAGGCGCAGGACATTTCACAGGCATGCTCAATGGCAATGCCGTGATTGAGCAGCGCTTCGCAGACTGATTCGCCGGGTTGCGCATCAATAACCGCCCCTTCCGGACAAAGTTCGGCATGGGGCAATACGATAATTTGCGTCATAGCGTATTTCCTTTGGGCGCTTGCGCATTTTGCACAAGGCCAACCTCGGCCTCCAAGGCATCGACCCGCTGTCCGGCAAAAGCGCGGCGAATCGATTCGTTCATGCGACGCGCGGCAAAATCACGGGTCCCTGCATCGAGCGCGTTGATGGCGGCATTGATGGCAGAACGATCTTCGCCCAGCGCCGCAGCTTGTAACTGTGAAATCAGCGATTCGATATTCGTTCGCTGCGCTTCATCCAGCAGTCCGGCATCACTACTTTTCAAGGCGGATTGTACGGCTTCGATCATGCGCTGCGCCTCCACCTGAGCCTCCTTGACGGCGCGGCGCAAGGCATCGTCTTGACTGTGTGCCAGCGAATCTTTGAGCATGGCGGTGATTTCGTCATCGGACAATCCGTAAGATGGCTTGACAGCAATGCTCGCTTCGACGCCGGCGGTCGTTTCGCGCGCCGATACCGACAGCAAGCCGTCAGCATCGACCTGAAACGTAACCCGAATACGCGCCGCACCGGCAACCATCGGCGGAATGCCGCGCAAATCAAAGCGCGCCAGCGAGCGGCAGTCGCTGACCAGTTCGCGTTCGCCCTGGACGACATGGATGGCCAAAGCAGTCTGCCCATCGCGGAAAGTTGTGAACTCCTGCGCACGCGCGACGGGAATCGTCGAGTTGCGCGGAATGATCTTTTCTACCAAGCCACCCAGCGTCTCCAGCCCGAGCGACAACGGAATGACATCAAGCAGCAGCCAATCGTCGCCCGGCGCATGATTACCCGCCAGCAGATTGGCCTGCATCGCGGCGCCCAAGGCGACCACCTTGTCCGGATCGAGATTGTTCAGCGGCTCCCGCCCAAAGAAATTGCCCACAGCACGCTGAATTTGCGGCATGCGCGTCGCGCCGCCGACCATCACCACGCCCTTGATCTCATCCGCCGCCAGGTCGGCATCACGCAGGCATTTTCTGACGGCCTGTAGCGTTCGGGCGACCAGTGTCTGCGTAATTTCAGCAAAAATTTCCGTCGTCAATTTCAGATCGACGGTTTCGCCACTGCCCAGATTGACGACGATCGAGGCAGTATCGTGTCGCGTCAAATGCTCCTTGGCCTCGCGTGCACGGGTCAGCAGCAGACGCGCATCTTCCGCCGAAAGCGGCCGTAACCCGGCTGTTTCGGTAATCCAGCAGAAAATGCGCTGATCGAAATCATCGCCTCCAAGTGCAGAATCCCCGCCCGTCGCCAGTACCTCAAAGACCCCGCGCGATAGCCTGAGGATTGAAATATCGAATGTTCCGCCGCCCAGATCGTAAACGGCGTAAGTACCCTCTGCACCATTGTCGAGACCATAGGCAATGGCCGCGGCGGTCGGTTCATTAAGCAGGCGCAATACGGTCAGTCCGGCAAGTTTGGCGGCATCCTTGGTCGCCTGACGCTGCGCATCGTCAAAATAGGCCGGCACGGTAATCACTGCGCCCACCAACGCTCCGCCCAGCGCCGCCTCGGCGCGTTCGCGTAAAGTTTTGAGGATATCGGCGGAAACCTCGACGGGCGATTTGATCCCTGCAACCGTGCGCACACGAACCATACCGGGCGCATCGTCAAAATAGTAAGGCATCGACTCTCGATGCACGATGTCCGAGACGCCTCGTCCCATGAGGCGTTTCACGGAGACAATGACATTGTGCGGATCATCCGCCTGCCGTAAGCGCGCCTCGTAGCCGACAATCGGTTCATTTTCCGCACGATAACGCACCACCGAAGGAAGTAACGGCCGCCCTTGCTCATCGCTGATTACGCAGGCTTGGCCGCTGCGTACCGTCGCCACCAGTGAGTTGGTCGTACCAAGATCGATCCCTACGGCAAGTTTGTGCTGGTGCGGCGCGGGCGACTCGCCCGGCTCGGAAATTTGCAGTAAAGCCATGGAAAACAGTCTGTCGTCAGTCGTTCAGTACATACTGAATCATTTTATTGTTCAAGCGCAGCAAGCGCTTCGTCGATTTCCGCCAACAATTTTTCGAGATACATCAGGCGCAATACCTCATCTTCCGCCGCCTGGCAGTCACGCCGCTCATCAAGATCAAGCGCCAGCGTCTCATAGGCTTGCCGAATCTGCCCACGAACGCGCATTTCCTGATCCGTCAGATCGGTCACGCTGCCAGCTGCGCGCGCCTCCGCAACGGCCTCCCGCCACTCCATCTGCTCCATGAGAAAAGCGGTCGACATCGTCGTATTGTTTTCTGCCTTCACCTTATGGCCAAGTAGCTCCAGCAGGTAACGCGCGCGCGGCAAGGGTTTGCGTAAGGTCTGGTACGCCTCGTTGGCTTTCGTTGCCCATTGGAGCGAACGCCGCTGAGCCGCTTCGCCAGCATCGGCGAAGCGGTCGGGATGAATCTGCGCTTGAATTTCCCGATAGCTGCGGTCAAGCGCATCGCTATCGATACGGAAAGCTCTCGGCAAACCGAAAAGTGCGAAATGATCTACGTTGAAATCCATAATCGTCATCTAATCAAACACTGAAGCTCTCGCCGCAGCCGCACGCTCCCTTGACATTCGGATTGTCGAATTTAAAACCTTCGTTCAAGCCTTCGCGCACATAATCAAGCCGTGTGCCGTCAAGATACGGCAGGCTTTTGGCATCGACCAGTACCCGCACGCCGTGCGATTCAAATTCGATGTCACCCTCTTCGACAATATCGGCAAATTCCAGCTTATAAGCCACACCAGAACACCCGCTGGTACGCACGCCCAAACGCAATCCGATACCTTTACCGCGTTTGGTAATGTAGTGGGCGACGTGTTGCGCCGCCCTTTCTGAAAGGCTGATCGCCATCATTGCCTCCTTGCCGAAACAGAACAGTTCATTCGCCCTGCTTTTTCCGGTAATCCGCAACCGCCGCCTTGACCGCATCTTCGGCCAGGATCGAACAATGGATTTTCACTGGCGGCAATGCCAATTCCTCGGCAATCTGCGTATTTTTGATTTCAAGCGCCTGTTCGAGCGTCTTGCCCTTGACCCATTCGGTAATCAGGGAAGAAGAAGCGATTGCCGATCCACAGCCATAAGTCTTGAATTTCGCGTCCTCAATGACGCCATCCTTGTTGACCTTGATTTGCAGCTTCATTACGTCACCACACGCCGGCGCGCCCACCATACCGGTTGCCACGCCTTCCTCGTCCTTGTCGAAAGAACCGACATTACGCGGATGTTCGTAGTGATCCAAAAGTTTGTCGCTATACGCCATACCAATTCCTCCTGTATTTCAATCAGTGAGCCGCCCATTGCACAGAGCTTAGGTCGATTCCATCCCGTACCATTTCCCACAACGGCGACAGATCGCGCAGTTTGCCGATCTTGCTGTGCAACAATTCAATAGCATAGTCGATCTCTTCTTCAGTATTAAAGCGCCCGAGGGTAAAGCGGATCGAGCTGTGCGCCAATTCATCATTGCGCCCCAATGCACGCAACACATAGGATGGCTCCAGCGAAGCGGAAGTACACGCCGAGCCAGAAGAAACGGCCAGATCCTTCAAGGCCATCATCAACGATTCGCCTTCGACATAGGCAAAGCTGATATTCAGGTTATGCGGCACGCGCTGTTCCATATCGCCATTGACATAAACGTGCGGAATACTGGACAGCCCCGCCAGCAAGCGATCACGCAAAAGACGAATGCGTGGACTTTCCTCCGCCATTTCCAGACGCGCCAGACGGAAAGCCTCCCCCATGCCGACAATCTGGTGCACAGGCAAAGTCCCCGAGCGGAAGCCGCGTTCATGCCCGCCGCCGTGCATCTGCGCTTCCAGACGGACACGCGGTTTGCGACGCACGTAAAGCGCGCCAATCCCTTTCGGGCCATAGACCTTGTGCGCCGAAAGACTCATCAGATCGACTTTCAGACGGCCGACATCAATTTCAATTTTGCCCGTCGCCTGTGTCGCATCGACGTGAAAAATGATGCCTTTTTCACGACAGATTTCACCGATTTCAGCAATCGGCTGAATGACGCCGATTTCGTTATTGACGAACATCACCGAGACGAGAATCGTGTCGGGCCGCAGCGCGGCCTTAAATACGTCCAGGTCAATCAGGCCGTTTTCCATCACATCAAGATAGGTCACTGAAAAACCTTGCCGCTCCAGTTCGCGGCAGGTATCGAGAACGGCCTTATGTTCGGTTTTGACAGTAATGACGTGTTTACCCTTGCCTGAGTAAAAATGCGCCGCCCCCTTAATGGCCAGATTGTCCGACTCAGTCGCGCCGGAAGTCCAGACGATTTCCTTGGGATCAGCATTCAGTAGTGCGGCAACCTCAGCGCGCGCCGCCTCGACCGCCGCCTCTGCCTGCCAACCAAAAGCGTGCGAACGTGAGGCAGGATTCCCGAATTGCTCGCACAGATAGGGAATCATTTTTTCCGCAACGCGAGGATCAACCGGCGTTGTCGCCGAATTATCAAGGTAAATCGGCAGTTTCAGCATTTCATTGAACTCCTTGTGATTGCACGGTTTGCATAATATTTATTCAGGAAAATTCAGGCAGAAATGGAAAGTGGCTGCCGCTGTGCGACAAAATCTGTTGTTTTACGCAAGGTTTTGATGACAGCCGCACTTTCCCGGTGTCTCTGGCTTTCTACCAGATGATTCAGCGTCACCGAGGATAAATACTCGTACATCTTCATATTCAGCGTTGTCCATAAATCATGGGTCATGCAACGAGAATCATCCCTGCAATTTTCGCCTCCGCCGCATTGCGTGGCATCCAGCGGTTCATCGACCGCGCGGATAATGTCGGTCACGGTAATCTGGCTTCCCTGCCGCGCCAGGCAATATCCGCCGCCCGGACCGCGCACGCTGTTGACTAATCCGGAACGGCGCAGTTTCCCGAAAAGCTGCTCAAGATAAGACAGCGAAATTTTCTGGCGTCCGCTGATTCCCGCCAGAGTCACCGGCCCGCGTCCTGAATTCAGCGCCAGATCGATCATTGCCGTCACCGCAAAACGTCCTTTGGTAGTCAATCGCATTAAGCTCTCCTTATCCCGTCAATACCAGACTCAGTTTGTCGACTATATAAATCCCTAGAATATTAGTCAACTATTTTATTCAAGTATTGCGGGTCGAATTTGTCTGCCGTTGCCAGTTCATCTTCTACAGGCACACCCATGACTTCCAGTTTTTGTAACAAACACGCAATGCGCCGGTCTGTCTCAACCGCATGATCAAGCAGGCCATGAATAGCCTTGGCCAGCGGGTCGTCCTGCTTGTCGCCCAGTGCATAGGCGGAAAACCCCATTTGACCCGCTTTCTCCTCGCGTTTTTGCGCTTGTGCCGAATCGATAATTCGCGCCGGATTGCCCACTGCCGTCGCCCCCTCTGGCACGTCTTTGACGACAACGGCGTTGGAGCCGACTTTGGCACCTTCGCCAATCGTAATCGGACCCAGAATCTGCGCCCCCGCGCCGACAACGACGCCGTCGGCAAGCGTCGGGTGCCGTTTGCCCTTGTTCCACGAAGTACCGCCCAGCGTCACGCCATGATAAAGCGTCACATCATCTCCGATGACTGCCGTCTCGCCGATGACGACGCCCATACCGTGGTCGATGAAAAAGCGGCGGCCAATGGTTGCGCCGGGATGTATTTCGATGCCGGTCAGAAAACGCGCACAATGTGAAATAAATCGGCCAAACCAGTAAAAACCGCGCATCCACAGCCCGTGCGCCAGGCGATGCAAAATGATCGCGTGCAGCCCCGGATAACAGGTTAAAACCTCCCAGCTCGTACGCGCCGCAGGATCGCGGTCGAATATCGAACGGATGTCTTCACGCAAGGCGTTGAACATGGGCAGGTTTCTCCGGAAAAAACTGGGAGAGTTTACAATACCCGACTTGCGCCATCAAGAATTGGGCATGCCAGGAGAACATATCCTGGCGGCGCGCTGAGTATTCTGTTTTGCGCCCATTTAACGCCCAATCAATATCGAGGCTACATTTCAGACAGACGGTAGTCCGAGCTTCCCCCGGTCCTCTCAGTGATTACTTCTGTCCGGCCCCGGGTTCTGATCTACAGCATCGAGAATACCGCGCAAAATATTGACCTCATCCCGCTCCAAGGCCACACGCCCAAACAAACGGCGTAATTTTGGCATCAGACGTTTCGGATGCTGCGGGTCATGGAATCCGGCGCGAATCATCACATCGCGCAAGTGCGCATAAAAGCGCTCCACTTCCTCATGCGTTGCGGTCGGCGAAGAAAACGGCGTCACGCGCCCTGCCGTACATTCCGGATCCGGCGGCGTGCCGGATAGCGCGTTTTGGCGCAGCTCATAGCACAACACCTGAACGGCTGCGCCCAAATTGAGCGAGCTATACGCAGGATCGGTCGGAATATGCACAATATACCGGCAACGCTGAACATCCTCGTTCGACAACCCCCGGGTCTCGTTACCGAACACCAGCGCCACATCGCCGTGCGCTGCCTGTTCCAGAACCAGAGAAGCCGCATCGCGCACCGACAACGGCGCAGGCCCCAGTTCGCGTTGTCGCGCCGACAGGGCAATCGCCAGAATCGTTCCGTGCAGCGCTTCATCAAGCGACTGGCAGACATGCGCCGCCTGCAAAACATCATCGGCGCCCGCCGCGCGCGCAGTAGCTACGGGGTCGGGAAAGCGCTCCGGATTGACAAGCATCAACCGCGCCACCCCCATCGTCTTCATCGCCCGCGCCGCCGCGCCGATATTGCCTGGATGACTGGGATTCGAGAGAACGATGCGCACATTCGCCAGGCGCTGCATACGCCCGGAAACAGGCGAATCCCCCGGCAAAGACGGGGCCGGAAAAAGTTGGGAGCGTCGATTCATATTAAAATGCCGGCCTTCGCCACGTTCACTACGATTTGATGATTTCGCTTCGGCGCCGCCTGCAAACCAACCCAACCGGCCGCCGCCCGAAGAACTTTTAGGAATTTTCAAGAGACGCCCATGCACCCAGCGCTCAACATCATGATCAAGGCGGCGCGCCGCGCCAGCCAGATTATCAACCGCGCCTCGCTCGACCTTGAACACCTGCACGTTGCAAGCAAGGCGCAAAACGATTTTGTCACCGAAGTCGACAAAACTGCCGAAGCGGCCATTGTTTCGATTCTGCGCGAGGCCTATCCGGACTACGGAATTCTAGCAGAGGAGAATGGGCGCATTGCCGGCCAGGGCGCGGGCAATGACTATCAATGGATCATCGATCCGCTCGACGGCACCACCAACTTTATCCACGGCTTTCCGCAATATTCCGTATCGATTGCGCTCGCCTACAAGGGACAGGTTACGCAGGCCGTCATTTATGACACGACGCGCAATGAAATGTTTACCGCCAGCAAAGGCAACGGCGCCTTTCTCAATGAACGCCGGATTCGCGTCTCCAAATGCGCCAAACTCAGCGCCGCCCTGCTCGGCACGGGCTTCCCCTTCCGCCTGTTCGATCATATCGACGCCTATCTGAAGCTGTTCAAGGATTTCACGCAGCACAGCGCCGGCATCCGCCGCGCCGGCTCGGCCGCGCTCGATCTTGCCTATGTCGCCTGCGGCCGGCTTGACGGTTTCTGGGAAATCGGCCTGATGCCGTGGGATATGGCGGCCGGCACCCTACTCATCAGTGAAGCGGGCGGCCTCGTCGGCGATCTTTCCGGCGGCAGCCGCTATCTGGAAACCAACAATCTGATCGCCGGTACGCCGAAAGTGTTCGCCCAGATTCTGCAAGTCATTGACGCACACCGCACGCCTGCGTTGTCCGCGTAAAAACGCAAGCGGCAAAGCGTACAGAGATCAGCCAGACCAACGCCGGAGCCCGCGTAAACAGGGCGTTTGCGGGCAGGCGCCTCTGGAACCCGCGTGGATAAAGGGCTTCCGGGCATGCCCCTCGGAAGCGCCCTGTTTACAAGGGCTTCAGGGCATTCCCTTGGGATAAGCCCTAAATACAAGAGCTTCAGGGCATCCACTCTGAAATATCCGTGGATAAAGGACTTCAGGACACCTTCTCTAAAATTCCCTATTTATAAAGGTTCCGAGGCGTCTACTTTGAAACGCCCTAAACACGCGGGCTAGCAGGCGGCCCTTCTGTAACGCCCGTGGGTAAAGGACTTCAGGGCACATGCCCGGAAATGCCGGTAAATAAAGACGCTCCGGCCCCCTCGGAGACGCCCTATTTACAAAGGCTTCAGAGCACTCCCTTAGAGATACCCTAAAACTAAAGAAACAAGAATTGCCACAGCCTGCGCGCTGGCTTCCACCCACGGAACTTCTCTTGATGCTGTTGCGCTGAGCGGCAGCGCGTCCCGCTGACTTTCTTTGCCTCGCCAAAGAAAGTCAGCAAAGAAACGCGACTCCAGGCGCAGAAAACCCCTTGCCGCGGGTTGCTTGGCGGCGGGCTTGATTAACTCGCTGTGCTCAGACAATCAAGCCCTTGCTTGCGCCAAGCTCCCCGCGCCTGCGGCTGCGCCCAAGGGGGGTTAGGGTGCTTCGTCGTTATCGAGTACGCGAAAGGACATACCCGGAGACCCGCGTGGATTGGGCGTTTCCGAGGAGGTGCCGTTGAAACCGGCATGGATAAAGGAGTTCCGGGCATGCCTCTTTGAACCCACATGGATAAAGACGCTTCGGGCAGGTGCCTTGGAACCCGCGTGGATAAATGAACTCAGAGCACACCTCGCTGAGATGCCCTAAATACACGGGCTGGCGGGCAGCTCGCCCCGGAGGTGCCTTATCTACAGGGGAGGCAGAGAGTTGGTCGGGCGCAGTGTTCCGGTTTATGTTTTTTGATGCTCTGAAGCCATTGTTTTTAAAGGGCTTCATGGAATTTTATGTTTTCTGGTCTGTTTGTGTGGAGCTTCTTCTTTTTGCCTGCTGAGATGTCCTGCCCACACGGGTTCCAATGCACTCTGCTTGGAGAGCTTTTATCCATGCGGTTTCCCAAAGAGGCGCACTGAAGTCCTTTATCCATGCGTGGTTCAGAAAGGCATACCCGGAAACACCCTATCTACGGGGGGTTCAGATGGGGTACTGGGAAATGCCCTGTTTACGCGGACTCCAGATGCGTCTACTGAAAATAACTTATCCACGGAGCGCCCTAAACCCCTTAGGCGCAGCCGCAGGCGCGGGGCAGCTTGGCGGGAACAA
>CALHZD010000134.1 GCA_938040985.1 uncultured Propionivibrio sp.
GGCTTCAGTTCGCTGGCGGCCGGCCACAATACCCTGCTGCCGCAGCTCGTGCAGGAACTGAAAAAACGCGGCCGGGGCGATATTCTCGCCTGTATCGGCGGCGTCATTCCGGCTCAGGACTATGACTTCCTCTACAAGAACGGCGCAGCGCTGATCTTCGGACCCGGCACCGTCATTCCTGTCGCAGCGAAGAAAGTTCTCGAAAAGCTCAACGAGCAGCTCGGCTGACGTTCGTTACGTATCCTGCCGGCGCCGGCTACGCTGGCGTCGGCGGGATACGCTAAAGCCGGTTAAACGCGACGGAAAACCTGGGAGAAACATCAGATCTCTTGATCCCTTAATCTATTTTCCGGGCAGCCGCCGGTTTTCTGACAATGGGTCTCCAGACTTTCTCCTCAGGTTGCCGCCGATTTTTGCTGTCTTGCTGGCGGCAACCCTTTTTTACTATCAAGGCGCGGATTGATGAGTGACGAAAAACTGATACGTCCGGAATGGTTCCCGGAAGACGACGAGCACCACAAGGGGTTCACAACCAACGTGATGTCCGGCATCGAAAGCCGGCATGACGGCATGCCAGGCAATTACGCACAGAACACCCAGAATGCCGCCTACAAGCCGGTGGCGCGCAAGCACGAGCTTTCCATCGATGAGTACGTTGACGGCGTGCTCTCCGGCGACCGCGCCATTCTGGCGCGCGCCATCACGCTGGTCGAAAGCAACGCCGACCGGCATCAGGAAATGGCACAGGAAATGCTGTCGCGCCTGCTGCCGCACGCCGGCCAGACGATTCGCGTCGGCATCACCGGCGTTCCCGGCGCCGGCAAAAGCTCGCTGATTGAGACGCTCGGGCTGCAACTGTGCGATATGGGACATCGCCCCGCCGTGCTCGCCGTCGATCCGAGCAGCAGCGTCACCGGCGGCAGCATCCTCGGCGACAAAACGCGCATGGAAAAACTCTCGCGCGACAAACGCGCCTATATCCGCCCCTCGCCCAGCGGCGGCGTCCTCGGCGGCGTCGCGCGTAAAACGCGAGAAACGATGATCGTCTGCGAAGCAGCCGGTTTCGACGTCCTTCTGGTCGAAACCGTCGGCGTCGGACAAAGCGAAATCACCGTGCGTTCGATGGTCGATATGTTTCTACTTGTTCAGATTGCCGGCGCCGGCGATGAACTGCAAGGCATCAAAAAAGGCGTCATGGAGCGCTGCGACCTGATTCTTGTCAACAAGGCCGACGGCGATAACAAGCTGCGCGCCGAGGCCGCGCGCGCCGACTACGAACGCATTATCCATTTCCTCCAGCCGTCGACCGAAGGCTGGAAGACAAGGGCGCTGGCCTGCTCGGCCTACACGGGCGACAACGTGCCGGAAGTCTGGAAAGCGATCGAAGAATTCCGCCAGACGACGGAAGCTTCCGGCGTGCTGATGCGTCGCCGCCAGCAGCAGAACATTGACTGGGTGCATAACCTCGTTTCCGAACACCTCAAGCGCACGTTCTACGGCCACCCCAACATCCGTATCAACTTGCCGGCCATCGAGGAGAAAATCCGCGCCGGCGAACTTTCCTCGACGCAGGCGGCATTGATGCTGCTCGATCTGTTCGAGCAGCAAAACGTCGTTAGTCTGACTTAACAGGCGCTTGGAGCTGGAAGGAGCCCGGAAGCGTGATGCCGCATGTTTATTGGGATCACAGGACGAATGCCTGGTCAGCCTGCTGTTCGCGGGTCACGGATGCCAGCGCATGCGCGGTTTTCGGGATTCCAGCACAATTTCCACACGGCGGACGGCGGCTGTGCCGTCCGCCGATATGTTTCATTACCCGCTTCGTTGCCATTGCCGTGCGGTTTTTCTCACGCTCCCGGCAACATCCGGACGCCTTGCATATGGCACATGCCGCGGCGCGCCGTAAAAAACATCACCTGACCTATTTACATTCTTAGAGAAAGCCGGAATTTGCTATCGCCAAGCGATTGCGTGACCGCATATACGGCAAGGCAAACAAGGCCATCCTGGATGTAAAGATTGGGCTAAAAAACAAATAAAACCCAATACAGCCCCGGCAATAACAGGTCGGGGTCGGAACGCCGCTCAACGCGGCCAAAAAACGGCGCCGTCGCCGATGAATTCCGACAATTCGGAAACGGAATGGCCCTCAATCCCTATTTCAAGGAGGAAACATCATGGGGCATTTATTACGTTCCGTTGACGGTTTGCGAATTCGTCATCCCTCAATTCCAGGCGGCTTGTCGGGCAACACGCAGGCGCACATGCCCTGTCCGTTGCGCACAATGCCGCTCGCCGGCGCACTATTTGCCGCACTGGCGGGCGCGGCGCTCGCCACCTCCGCTAACGCAGAGGAAACCGTACTCGGCACCGTCGACGTGCGCAGCACGCGCGATGCCGCCACGCTTCACCTCGACCAGCCGACGCAGAGCGGCAGCCGCACCGGCGTCACGGCCAAAGAACTGCCCGCCAGCCTGGAAATCCTCGACAGCGAAACGATACGCGAGCGCGGCGACACGCAGATGCGGGACACGCTCAGCCGGACAGTCGGCCTGACCGACACCGGCCGCTTGTCGTTTTCCAGCCGCGGCTTTACCGGGGAAACTTCGGTTGGTATTGCCGACGACGGCATACGCGTCACGCCAGGCGCTCAAACCTACCCAGGCAACACCTGGGGTTATGAGCGTTTCGATGTTTCCCGCGGCCCGGCTTCCGTCGTCTATGGCACAGGCACGGTCGGCGCGACGATCAACGCCATCCGCAAGGAACCGAGCCGGACACGCAGTTACGAATTTATGGCGGGACTGGGCACCGATGGCTACAAACAGATCGGCGTCGGCGCCGCCGGGCCGATCGGAGAAATCGCCAGCTACCGGATCGACGCTTACGGACACCATGACCGAGGTTTTCGCGAGCTGGGCGATTCGCGCGGCGGCAAGCTGATGAGCCGGCTGCGGCTGCAACCTACGGTTAATCTGCGCATCGACCTGACCGCCGACTACAGCCTCGAACACCCTGAGCGCTACTGGGGCACTCCCTATGGGCCTGACGGCCAGGTGCCCAAAGCCTTGCGCAAAAAGAATTACAACATCAACGATGCGCAAATGCGTTACGAGGACACCCGCCTGCGCGCCAAAGTCGACTGGCAGGTCAATGACTGGCTGGGGCTGAGCAACGAAGTCTATTTCCTCGAGTCGGACCGTCTCTGGAAAAACGTAGAAAACTACAAGCTCGACCTGAGTACCGATACCGTGACGCGGACAAGTTACGTTTATGCCCACCACGACCACGATCAGCGCGGCAACCGGCTGGAAGCGAGACTCAACGCGGCCGGCCATCGCGCCGTTTTCGGCTGGGAAATCACCAGGGTCGATTTTCGCCATACAAACAGTTCGCCCTATGGCGGTTCCTCGATCGTCTCCGCCAGCAATCCGGATCATGGCGTCTGGAACAGCCCCGATCCAATCCGCCCTGTTTTCGACACCAGTACGGATATCGACTCCGTCTATACCGAAGACGCCTGGCAGATCAACGATCGCTGGCTGCTGATGGCCGGCATCCGCCGCGACTTCATCCGCATTTTGCGTCATGAACTGGCGACGGGCAGCGATTTCCCGCATTCGCTCAATGGCACCGCCTGGCGGCTCGGTCTCACCCACCATCTGACGCGCGACACCAGTCTTTATGGTCAGGTGAGCGTCGGCCACGACCCGACCACGACCCTATCCTACATGGGCAGAACCAAATATCGCCTGACTACGGGG
>CALHZD010000135.1 GCA_938040985.1 uncultured Propionivibrio sp.
GCTGCGGCCGGCCGGCTTATGCCTGATCCATTCGGCCGGCGGTGGCTTGCCTTTGAGGATTTTTCCGCGCCCGTCATCCCGAACACAAGCAATCTGCCGGAGATAGTATTGGGCGGTATGGAAAGGGGGCGCAATGCTATAACAAACTAAAAAAGGGAATCAGGTGCGGTCTATAAAGAATTATTTCGCTAAAGAATGAGGCCTTAAGCATGGTTTTATCCATTAGCGCCAAGCGCCTCAGAAAAGCATGAAATTTAGCCAGTCCCCCCACTTTTTTATTTATATCTCCGGAACCCGATCAATCATCAGTTCTGCAAGCGCCTTCCCAACCATCAATCATGATTGCCGCTACTCTGACCACCGTCAGAGCCTCCGAAATTTTTATCGCTGCCGGCAGGCACAGTGAAAGCCATCCCGTCCCTTGCTTCCCCTGTACGACCGCCTTGTGCGAATCCGGCTGGGTAACCATTTTCCGTACCGCCCTGCCCCGACCCCTGTGTCTGATTCTCACGCGGCGGGCGTGATTTGGCGCGCCGATGCGATCGCTTGAGTGGTGAGCGGTTTTTATTTTCCTGGCGACGTACATCGGGACGGTTTTCCTGTGGCAACCAATTTTCCTGACGGGAATTGGCATTTTTCTGCCCCTGGTGACTCCGTCGTCCCGACGTAAAGCCGCGCTTACCTTCGCCACGATCCAACGTATACCCGTTGTCGCGATTGCCTGGCGCCGTACGAATTTCAAGCTCATTCAGCTCATCCCATTCCGCATCGCTGCGATCCCGATCGGGGATTGCTAACAATTCACGGATTCGGCGGCGAATATCAAATGATTGAGGATCGTTCATGTCTGTATTATGAACCACTCCGACAACGGCGTTCAATACTCTTCTTGCCGATGGACTTGCCCGATGTCGCATTCAGCATCCGGGCGGGATATTTCACCGCTGCGCTTTTATAATTGCATTTTTATAGAATTCCGCCTTCCTTCTCATGTGGTTCAAAAATCTCCAGCTATTCAGGCTGCCTGCATCTGACGATAGCACGCTCGAAACTATTGAGGCCGCCCTCGCCCGCGCTGCGTTGCACCCCTGCGCCCCCAGTGATCTACGGCGTTTGGGCTGGGTGCCGCCTTTGGCAGATGGCGCGTTTGTGCATGCCGTCAACCGCCAGTGGCTGATTGCGCTGGGTATTGAGGAAAAGCTGTTGCCCGCTACCGTCGTACGCCAAATGGCTAATGAGCGCGCGCAGGCAATTGAAGCTACGGAAGGCCGACGCGTCAGCCGCAAGGAGCTGCGCGACCTGCGCGAATCGCTGGCCGTCGAATTACTACCGCGCGCTTTTACCTGTCGGCACACCATATTTGCCTGGATCGACCCGCTGCACGGCTGGCTGGTCGTCGACACCGGCTCTCAACCCAAGGCGGAAGAATTGGCCGGGTGCCTGCTAAAAACCGTCGAGGGTTTCTCCATCGCACTCCCGGCGCCTGTGCGCACGCCCGCTTCGGCCATGACCACATGGATGGCGGCCGGCGAGGCGCCCGCCGGTTTTACCATAGACCAAGACATTGAGCTGCGTTCCCCGGAAAACGCTTTAGTGCGCTATACGCGCCACACATTAGAGGGCAAGGAAATTGGCCATCACATCGCAGAAGGCAAGATTGTCACCCGTCTCGGCATGACGTGGAATGACCGGATTTCATTCATTCTTGACGAGAAGCTGCGCATCAAGCGCCTATCCTTCCTCGACATCCTCAAAGAAGAAAACGATGGGCTGGCTGACAATGAAGCCGAACGTTTCGACCTTGATTTCACACTAATGTCCGGCGAACTCGCCCGCTTGTTTGACGATCTGTTTGCTGCGCTTGGCGGTGAGGCTGAGGCAAAAAGTTAAACGCCGGAACCCGTGGATAGCGTAATTTCCGAAGTGGCGCCCGGGAACCCGCGCGGATAGGGCATCTCCGGGCGCCTCCCCGGAAATCCTTATGGATAAAGGAGCTCCGAGCGCCTCCTCTGAGATGCCCTGTTTATACGGAGTTCCGGACGCCACCTCTGAAACGCCCTATTTACAAGGGCTTCCGGGCATCTTCTTTGCGGCGCCCGCTTTTTAAGCGCAAAAAATCAGGCCGGGCGCGCTTCGCCAAATTCTTCGACGAATCGCGCCCGGCCTGCAGGAGCCAGGAAATATCGGAAATTACTGCTTGGCCGCTTCCTGCGCGTTCTGTACGGTTTCCTTGGCGCCTTCCTTGACTTCGGCGGCAACCGCCTTGGTCTTGTCTATCGCGTTACTCATGGCGTCTTTGGCGTCAGTTGCCGCCTGACCAACTGCTTCCTTGGTTTTGTCGACCGCTTCCGTTGCGGCTTCCTTAGCCTTGTCCGCTGCTTCGGTGGCGGCATCCTTGGCCTGTTCGCCGGCTTCCTTGGCTTTGTCGGCCGCATTGGAAGCCGCTTCGCTCACGGCAGCCGCCGCTTCTTTACCCGCTTCCTGGGCAGCTTCACCTGTCTTGACGGCTGCATCCTGAGCGGCTTCACCCGCTTTCTGGATCGCGGCACCTGCTTCCTGTGCTGCGGTTTCAGCGGGGGAAGCAGGTTTTTGATCATCCTTGTTGCACGCGGCAATCAGGGGCAGGCAAATTGCGGCGGCAATCAAGGTTTGCGTCAGTTTGCTCATGGTCTTTCTCCTTTCAGTAAGAATTTGGATTATCGGTCATTTCGGTCCGACAGGCAAAAAAGTGCGAATCTTCCCGTGTTTCATGCGCACCAACCCTTCCTGCGACATCAGGCAAGGTCGGTCCAGTATCAAATTGCTTCTGCCATTAACGTTTTTACCTGCTATTGGATGACAGATATAACAATCAAGCCTGTTAGGGCAAACGATCAGTCCATCTCATTGAGCGGCATAATTGTCGCCTGCGCAATCAGTCCGATGGGCGAACCACGGCGCGCGCGCTGCCCAATGTGCTTATTTTCAGAAAGCATTTCTTTCGGGCGATTGCGGAAAATGCCGCGCACACGCACGATGGCGCCTCGACCGACGATCGCCGCTTTAAGCGTTTCGCCCTCACGAAGTCCGATAATCTGTACGCCTTTGCCGCCGGAAAGTTTCTTCATCTGGTCAATCGGGAAAACCAGCAAGCGGCCATCTTCAGACAACGCTGCGACATGATCGGCGCGCCGCTCCCCCGCGCCCAGCGGTGACGGCGGCAAAATGGCCGCGCCCGCTTCCATTGTCAGAAACGCCTTGCCGGCCTTCTGACGTGAAAACAGATCGCCCAGAGCGGCAATGAAGCCATAGCCCGAGGTCTTGGCAAAAAGGAATTCCTCATCCGGCCGACCGGTCAGCACATGCGCCAGCTTACCGCCGCCCAGATCGACAAATGAAGCCAGCGGCGCGCCCAGCCCGCGTCCATCAGGCAATGCCGCAACAGGCACTGTGAACGCGCGTCCCTCGGTCGACAAAATCACGAGCGAATCGACCGAGCGACACTCAAAGACTACGCCCGCGCCATCGCCGTCCTTGTAGGCAACCGATGAAAGATCGAGACCATGCCCCTGGCGGACGCGCGCCCAGCCCTTGGCGGAAACGATCAGCGTCACCGGTTCATCTGCGACAACAGCCACTTCGCTGCGCGTTGCCGAAGCGGCCGCTTCAATGCGTGTGCGCCGCGCATCACCGTATTGGGCGGCATCGGCGCGAATTTCCTTAATAACAAGCTTGCGTAACAGCGTATCGCTGGATAACAGTTTTTCCAGATCATTCTCGGTGTGGCGCAGTTTTTCCAGTTCCTGCTCAATCTTGAAGCCTTCCAGGCGCGCCAGTTGGCGCAAACGAATTTCCAGAATATCGTCGGACTGCCGCTCAGAAAGCGCAAAACGGCCGATCAGCGCCGGCTTGGGTTCGTCCGACTCGCGGATGATGCGGATCACCTCGTCGATATGCAGGAAGACGATGCGCCGCCCTTCCAGAATATGGATACGCTCACGCGCCTTGCTCAGACGGAATTCACTGCGCCGGCGCACCGTAGCCAGGCGAAAGCGACACCACTCATCCAGCAGATCAAGCATGCTTTTCTGGCAAGGACGGCCATCCAGGCCAACGGCGACGAGATTGATCGGCGCCGTCGTTTCCAGACTGGTATGCGCCAGCAACAGCGCCAGGAACTCCTCGCGCTTCTGGCGCGAGCTGACCGGCTCAAACACCAGGCGAATCGCATCGTCCTTCCCCGACTCATCGCGCGCACGCTCGACTTGCGAAGCAAACAGCGCTTTTAAATGTGCGGCAGCAGAATCGATGCTCTTTTTACCTGGTTTCGGCTGCGGATTCATCAACGCGCCAATTTCCGAGAGCACCTTGGCACTCGACACGCCGGGCGGCAGCTCCTTGACGACCAGTTGCCAAGCGCCACGCGCCATTTCTTCAAATTCACATCGGGCGCGCACGCGCAGACTACCGCGTCCGCTGGCATAAGCCGTTGCGATTTCGGCAGGCGCGGAAATGATCTGTCCGCCGCCTGGATAATCTGGCCCCGGCAAATGTTGCAGCAATTCGGCCAGGTCAGCGCGCGGATTCTGGAGCAGGTAAATCGCCGCTTCCGCAACTTCGTTCAAGTTGTGCGAAGGAATTTCGGTGGCCATCCCCACGGCGATGCCCGATGCGCCGTTCAGCAGGGAAAACGGCAGCCGTGCGGGCAGAAAGGCCGGTTCCTGGAAAGCACCATCATAATTGGGCTGGAAATCGACCGTGCCTTCATCGAGTTCGCCAAGCAGCAGCTCAGAAATTTCCGTCAGCCGCGCCTCGGTGTAACGCATCGCCGCTGCGCCGTCGCCATCGCGCGAGCCAAAATTTCCTTGCCCATCGACCAATGGATAACGCAATGAAAACGGCTGCGCAACACGCACCATGGCATCGTAGGCCGATGCGTCTCCGTGCGGGTGATATTTGCCGATGACATCGCCCACCACGCGCGCCGATTTGACTGGCTTGGCCCCCGCCGCCAGCCCCAGCTCATGCATGGCAAAGAGAACGCGCCGCTGTACCGGCTTCTGTCCATCCCGGACATCCGGCAACGCCCGCCCTTTAACTACGGCCACCGCATATTCAAGATAGTCGCGTGCAGCCGATTCATGCAACAGAAGACTTTCGCTTCCATCATCATGAACCGCAGTCGGCGGGGACGATCCGGGAGGAATCGCCGGAGGCGCCGAAGGCGAAGATGGGATAGAAGGGGCTTTCTCAAATAAATCAGGCGTCTTAATATCAGGCATACACTCGGTTCAATCAATCCGTCAGGAATAAAATCTCTGCAAAAACAACAAAGGCCGGACTAGCCGACCTTCAGCGAAAATGCGAGTGTACTACCGATTACTACCGATCAACGCTGCGAACGAACATCCTCATTCAAACATGGCACATCGCGTAGCCATCCATCTGATAACTACGCGACGGCGCATCAATAGATCAAAAGCACCTAGACAATCAGCCAAAAATAAGCACATCGCACACATCGTGCATATCGTCAGCATCATGTCCCGCGCAATTCGCATACAAGCGTTACGCAGCAAACACGCACCGCCTAGCGCTTGACCTGGTTCCCAATCACACCGCCTACGACCGCACCGCCAACGGTGCCCATCGAAGAGCCGCCTGTCAGCACAGCGCCTGCGACGCCGCCCACAGCTGCGCCAACGGCCGTATTCTTTTCACGCGCACTCATATTGGAACACCCGGCCAATGCCACACACACCGCCACGATGGCAAACAGGTTCTTTTTGGAATTCAGGCTGGATTTCATCATTTTCATTTCATGTGCTCCAAAAATTAAGACAAAAGTGTATTGCAGTCTTCTCACTGCAAGAATTAGGCCAGGACTGAAACTCATATAAAATCAATGAATTGATTGAACCGCACCAAGATTCTTACAAACTTCCCGTCGCCGCAGCACGACACTTGTCACGTGCCAACAGGCAAGCGCCTGATTCAGCGCAAATATTTCTGTCGCCTGAAAGCGACATCCTGTCATTTTTTAGCTTTCCGCCTCAACCAGCGCACCGTTCTCCTCCATCCAGGCGCGGCGCCCGGCCGATTCATTGCGCGCCATCAGCATATTCATGACCGGCAGCGCCTCTGCCGCCAGCGGCAAGCGCACGCGCATCAGCCTTCGCGTATCGGGGGACATCGTCGTTTCCCAAAGCTGCTCGGGATTCATTTCTCCCAACCCCTTGAACCGCGAAACTGCGAGCGTTTCCGGGCGGACGCCTTCGCGCCCCAAGCGCTCGATAAGAGTATCGCGCTCCGCGTTGTCGAGCGCATAGAGTTTGCGCAGCGGACGCTTTTTGCCTTGTGCCGGCACATCGATCCGGTAAAGCGGCGGCTGCGCAAAATAGAGATGCCCGCCGGCAACGAGTCTCGGGAAATGCCGATAGAACAGCGTACAGAGCAGGACGCGGATGTGGCTGCCATCAACGTCGGCATCGGTCATGATGACGACCTTGCCGTAACGCAGCCCGTCGAGCACCGCAGCGGGCGCATCGGCTGCGTGCGGGTCGATACCAAGCGCCACGGCAATATCGTGCACCTCGCGATTGGCGAACAGGCTGCCCGGATCAACTTCCCAGGTATTGAGCACCTTGCCGCGCAACGGCAAAATCGCCTGCAATTCCTTGTCACGCCCGGATTTGGCCGACCCCCCTGCCGAGTCGCCCTCGACAAGGAAGAGCTCATTGCGGGTGATGTCCTCACTCTGGCAGTCAGACAGCTTCCCCGGCAGAATGGCGACGCCCGACTGCTTGCGTTTCTCGATTTTCTGGCCGGCGCGAGTACGCGCCTGCGCAGCTTTGATGGCCAGATCGACAATTTTTTTGGCTTCATCGGGATGCTCATTCAGCCACAACTCCAGCGGGTCACGCAGCATGCGCGCAACCAGCGCAACGGCGTCGCGCGAATTGAGCCGCTCCTTGGTCTGCCCCTGGAATGAGGGGTCAAGCATGCGCGCCGACAGAACAAAGGAGAGGCGCGCCGCCACGTCATCCGCGACCAGCTTGATTCCCTTGGGCAACAGGGCGTGGTGTTCGGCAAAACCTTTCACCGCCTCCAGCGCCGCCTGCCGCAGGCCGGTCTCATGCGTGCCGCCGGCCGGCGTCGGAATCAGATTGACGTAGGACTCGCGCACCGGCGCGCCTTCGGCGCACCAGGCCAGCGCCCAGGCCGCGCCGGAACCAGCGGGAAAATTCTCGTCGCCCTCTGCGGCATGGTTTTTCGCTGTGAAAATCGGCGCAACAGGGTCATCCGCGATCTGCCCAGCAAGATACTGCGCCATCCCTTTTTCATAGCGCCAGCGCTTCGTCTCGCCGCCTTCGATGCTCAGCGAAATCTCCAGCCCCGGCAGAAGCACGGCCTTGCTGCGCAGCAGGCGCTCAAGCTCGGGCAGCGAAATTTCCGGCGAATCGAAAAACCGGGCATCCGGCCAGATACGCACCTGGGTTCCGTGCGCCCGCCGGGCGGCATCGCCCACACGCACGAGCGGCTCAGCGACAGCGCCGTCGGCGAAGACAATACGAAAAACCCCGCCGCCCCGGGTTACTTCGACCTCCAGACGCTTCGACAGCGCATTGGTCACGGAAACCCCGACGCCATGCAGTCCGCCGGAAAAGCGGTAGGCCGAATCACCGTCATCTTTATTGAACTTGCCGCCGGCGTGCAGCTGCATAAAAACGACCTCGACCGTCGACACGCCTTCCGTCGGATGAATTTCGACGGGAATGCCGCGTCCGTCATCGCGGACAGTCACCGAGCCGTCGCGGTGAAGAATAACGGCGATCTGCCGGCAGTAACCGCCAAGCGCTTCATCGGCGGCATTGTCGATGGCCTCTTGGACGATATGCAGCGGACAGTCGGTGCGCGTATACATACCCGGCCGGTGGCGAACCGGCTCCAGGCCTTTAAGAACGGCAATGGATTCTGCGGTGTAATTCATTGATACGACTCATGCAAAAAAAGCGGGCGGATTATATAGCGGCTTCCCTTTGCCAGAATCCGGCACTGGCTACGCCTTTGCCGTACAACCCGCACTGTCTGCGGCCTGCCCGGCCTGGGAATCACCATAAACAGCCATAAAAACCGCGACGAAAACAAAAAAGGCACCGCCGCAGCGGTGCCTCTCCGGGGCGCGCCGGCGTAATCAGAAGCCCGCGCCTTTGATCGCCTTCAGCCCTTTGAAGACGGCTTTGGCGCCCAGCTGTTCCTCAATGCGGAGCAACTGGTTGTACTTGCAGATGCGGTCGGTGCGCGACAGCGAGCCGGTCTTAATCTGCCCGGCGCCGGTACCGACGGCCAGATCGGCGATGAACGAATCTTCCGTTTCCCCCGAACGGTGCGAGGAAATCACGCCGTAGCCCGCCTTCTGCGCCATCTTGATGGCATCGAGCGTTTCGGTGACGGTGCCGATCTGGTTGACCTTGATCAGAATGGCGTTGGCCGCGCCCATCTCGATGCCTTTTTTGAGACGATCGGGATTGGTGACGAAGAAATCGTCGCCGACGATCTGCACCTTCTTGCCTAGGGTTTTGGTGAATTTGACGTAGCCTTCCCAATCGTTCTGATCCAGGCCGTCCTCAATCGAGACAATCGGATACTTTTTACACCATGCCTGATACTTGGCGATCATATCGTCAGCCGTAAACAGTTTTTCCGGATTCGACTTCCAGAACTTGTATCCCTTGCGTCCGCCTTCATCGAACAGTTCAGACGAAGCGCAGTCGAGTGCGATGGCAATCTGCCTGCCGGGTTTATAGCCTGCTGCCGCGATCGCCTGCATGATGACTTCGAGCGCCTCATCATTGGAAATGTTCGGTGCGAAACCGCCTTCATCGCCCACCGCCGTCACATGGCCGGCCTTCTTGAGGATGCCTTTCAGCGCATGGAAGATCTCGGTAATCCATTGCAGCCCCTGCGAGAAGGTCTTGGCGCCGACCGGCATGATCATGAATTCCTGGAAGTCGATCAAGTTGTCGGCGTGCTTACCGCCGTTGATGATATTGGCCATCGGCGTCGGCAGCACGAATTCCCTGTTTTTATGCAACTTGCCGATGTACTTCCAAAGCGGCATCTTGCTGACATGCGCAGCGGCAACGGTAATCGCCATCGAAGCGCCCAGGATGGCATTGGCGCCCAGCCTGGATTTATTGGTCGTTCCATCAAGCGCGATCATGGCTTCGTCGAGCGCGCGCTGATCGAGCGGATTCTTGCCCTTAAGCAGTTTGGCAATCGGCCCATTGACGGCGGCCACCGCCTTGAGCACACCCTTGCCCGAATAGACCTTTTTGTTGCCGTCGCGCAGTTCGCACGCTTCGAACTCGCCCGTCGATGCGCCTGAAGGCACGGCGGCGCGCGCGACAAAACCGCAGCTGAGCACGACATCGACTTCGACGGTCGGGTTGCCGCGCGAATCGAGAATCTGACGGCCGATGACCTTGGAAATCTTCACCGCATCCGTTGCCGGTCTGGCGGCCGCTTTTTTTACCGCCGCCACGTTCTTGACGGCGGCCGGTTTTGCGGCGGCTTTGCTTACGGCCGGTTTCCTGGCGGGCGCAGCGGCCTTTTTGGAAACTTTAGAAACGAGCCTGGAGGTTTGGGGTTTCTTTGCAGGTGAAGCTTTAGCGGGCGTAGCCATTTTTCATCCCATGACGGTAGTTGAACAAAAAGGTTTCTACAAAAGGATTTTCAAGCATTTAGGCGCTTACATTGCGGCGCAGTATACATCAACGCAATGACGGCGGGCCGGCGCCGCCCGCGCCATCCGCGCCCTCCGGAAACGGCCGCCCGCCAGAACCTCACCCGGAATCATCAAAATCACTGCCCCGACCGCCCCACCATCGTATTCATTCGATTTCAAGCAATTCGGCGTCGGCGAACACCAGCGCACCGCGGATTGTCCTGTCCGGAAAAATATCCGCCAGCGCACGGCAATAGCCGCGTACCTGTTCTCGGTACGCATCAAGGCGCGCTGTTTCACCCGACGAACTCTTGTAATCGAGCACCCACAGCGCATCGTCAAGCTCAACCAGCCGGTCGATGCGCAACAAACGGCCGTCGCGATCAGCCAGTTCGATTTCGTTCCATGCCCGGCGATAACGGGCGGGGTCGAAAAACACCCGCAGCGCCGGCGCGCTGAGCAGCCGCTTGACGACCGGCCAGGCACGTCGGTGCGCCTCCTCGTCAAAACCGGGAATACGCCAGTGCGCAAACGCTTCGAGCCGGTCGATGTGGCCGTCATCGGCCAGGCGTTCCAGCAGCGCGTGCAGCAGCGTGCCAAAACGCGCGGCATCATCCGACGCCGGCCGCAGGCTGCCTACCGCAGTGAAAGCCGGCGCAGCCGTTGGCGGCACGGCCTGCGCGGGCGTGGGCATTGCCACGGTACATGTTTCCGCATCGACGGGAGCAGCTCCGGTCAAATCATCGCCATGAACCAGAGTGCCGCCCGGTTCAACAGGCAATGTCTGCACACTTTCCAGCGCGTGTTTGAGCAAACGGTACGCGCTTTTTTCCTCGGACTGCGGACTGTCGCTCTTTCGGCCCTGCTCGCTGCCGCTGGCAATAAACACCTGCCGCGCGCGCGTCATGGCCACGTAAAGCAGATTCAGTTCTTCGCGCTGCGCCGCCTGCGCCTGCGCATCAAAGAGGAAACGCCGCGCCGCGCCGCGCGCGTCCTTGCGGCCAAAAAAGGAAAAATGCCGCGGCGAGGCTTCTTCCGGCAGCCAATCGACGATGACATCCCACGGCTCGGCCGGGCGTGCTGTGGCGTTGGCATCGAGCAGCCAGACGATCGGCGCCTCCAGCCCTTTGGCCGCATGGATCGTCAGAATACGCACGCGATTGCTCACCGTCTGCGCGGAGACGACTTCCCCTTCGTCCGGCGCATCTCCGGCGTCGGCTTCACGCAGATTGCGCAGTTCATCGACAAAGCGGGAAAGGCTTGGATAGCGCCCACCATCAAGGTCAAGCGCCAGCAGCAATAACGCATTCAGATTGGCCTCGACGGCGGCGGCGCGGTATTCCGGACTCGCCCGACGATAGCGCGCAAACACTTCGCCTTCGTGATAAATGCGGTCGAGCAAATCGTGCGTCGGCAAATCACCGGCAATGCGCAGCCAGGATGCCAGCAGACGCGCTGCCCGCAGCAGGCGCGGCGGCGCCTGCCCGCCAGCGGCAAGGTCAGCGAGGCGCCGCCACCATGAATCGGGGGCCGATTGCGGCGCGGCGTTCGAGGAAAGCGGCGACAAAATCTGCGGAAACGCCAGCAGCAACAGTTCCTCGTTGCTGCACGCGAAAATCGGCGAACGCAGCACATGCGCCAGTTTGAGGTTATCGAGCGGCATGGCGAGAAATTCAAGCAAGGCCGCAATATCACTGGCCTCCAGCGTTGCCAGCAGGCCGCCGCGCGAAGCCGCTTCGTAGGGAATTCCGGCGGCGCTCAGCGCGCGTTCATAGACGGCCAGCTTGCTGCGCGTGCGCACCAGCAGCAGGATGTCGCCATAACGCGCCGGGCGCGGCCCGCCGCCCATGCTATCGGGATCATGGAGATGCCAAGCGCTGCCGCCCGCATGACCGACGATCTCTCCAATCTTTTTTGCTAGCGCATCTGCCTCCCGGATCTGGCGCAGGTCTTCCGCCGCCTGCGCCGCTTCGGTCAGCGGGTCGCGCAAATGCCCGTCCACACGGGCTTTACCGGCATCTGCCGCGGCAGTATTGGCAGCCGCATCTGCCGCGCTTCCGGCATCGGCCTCACCTTCCGAACTGCCAGCGTCAGCACCAAACAGCGGCAACAGTTCGACACGCCCCGGAATACCCTCGGCAAACGTCGTCTGCGCGCGGAAAGGCGCAAATTCCGGCAGGCCGAGAAATACGGCATTGACGGCATCGACCACCGGCTGGGCGTTGCGCCGCGTCGCATCCAGCTCGCAACGCACGGCGCTATAGGCGTGGATGAGAAAGTCCGCCGCAATCGCGAACAGCCTCGGCTCGGCGCGGCGGAAACGGTAGATCGACTGTTTGGGGTCGCCGACGAGAAAAATGCGCGGACGCCAGTCATCCGAATAGGCATCCAGCCAGGCGCGCAGAATCTGCCATTGCAGCGGATTGGTATCCTGGAATTCATCGAGCAGGACATGGCGGTAACGCGCATCCAGCCGCGCCTGCAGAAAAGCCGACGTCTCCGGCGCGCGCAACAGTTGCAGCACGCGCCATTCGGCATCGACAAAATCGATCTGCCGCCGCCCCTGCTTGACTGCCTCGGCATGGGCGAGAAACGCCGTAAACACGGCACAGGCATCGCGATTGAACGCGAGAATGTGCTCCGCTAGCCGACGCTCGCCGCAATCAACCAGACGCTGGCACAGCGCAGCGTGCAGCGCGAGAAAACGCTGCGCGCCTGCCGGCGTATAACGCTTGTCGAGCGCAGCGCCCGCTTTCTTGACGGGGACCGAACCGTCCTTATTGAGCATGGCGGCGCGCAGCAGGGTAAAGCGCGCGTCTGCATCCGCCTCGGCCAGCGCCGCGCGCAGCGCCGCCGCACTAGCGCGGTCGCCTTTCAGCTCGCTTTTCTCCAGCAGGCCGAGATACGCCTGCCAGTCCCCCGACCAGCCATCGGCAAAAAACGCCGCCAGCGCCTCTCCCGGCGCACCCGCGCCCAGCAGGGCTTGCAGAGAAGACACTACGCGCGCGGCAGGCGTCGTCGAATCACCGTCTGCCTCGGCCAAGGCCAGCCATTCGCTGCGCCGCTCATACGCCCGGTGGATAAGGCGGCGCACGGCCTCCAGTCCGGCCGTCTCCAGCAGACGCACCAGCGCCGGCGCAGGATCCACATCATCGCTCACGCGCTGCGCCGACTCACCAGGCAGCGTGGCGATAAAGGCGCGCCAGAGTTCGTCAAATTGACGTACACCCGGCTCGATCAGCGATACCCCCGCCAAATTGGCGGAAAGCGGCGCCGCATCGACCAGTTGCAGAAACCAGGCGTGAAAGGTATTGACCGCCAGCCCCGGCTGTGCCGCCAGAACCCGTTCATACAGCCCGCGCGCCGCCTGCCGCAGCGTGGGATCAGCGGCGTCCGCCACCAAACCGCGCTCGGCGAGAAAATCATCGATGGCAGCGTCTTCTTCCATCGCCAGCTGGCGCAGCCAGTCGATAACGCGCGCTTCGATCTCGCGCGCCGCTTTGCGCGTGAAGGTGATGGCCAGGATTTCGCCCGGCGCAACGCCTGCCAGCAGCAAACGCACGATGCGCGAGGCCAGCAGCCAAGTCTTGCCGCTGCCGGCGCAGGCTTCGACGACAACACTGCGCGCCGAGTCGAGGGCGTCGCGGGTCAGGCGGGCGGTCTGGCTGGCGTGGGACAAGGTATTCATTGCGCGAGTATTCGGTGTATGAAATAAGGGGCGCCCTGAGATGCCCTGTTGATAAAGGTTTCAGAGCAGCCTTTAGAATGGCCTCAATCATATCGCCAGTCATGCCGCTTTTCTGGAAAATCGCCACCGTTGCGGCCGGGCATTCATGTCCGACAAACGTGAACGACCGTGGGTACAATATTCCGGTTTATGTTTTTTGATGCCCTGAACCCCTTGTATTTAGAGGGCTTCCGGGCGATTTATGTTTTCTGCCTTGTTTTTAAGGCGCTCAAGGCATCTGTTTTTGGAATGCTGCGACGCCTCTACCATCGGCTTTTTTACCCGTCTTGCTCGCTCCCCTGCCCCTCTCGCGCAAGCGGGCGAGTGGTTTCCCTTTGTTTCCACAGCCATTTTTACAACTTTTGAGATGTGTAGACACCTATGCATTTATGAGGTAATGAGACGGGCACACCGCACACCCGTAGGAAAAACAAGGTAAGCGAGCGCCAGCTGCCAACTAACGCAGCCAAAACCGCCCACGCCGCATCGCCGCAAACGTCGCCAGCACCAGCAGCGCAATCCCGCCGCTACCTGCCACTACCATCACCCATGCCAAGAACGGCATCATACCCTGCGCCAGCAAATGCAGGCCGCAGCCGCACATTGCCGCAAGGCCGAACGAAAACCCCCAAGAGCTCATAAAAAAGCCATCGCTTAGCAGCCACGGCAGCAGCCGCAACAAAAACAGCCCCTGCAACCAGCCATACCCCATCAGCATCAAGGCAAAACCATCCACCGCCCCGCCATGCACGGCGAAATACGCACCACAGGCCACAAACGGCGGTGCCAACTGAATCCCGACAATCCCGCGCACCGCTGGCGCCAGCGCCTGTTCAACCCGCAGCCGCAATAAAATCGCCCCTTCCAGACTCAGCCACGAAAATACCCCCATCCCGAAAAACAGCCAGGCATAGTCCGTGAATCCCAGCGCGGCGAACGCCGACGCACTGACAAACGCAGCGGCGACCGTTGGCAAATACACCACCGGCGTCGTTGCCGCGAGCGTGTGTAAACCGCGCCACAAACCCGCCGCACGATACATGGCAAACGCCAGCTGCGCGCCAACCCCCAGCATCACTGCCAGCATCGCCGGCAAACGGGCATACGGCAAAAGCGCCATCGCCAGCAACAACAGCGTGATAGGGATCATGCTCAAAAAACAGCACTGCACCAGATCCTGCAAATCGGCGAGAAAATCCGCGCGGAAACGCCAGATCTTGACGGTATAAGCGGCGATCAGCAGCAGCCACAACAGCGCGGCGACCGCCAGCAGCGCTTCAGCCGGCCAGGACGGTGCAAACCCCATTGCCGCCCCATAACGCCACGACAGCCCCAGCGCGGACAAACCAAGCGGCATACTGAAATAACTGAGCGGAACCGGGAACTTGCGTGGCGGTGCCACAGGCGAAGAAACAGACATGACAGTGCTCCAGATAAAAGAAAAATTATAGACAGCGCTCGTCCTTGAACTGTCTCTAAAAACCATGTGCTTGGCTCGCCTGGCGAGGCCAGCGTTTACGCCGCTTGGCGGAAAGACAGCATTTATCCAGTTTGACCATAGGTATCTACCTATCTTAAGCGCTGTAAAAACAACTGCGGAAACTAAAGAAAACTACTCGTCCGCTTGCAGGACTGGGACAACTCGCGTAACGAGAAAAGGAGAAGGAGTGAGGGCATTCGTGTATAGACCGGACACATAGGTAATGGCGTGCGAGGACATAGGTGACAGTCCGGGGATAATCTATCAAACCTTATTCAGATCAAACTCCTCCACAAACTGATGGCAAAAAATCGGTGTGAATGCACTTCGGCAGGCCGTAGCGCTCGAATACCCGCAGTAACGTCTCCGGCACGGTTGTGCAGCGCTCGTTGCCCTGCGCGTCGAGGCAAAGGCTGTAGCGCGAGGGGTCATCAAGGAAAGCGTAAATAGCAGCTCGACTTTGCCAAGAGACAAGGCGGTACGCCGCAGGCAGACCATTCAATACGGCAAGGCCAGGTCAATATAGCAACGCCTTATTTTGGTAAAGGAAGCCGTTGTTTTTCTTGTGAATCCACGTGTGTCTGGCTAATAATACGGTGCGCCCTCAAAGCATTTTCAGAACTGCACGCCCTCTCCCTTCATGGAACCGAACACGCAAGACAGCCCGCCCGCGCCCGGCCTGCGGCTCGACGCCGCCTGCCTGGCGCATGCGGTCAGCCCGCTCCTGTGGCTCCCGCAGGCAGCGCTCATTGCATGGAGCATCTCGCGCCTGCACCGCGGCGCAGGCGTCGCGGATCTTGTATGGCCGGCGGCAGGGATCGTCTTTGCCGGCGTTTTGCGTGCCGTACTGGAAGCGTGGAGCGCCGGCTGCATGCTCGACACGGCGCGCGAACGTCTGAGCCGCTGGCGCAGCCGTACTGTCGCGGCGCTGGCAGCACGCTCTCCGCTGGATCGCGCCCGGATGCATGCCGGCGCTTCCGCCAGTGCATTGGCCGAACAGGCCGAAGCGATTCTCCCCTGGCTGACGCGTTACCGCAGCGCTGCCTGGCGCGCGCGCATCATGCCCGCGCTGATCGTGCTGCCGGTCGCCTGGTTTTCCTGGGCTGCCGCGCTGGTGCTCCTGCTAGCGGCGCCGCTGATCCCGATGTTCATGGCGATCGTAGGCCGCCGCGCCCGTGCCGCCAGCGAAGCGCAGTGGCTGCAAATGGGCAGTATGAATGCGTTTCTGCTCGACCGCCTGCGCGGCCTGCCGACACTACGCGCGCTCGGTTGCGTGGCGCTGACGGCGCGCCGCCTGCGCGCCCAGATCGAGGATCTTCGCCAGCGCACGCTGCGCGTACTGCGCATCGCCTTTTTGTCTTCGGCGGTGCTGGAGCTGTTTTCCGCATTGGGCGTCGCCCTCGTCGCGGTTTACATCGGCTTCCATCTGCTGGGTTATCTGAAATTCGGCGCCTGGGGGCGGCGGCTCGATCTGGCCGAGGCGCTCTTTATCCTGTTGCTGGCGCCGGCCTTTTTCGAGCCACTGAGGGAGCTGGCTGCCGTCTGGCACGACCGCGCCGCGGGCCTCGCGGCGGCGGACGCATTGAACCGGCTCGCGGTGGGCGGACTGCCGTTGCTTGGCGGCGCGCCGGATAATCCGCTTCCGGCACAAACGTCCTCGCCTTCATCGGGAGAAAACGATGCGCCTGATCTGCCGCCGCAGGTCAGGATCGAAGGGTTGCGTTTTGCGTTTCCCGGCGAAGCCCCCGTTTTCCAGGACTTTGCGCTGAACGTAGCGCCTGGAGAACGGGTGGCGTTGATGGCGCCCAGCGGCATGGGGAAAACGGTTCTGCTCTCGCTGATGGCCGGGTTGTTGCAGGCTGCGCAAGGCCGTATCGAGATCGGCGGCATAGCCCTGACCGCTGCCTCGGCGCAGCGGCTGCGTCAGCGCATGGCCTGGATGGGGCAGCGCCCGCACGTATTTTCCGGATCGGTACAGCACAACGTCTCGCTCGGACGGACGAAACCGGGCGAAGGCGATGGCGAGGCGTATGTGCAGCAGGCCATCTGCTGGGCGCAGCTGGGCGGCGTGGCGCAGGCGCATCCGGGCATCTCGCTGGGCGAAGGCGGAGCGGGACTGTCCGGCGGCGAGGCCGTCAGGCTGGCCTTGGCGCGTCTGGCCGCTGCATTGCACGTATCGCACGCGGATCTGCTGCTGGCGGACGAACCGACGGCGCATCTGGATAGCGAGACGGCCGCCCAGGTCACGCAATCTCTTCTCGATCTGGCGCGGGGATGCACCCTGATCGTCGCCACGCATGACCCGGTGCTTGCCGCACGACTGGATCGCAGCGTGGTGCTCCCGACCCCCAACAGCGCCGTACACGCCGAGGCGGAGGCATGCGATGACGCGCAGATTCAGTGAGATGGCCTCGGTGCTGCGCCCCGTGCTCGGCGCCCTGTTCGCCGGGGTTTGGCGCCGCATGGCGCTGGGCGCCAGCCTGGCGGCAATCACCGTTCTTGCCGGCATGGGGCTGCTCGGACTGTCGGGCTGGTTCATTGCCGCCACCGCCATTGCCGGACTGCACGCCGCCAGTGCCCTGGCCTTCGACGTATTCGCGCCATCGGCCGGCATCCGCCTGCTGGCGCTGGGGCGCACCGCTGCGCGTTACGGCGAACGACTCGTGACGCACGACGCGACGCTGGCCGCACTGGCGGCACTGCGCGAGCGTATTTTCCGGGGCTGGGCGGGCGCCGCGCAGATCCGGGAACTGCTGCGCCGTCCGGCGCGGGCGCTCTTTCGGCTGACCAGCAACCTCGACGCGCTGGAATCCCTCTATCTTCGCCTGCTAACGCCAGCCGGTGCGGCGCTGTGCGCAACGGCGTTCGCTGCGGCGACGCTCGGCCTCATGGCGCCCTGGCTCGGCATCGCCCTGGGGATATGGATGCTGGCGGTCGGCACGGCCGTCAGCGTCGGGCTGTTCTTCCGCTCCCGCCGGCCCGCCTTGCGCCGCGCACTGCTCACGGAACGCCTGCGGGCGCAGACCGTCGACCTGGTCTCTGGCCAGACAGAGCTGGTCATGGCCGGACGTCTGGCAGCCCAATGTGCGGCGCTTGAGCAAACGGATCGCCGCCTGGCGCGCGCCGACCGGCGTCTGCACCGTCTGGACACGGCCGCCGGCGCAATTTACGGCATTGCCGGCAGCCTGACCCTGGCCGCCATCTTGCTCGGCGTCGGCGCACTGGTCGATCGCGGGCAGATCGGCATTCCCGCCGCGGTGCTGGCGCTGCTCATCGCACTAGCGGCCATGGAGCCGTTTGCCGCACTCAGGCGCGGCGCGCTGGAAGCCGGCCGCATGTGGCTGGCGGCAAAGCGTCTGTCGCCCCATTGTGCCGAGTACGCCGAGTGTGCAGATTTGGGCGTAACGCCGGATGCCGCCGATGCGCCCAATGCGGGCGATGCAGTCATCCTGCAACGGGTTTCGGTACGTTATCCGGGCAGTGCGATCGACGCGCTGCAATCGCTTTCCCTGACGATTACCCGCGGAGAACGGGTTGCCGTCGTCGGCCCCAGCGGTGCCGGCAAATCGACGCTGATGGCGCTGCTCGCCGGCGAATTGGCGGCGCACGCGGGCAGTATCCGGCGGCTGCCCTTTGCCTGGCTGAGCCAGCGGACTGATCTCTTTCAGGATTCCCTGCGCGAGAACCTGCTGCTGGCCGCGCCCGAAGCCGGCGATGAAGCGCTCTGGCACGCGCTCGAATCAGCCGGGCTGGCCGCCGATATACGCGGCCTGAATGCCGGACTGGAAACCCGGCTCGGCGAAAGCGGGCTGGGTCTGTCGGCCGGGCAGAGACGCCGTTTGGCGCTGGCGCGCCTGCTGCTACAATCCCATCCATTCTGGCTCCTCGACGAGCCAACAGAAGGACTGGACGCAGCAACGGCGGCGGACGTACTCGCGCGGCTTCGGATACTGGGTGAAGGGCGCGCCTGGCTGATGGCCACCCATCTGAAGCGCGAGGCAGCGCTGGCCGACCGTCTGCTGATACTGCGCAGCGGCCGCATTGAAGCCGAGTATCGCCGGGGCGGCCCGGATTTTGATGCCGTACTGGCCACATTGAGGCATGACTGATTCATTCGGATGCACATGAAGCCATATTCATAAGGGGAAACCGCCATGGATTTTGACATCGTCAGCCTGTCGCGCCTGCAGTTTGCACTGACTGCGCTCTACCACTTTATTTTCGTCCCGCTGACGCTGGGGCTATCGATTCTGGTCGCCATCATGGAGACGGTTTATGTGCTGACCGGCCGTACGCTTTGGCGTGACATGACGAAATTCTGGGGCGGGTTGTTCGGCATCAATTTCGCCATGGGCGTCGCCACCGGCATCGTGATGGAATTTCAGTTCGGCATGAACTGGAGCTATTACAGCCACTACGTCGGCGATATTTTCGGCGCCCCGCTTGCTCTGGAAGGATTGATGGCTTTCTTTCTGGAAGCCACCTTCGTGGGCCTGTTCTTTTTTGGCTGGGAACGGCTTTCTCGCGTAAAACACCTGATCGTCGCCTGGTGCGTGGCGCTCGGTTCGAATTTTTCGGCCTTGTGGATTCTCATCGCCAACGGCTGGATGCAAAATCCGGTCGGCGCCCAGTTCAACCCGCAGACCATGCGCATGGAAATGACGGATTTTTTCGCCGTACTCCTCAACCCGATGGCGCAGACGAAGTTCGTACATACCGTAACTGCCGGCTATGTGACGGCGGCCGTTTTCGTCCTCGGCATTTCGGCCTGCTACCTCCTCAAGGGACGCTACCCGGCGCTTGCCAAACGGTCTATGACCGTGGCGGCGACGTTCGGCCTGGTTTCCGCACTGGCGCTGGTGGCACTGGGCGATGAAAGCGGCTACCTCGTCGCCAAACACCAAAAGATGAAGCTCGCCGCCATGGAAGCCATGTGGAAAACCGAGCCTGCGCCCGCCGCCTTCACCGCTTTCGGTTTCCCGGACCAGGCCGCACGCGAAACCCATTATGCCGTGCATGTTCCGTGGCTCATGGGGCTGATCGGCACGCGTTCGCTGACAACCGAAATTCCCGGCATCGAGGCACTGGTCGAGCAGGCCGAACGCCGCATCCGCGACGGCCTCACGGCCTACGACGCCCTGCAGCGCATCCGCGCCGCCAGCAAAACTGGGGCGGGCATACCGCCCCAGGCACAGGCCGACTTTGAAACGCACGGGCATGCGCTGGGCCATGCGCTGCTGCTCAAGCGTTACACGGACGACCCGCGCCAGGCGAGTCCCGAACAAATCCGGCAAGCGGCGTGGGATACCGTACCGCAGGTTGCCCCGCTGTTCTGGGCGTTCCGCCTGATGGTTGGTCTGGGCTTCTTTCTCATTGTGCTGACCGCCGTATTTTCCTGGCTCTCGATACAACGCCGACTCGATGCGCACCGCTGGCTGCTCAAGATCGCCGCGTATTCCATTCCCCTGCCGTGGATCGCCATTGAATGCGGCTGGATCGTTGCCGAACTGGGGCGCCAACCCTGGGTGATCGAAGGCGTTTTGCCGACGGCCGTCGCCGTTTCAAACCTGGGGGCATCGACGGTGTTGTTCACGATCATCGGCTTTGTCCTGATCTACACCGTCCTGCTGCTTATCGAGCTGAAGCTGATGCTCCGCGCGATCCGCAAAGGCCCGGACATTGCGGCGCCGGACAGCGCTGACAGCCGGATAACCGCAGCCACCCCGGCGCCGGCACATTAACCCAACGACTTCTAGCAAGGAGCAAACGGCATGATCCTGACTGAACTGATCTCCTATGAGACGCTGCGCCTGATCTGGTGGGCGCTGCTGGGCGTGCTGCTGATCGGGTTCGCCTTGACCGACGGCTTTGACCTGGGCGCCGCGACCTTGCTGCCCTTTGCGGCGCGCAGCGACATTGAACGCCGCACCGTCATCAATGCGATCGGCCCCGTCTGGGAAGGTAACCAGGTCTGGCTGATTCTCGGCGGCGGCGCCATTTTTGCGGCCTGGCCGCAACTCTACGCCGTATCGTTTTCAGGCTTTTACCTGGCGATGTTCGCCATTCTGTTCGCACTCATCCTGCGCCCCGTCGCCTTCAAATTCCGCAGCAAGCGCGAGGAAGCCTCCTGGCGTAATCGCTGGGACTGGGCTTTATTCATAGGGGGATTTGCGCCGTCGCTGATTTTTGGCGTAGCGGTAGGCAACGTGTTGCAGGGTGTGCCTTTCCGCATCGAAGAGGACATGCAGATTTTTTACGACGGTTCGTTTTTTGGACTGCTCAATCCCTTTGCCCTGTTATGCGGCCTGGTTTCCGTCGCCATGCTCGTCATGCACGGGGCCGCCTGGCTACAAGTCAAAACGTCGGGCACTATTGCCGAGCGCGCGCGCCGTTACGGCATCACGGCGGCGCTTGCCGTTCCGGTGCTGTACCTGGCGGCGGGCGCCGTACTGGCGTTCTTGCTGCCGGGATACGTCATTACGAGCGAAATTTCCACCTCCGGCGTATCGAACCCGCTGCTCAAGCACGCCGTGGTACAAAACGGCGCCTGGTTGGCCAACTACGCCGCGCGCCCCGTGCTGTGGCTGGTGCCCGGGCTGGGGCTGGCGGGCAGCGTAATCGCCGCGCTCTGCATGGCCGCCCGCCGCCCGCTGGCCGCCCTGATCACGGGCGGCGCGGGCATCGCCGGAATCATCACCAGCGTCGGCGTCTCGATGTTTCCCTTCATCCTACCCTCATCCGCCAACCCCTCGGCCAGCCTGACGATATGGGATGCCTCATCGAGCCACCTGACGCTGTTCATCATGCTGATTTCGACACTGATCTTCATGCCGATCATTCTCGCCTACACCAGCTGGGTCTTCTCGGTACTGCGCGGCAAGGTGGACGCCGAAGCCATTGAAAACGGCAAAGAACACGCTTACTGACGCCCCGATCATTTCATTCATGGGATATTGAGCATGTGGTACCTAGTCTGGATTCTCGGCCTGCCGCTGGCGGCCGCTTGTGCGATTCTCAGCGCCATGTGGTTGGAGCTGAAGGAAGACGATGCGCTGCGGCAGAATCTGCCCGGCCAGCCCGCTCCGCCCGACGCCGACCGGCGCTGACCGGCACCGCTCGCTCCGCGCCATCAACGCCCCGCCCATGCTCCCCGCGCCTTCATTCCAACACGGCGTGCAGGCGGTCGGAGCCGACCTCATTCATTTCAGGCAGTTCATGATGACGGCAGCAACGCCCGGCTTGACGGCGACGCCTGTTGGCGTTGCCATGTTCGCCGTTTGCGGCATTATGAAATGCGCTATGCACGAATACACCCGCGAAGCGATTTCTTTTATTTCGGCGACCACCGCGCTGTGATCCTATTGATGATCTTCTAGCCCGCTAGCCCAGTGTTTACGGGCGCTCCAGACCTGCCTATCCGCTAGCCCAGTGTTTACGTGGGT
>CALHZD010000136.1 GCA_938040985.1 uncultured Propionivibrio sp.
GGCCCGCGAGCGTCCCATGGTTCGCCTCCAGGTTCAGCTTCATGTCCAGCCCATACTTGCGCAGGAACCCGATCACCGTCGCGGCGTCAAAATCGTACTGATGCTTCGTGGGCTCCTTCGGTTTCGGTTCAATATAATACGTTCCCTTGAACCCGATCGAACGGCCATACTCGGTCGTCAGCCTCAAAAACCGCGCCATGTTATCCAGCTCAAGCCCCATATTCGTATTCAGGAGCGTTTCGTAACCTTCCCGTCCGCCCCAGAACGTGTACCCGGCGGCGTTCAGCCGGACGGAAATTTCGAGCGCCTTCTTAACCTGAGCCGCCGCGAACGCGAACGCGTCAGCGTTGCAGGACGTCCCCGCCCCGTGCATGTAGCGCGGATTGCTGAACAGGTTCGCCGTCCCCCAGAGTAATTTCTTCCCCGTCTCTTTCATCAGCCCCTCGATCAGGTCGACGTCGGGCTTGTCCATCATTTGCAGGAACTGCCGTGCGTAGGCCGAGAGCGATTCGACATAACGGCGTTGCCCTTCGGCATAAAGCGTGTCGAAAGCCAGCGAGGATTTGCCCGATCCGGATAGCCCGGTGATGACGATCAGCCGGTTGCGCGGCAGGTCGAGGTCGATGTTCTTGAGGTTGTGCGTGCGTGCGCCGCGAATGCGGATATGTTGAAGGTCTTCCATCAAATACTGCCTTGTCAGTTGCTTTTTGGCTGTTTTATTCCGTCTGTGTCGCCATGCCGGAATGCGCGCCTAATATACGCGTTTCCGGCCGTACGAACCAATTCCCGAAATGGGCGTGAACCGGCCGGGGAGTCTCCTCTTGCCGCCGGAAAGCGGCAAATCCGATAAGCCTTTATAATGGCTGCCATCCATTGACGCCTTTCATTTTTTTGTGGAGATAACATGGCCTCGGTGAACAAAGTCATCCTCGTCGGCAATCTGGGCGCCGACCCGGAAGTGCGCTACATGACCAACGGCGATGCCGTGGCAAACATCCGCGTGGCAACGAGCGAGTCATGGACTGACAAGGCGAGCGGCGAGAAACGCGAACTCACCGAATGGCACCGCGTCGTCTTCTACCGCCGCCTCGCCGAAATCGTCGGGCAGTATTTAAAGAAAGGATCGTCGGTCTACATTGAAGGGCGCATCCGCACGCGCAAATGGCAGGATAAAGAAGGGCAGGAGCGCTACACAACGGAAATCGAAGCGCAGGCAATGCAGATGCTCGGCAGCCGCCAGGGGCAGGGCGAACCGGCATCTTCGTCTTCCTATGGCGGCGGCGAGGCGGGGCCCCGGGCTTCTTATGGCGGCGCTAAACCCGCACCGGCGAAGAAAGCCGCTTTTGAGGACATGGACGACGACATTCCATTCTGAGCGCGCCGGCGGAAGCGTTGGCATACTTCGCCCCTGCGCATTCTTCGTAGATCAGGCGGCGGTGAGAAAACAGCAAATGGAGACGCATGGCGCGTCTCCGTTTGCGTTATGTGGCTGGTGTTAACGAGTCAGGATTATTGCATTACTCGAAGTCGCCGATGCGGCGAAGGCGGGCATTGTTATTTTCCCGCCTCGCCGTGCCGGACGAATTCGACGAGATCACCGTAACCGGCCGCCGGCATCTGGTCGAGCGGGATAAAGCGCAGGCTGGCGCCGTTGATGCAGTAGCGCAGGCCGCCCTTGTCTTTGGGGCCGTCGGGGAAGACGTGGCCCAGATGCGCGTCGGCGACGCGGCTGCGCACTTCGGTGCGGCGCATGTTGAAGCTGGCGTCTTCATGCTCGGTGATGACGGCGCGGCTGATCGGGCGGGTAAAGCTCGGCCAGCCGCAACCGCTGTTGTATTTATCGGCGGAAGAAAAAAGCGGCTCGCCGCTGACAATGTCCACGTAAATGCCCGGCTCGAATAAATGGTCGTATTCGTGGCTGAAGGCATATTCCGTCGCGCCGTTCTGCGTCACATCGTATTGCATGTCGTCGAGCCTGCTGCGCAAGGCAGCCTTGTCCGGCTTGTGGTATCTGCCGGCGTCGATGACGGGCTCGCCGTTTTTGTCCAGCATGGCGGGGGCGCTTGCTGCGCTGTCGGCGCCGGTTTTT
>CALHZD010000137.1 GCA_938040985.1 uncultured Propionivibrio sp.
AGTCATTGGTGCTGATGACGTGATGCAGGACCGGCGACATGGCGTGAATCGTGGCAGCATCGATCTTCGCCCGATCGGCGTAGGCATCCACGTCAAAGCCATCCAGCGTGGACAATCCCGGGATCCGCCCCGCAAAGCCCGACACCAGCACGATGCCGCCCAGCCGCTTCGCGCCGGACTGACTGGCGAAATGCAGTGCGCTGATGGTGCCCAGGCTGTGTGCCACCAGGACGGTGTGTTCATCCGGCTGCCCGATGGCCTCGCGCATCGTGGCCTGCCAGCGGTCGAAGTCCGGGTGGCTGCTCTCGGGCATCCGCAGGCGGGTGACCTGGATCCCCCGTTCCCGCAACTGCGCTTCCAGCCAGGGGAACCAGTGCTCCTCGGGCGAAGCGTCGAAACCGTGGATGATGAAGACTCGCCAGGGATTCCGTGGCGTCATGATGATTCCTCCTCGTTGACCAATCAGGATACCCCGGTCCCAAGGGACTCCCGAACCTCCGGCCCCCCACTGGACAGGGCTTCCCCGGCCCACTGAAATCGGCGGGCCCGCTTCACTCCCCGTCGGCGGCGTTACCATAGCCCCTCCTCTTCCCTGCGCAAGTCCCCCGGGACCACCGCATCCCCTCTCCCCCCCTCTCCTCGACTCCCTTTTCATGGCAACAGAAGGTTCCTCGTTCGACCTCATCCAGGTCGTCTCCCTGCTGGGCGCCGCCGTCGTGGCCGTGCCCCTCTTCAAGCGACTGGGCCTGGGCTCGGTGCTCGGCTATCTGGCCGCCGGCCTGGCCATCGGCCCCTACGGCCTGGCCCTGATCACCGATTCGCACGCCATCATCCACATTGCCGAATTCGGGGTGGTGATGTTCCTGTTCGTCATCGGACTGGAGATGAAGCCCTCGCACCTGTGGGGCCTGCGTCGGCAGATCTTCGGGCTGGGCAGCCTGCAGGTCGTCATCAGTGCCATCCTGCTCACCATCGTCGGCACCCTGTTCGGGGCGCCGTGGGAAGTGTCCTTCATCTGCGCCTCCGGCTTCGTGCTCACCTCCACCGCCATCGTCATGCAGGTGCTGGGCGAGCGGCAGGAACTGGCCTCGCCGCGTGGCCAGCGCATCGTTTCCATCCTGCTGTTCGAGGACCTGCTGATCGTCCCGCTGCTGGCCATCGTCGCGTTCCTCGCGCCTGCCACACCCGAGAGTGCCGCGCATGCCACACCGCTGTGGCAGACCATCGGCACTGCCCTGCTCAGTCTGGCCGCCCTGGTGGCCGCGGGCCTCTGGGTGCTCAACCCCCTGTTCCGCGTGCTGGCCGCCAGCCGTGCCCGGGAGGTCATGACCGCTGCCGCGCTGCTGGTGGTGCTGGGTGCCGGCCTGCTGATGGAAATGGGGGGCCTCTCGATAGCCATGGGCGCCTTCGTGGCCGGCGTGCTGCTGTCCGAATCGAGCTTCCGGCACCAGCTGGAAGCCGACATCGAACCGTTCCGCGGGCTGCTGCTGGGTCTCTTCTTCCTGGGCGTCGGCATGGCGCTGGACCTGAAGGTGGTGGCCGAGAACTGGGGCATCATCGTCTCGGGCGTCATCGCGCTGATGGTGACCAAGGCCCTCTGCGTCTATGGGGTGGCCCGCTTTGCCGGCAGCAACCACACGGATGCCATGGACCGCGCACTGCTGATGGCCCAGGGAGGTGAGTTCGCCTTCGTGCTGTACTCGGCAGCAGCCAGTGCCGGCGTGATCGATGCGCGGGTCAACGCCAACATGACGGCCATCGTGGTGCTGTCGATGGCCATCACCCCGCTCGTGCTGGTACTCTACCAGCGCTTCGGTAACCCCGCCCCGGCCGGCGAGGCCCGCGAGGCCGACACCTTCGACGAACAGCATCCGATCCTGGTGGTGGGCATGGGGCGCTTTGGCCAGATCGTCAACAGCATGCTGCAGATGAGCAGCCACAGCACCACCGTCATCGACCTGGATCCGACCACCGTGGCCGGGCTCAACCGCTACGGCATCAAGACCCACTTCGGCGACGCTTCCCGCCCTGAACTGCTGCTGACGGCCGGCATCGAGAACGCCCGCCTGCTGGTGATCGCCATCGACAACCGGGAACAGGCACTGTCCATCGCCCACTTCGCCCGCGAGGTGAACCCCAACATCGACATCGTGGCCCGTGCCTACGATCGATTGCACACCTTCGACCTGTACCAGGCCGGTGCCGACGAGATCGTGCGCGAGACCTTCGACGCCGCCATCCGTGCCGGCAAGCGTGCCCTGGAAAGGCTGGGCATGAGCCGCGACGACGCCGAGAAGGTCGGCAAGATCTTCTACCGCCACGATCGCCACGGCATGATCGAGCAGGCCCGCGTCTACGACCCCACGCTGGGCCCCTTCAATAACAAGCAGATGGCCGAGCTGGTCGTGGCGCAGCGCGAAAGCACCCGCGAGGCCGTCCAGGCCACCCTGCGGGGCGAAGAAGAGGAATGGCCGCATGGCGACGACTGAGCCGGTTGCCCCATGACCCGCACCGAGCGCCTGCTGGAACTGATGCAGCGGCTGCGCCGCAGCCGGCAGCCGCTGCAGGCCCACACACTGGCCGAGCAGCTGGACATCAGCGTCCGCACGCTCTACCGCGACATCGAGACCCTGCGCCGCCAGGGCGCCGACATCGAGGGCGAGGCCGGCGTGGGCTACGTGCTGAGAAAGGGCGGCCCCACCCTGCCGCCCCTCATGTTCCGCGAAAGCGAGATCGAGGCCCTGGTGCTGGGGCTGCGCTGGGTGGGCCACCACGCCGACCCAGCCCTGGCCGACGATGCCCGCTCGGCGCTCTCCAAGATCGGTGCCATCCTGCCACCCCGGCTGGCCCCCATCTTCGACGAGCAGGCGCTCTACCCCGCCTGCCGAAAACGACGAGAACAGCGTGCTGCCCACCGTGCGCGCCGCCCTGCGCGAGAACCAGCGCCTGCGTCTGGACTACACCGACGCCGAAGGCCACACCAGCCAGCGCATCGTCTGGCCCCTGGCACTGGGCTATTTCGACGAGACCCCAGTGCTGGCCGCCTGGTGCGAGCTGCGCCAGGACTTCCGCCACTTTCGCACCGACCGCATGCAGCGGGCCCAGCCCGCCGGCCCCTGCCCGCTGCCCCGCCTGCGCATGCTGGCCGAATGGCAGCGCCACACCGGCGTCGATCTGAGCCGGTACGATCCGTGATCGTGCAAGGGCATTCCCCGGACCGGATCCCGCCGCCGAACGACGCGCTCACGCCACCCGCAGATGCTTCACCAGTGCCTGAAAAAGTCGTGAGTCCGTCTGGCAGTCCGGTTGCCTGCGGCCTCCTGACGAAAACTGACAGCACCCCGGCGTATAGTGGCTTCACGTCAGGGAAGCGCTTGGCCTTCCCCTCTCCAGGAGCCCACGATGAGCCACTTCACCCTCTACACCAACCCCCGTTCCCGCGGCCGCATGGTGCGCTGGATGCTGGAAGAATGCGAAGCCACCTATGAGGTGGTGCCGGTGCCCTATGGCGAGCCGATGAAGTCGGCCGCCTACCTCGCCGTGAACCCGATGGGCAAGGTGCCGGCGCTGAAGGTGGACGACACCGTGCTGACCGAGGCGCTGGGCATCTGCACCTGGCTGGCCGAGCAGTTCCCGGAAAAGAACCTGATCCCACCCGCAGGCCATGTGGAACGGGGCGAGTTCTACCGCTGGATGTGCTTTGCGCTGCATCTGGAATACGCCGCCATGGACCGCCGGTTCCAGCTCCTGGACAACGATCCGGAACGCCGCTTTTCCGTCGGCTATGGTGACTTCGACACCGCCTTCAACACCCTGCGGCAACACCTGAAGACGCGCGAGTATCTGGTGGGTGACCACACCACGGTGCTGGACCTCTACTACGCGGGCCTGCTGATGCAGTTCATGCAGCCGCGGGGCACCGATACCGACAATCCGCGCAACCGTCCGGTACTGTCCATCGACGATCCGGTGCTGGGCCCCTACGCCAAGCGTCAGATGTCGCGCCCGGCATTTGCCCGCGCCGCGGCGCTGGACAATGAGCTGGCTGCCCGGATGGCGTCGGCCTGATGAAATATCCGTGCCGCCCGCGGTCAGGGGCGGAAACATCATGGGTCAGGCCTTCCGGAAAAGGCCCAGACGGGTGCACAGGACGGGCTCAGCCCCGCCCGTCCCTGCCCGGTTTCCCCGTGCGCCCCACCCAGACGGCCACCCCCAGCAGCAGCACGGCCGCCAGGGCATACGGCACGGTGGGCGAAATCTCATAGAGCAGCGCACCGGCCAGCGGCCCCAGCACATTGCCCAGCCCCTGCGCCGCCCCCACCGAACCGGCCGCCGCACCCTGCTCGTGCGGCTGCACCGCATTGGCCGCCATGGCCGTGAAGGCCGGAAACACGAAGCCCATGCCCGCCGCTGCAACGAAGTAGGACAGCATGAGCGTCGGCACGCCGGTGGCCAGCAGCACTGACCCGAAGCCGATGCCGGCCGTGGTCATGCCGATGCAGATCATCCGGCCCGGTGGCAACATGACCCGCCGCACGACCATCTGCGTGATGATGAGCGCCACGCCCACGGTGGTCAGTGCCATGCCGGCCGCCTGCGCCCCTTCCCCCGGCGTCATGCCCAATCGGTCGATGGCAAAGAAGCCCACGACGATCTGACCCACGGCCACCGTGAACAGCGCCGTGAAGGCCGCCACCATCGGCCGGCGCAATCTCGGATCCAGCAGGCGCGGCGACTGTCCCGGGCGTGCACCGACCGGCGGCGTCGTTGGCAGGAACTTCCACAGCACCGCCAGTCCCAGTGCCGGCAGCAGCGCCGTCAGATAGAGCGGCGCCTCCAGCCCGAAGTGCGTGAGCTGTGCCGCCAGTGCGGGCCCCAGCACCAGACCCGCACCATTGGCCGCGCCCAGCGATGCCATCGCGGCCACACGCCGCTCGGGCGGCAGGTTGTCGGCGATCAGCGCCTGGCTGGCCGTGGGCGCCGCCGCATAGAAGCCACCGATGGCGCCGCGCGTCAGCACCAGCCCGGCAAAGACCAGCCCGACACTCATCGGCACGCGCATGGCTGCCACCAGCCAGCCACTCATGGCGCAGTAGCTCACGAAGAAACCGGCAAAGCCGGTGAGCATCACGGCCCGGCGGCCCAGGCGGTCACTGGCCCGGCCCCAGATCGGGGCCATCAGCATCCACAGCACACCACTCACCGTCACCGCCATCCCGGCCTGCCACGGTGCCAGCCCCAGTTGACGCGACAGCGAGCCGACGATGGAGACAAAGGCCATCATCGCCATGGTGCCGCACATGTAGGCGAACAGGATCGGGCGCAGCGTGAAGGCTCGGCCAGCCGGCCCTGCCGGAGGCACCCCCGAATCGGGTGCTGGCGACGGGGTACGCTCGGAAACGGAAGATGGCGCGGCTTCTGGCATGACGAGGGGCTGGCTCGAAAGGGACGGCAGGACACTGCCCGGCCGACGGCACATCGTCCGCAGCCATGGCAGGCGCTTCGCGCATTATGAGCCCGCCCCTGAAAGCGGCCCGGCAAATCCACATCGGCAATGGAAGCAACGCCCGAAGAATGGAAGCAAAACCCGAAGACTTCCGTTCCGTCCATGGTTTAGGGATCGGGCGAAGGTACTGCGCGTCTGGCGCAGCCCTGTCTGCCCGATCGGGCATGGGTGCCGCGACGGGTACGACCGGATGGTCTCCACTCAGGGCTTCCCCTAAGACAGCCGGGTGTCGCTTGCACAATTCATGCCAGCCCACGGACAATGGAGCCACATAATCATTCACATGACATGGAGATCCCGGTTCTGCCGGGCCTTCATGCAAGGAGACCCCCATCATGCTGCAAAGCTTCAGGAACCGGAGCGACTATCCGTTCTGGTTCGAGGTCGCACCACTTCTGCTGACCACGGCCATCCTGATGGTGCAGTTCTTCATCTTCAAGGACTACACGCCGCACGTCCCGCTGATCATCGGCATCTGCATCACCGGGCTCTTCATGTCGCTCAAGGGCAGGAAGTGGATCGACATGGAGCACAACATGTACCGGGTCATGAAGGTGGCGCTGCCCACGATGGTCATCATCATGTGCGTGGGCATGGTCATCGCCAGCTGGATTGCCGCCGGCACGGTGCCCACCATCCTGGACTTCGGTCTGGGCATGCTCAGTCCACGCATTTTCCTGCCCGCCACCTGCATCCTGGCCACGGTGGTTTCGCTGGCCACCGGCACCTCGTGGGGTACCGTGGGTACCGTCGGCCTGGCCATCATGGGCATTGCCCAGGCGCTGGGCGTGCCGGAATACTGGGCAGCCGGCGCCGTGGTCTCGGGCGCCTTCTTCGGTGACAAGATGTCGCCGCTCTCGGACACCACCAACCTCACCCCGGCCGTGGCCGGCACCGACCTCTGGAGCCACATCCGGTCGATGCTCACCAACACCATTCCCGCCTATGCGCTCACGATCATCATCTACACCTGGGTGGGCATGGACTACGGCACTGGTGAAGGCATGGGCAGTCTGGAAATGCGCGAGACCATCCAGAACACGGTCCAGAGCAACTTCCAGCTGGGCTGGGTCACGCTCATCCCGCCGGTCGTGGTCATTTACATGGGCTTTCGCAAATACTCGGTGATGGGCACGCTGTGCACCGGCATCTTCATCGGTGCGCTCATCGCAGTGTTCTACCAGGGCGTGAGCCTCGACAAGATCTCCGGCATCCTGATGAACGGCTACACCGCCACCACCGGTCAGGAATACGTCGACAAGCTGCTCACCAAGGGGGGCATCCTCAACATGGGCTGGGTCATCACCATGATGTTCCTGTCACTCGCCTTCGTGGGCGTGCTGGAAGCCTATGGCACCTTCCACGCCATCCTGCTCAAGATCAACAAGGTCATCGCCTCGCGCTTCTCGCTGGTGCTCACCTCGGCCGGCTCGGTGCTGACCGTGGGCATGGTGGCCGGTGAGGTCTACACCTCGCTGGTGCTGCCCGGCCGCCTCATGAAATCCAAGTACGCCGAGATGGGCTATGACCGCTCCATCCTGTCGCGCACCATCGAGGACTGGGGCACGCTGGTCTCGCCGCTCATCCCCTGGAACAACGGGGGCGCCTTCGTCACCAGCACGCTGGGCATCAGCACCTTCCTCTACGCGCCGTTTGCCCTGTTCTGCTGGCTCTCGCCGCTCATCGGGCTGATCTATGCCGCCCTGGGCTGGTTCACGCCCCTCGATCCGAAAGGTCCGCAGAAGATCGAGGAAGAGGAGATGGAAGACATCGCCGACGAGGTGGAAGACTACATGGTCTGAACGAACAATGCCGGGCCCGTCTTGCGACAGGTCCGGCATCGATCAGGATTCATGCAGGCGGGATCTCCCGCCCCACGGTACGCCCCGCTTCATCGGGGCGTACTTGCATCCACCTGCCCGTCCCTCAGTTCTTCTCGTTGAAGGTCGGCACGTAGAACACGCGACCATAACGGCGCCAGCTGCCGGATTCCCCGAAGCTGGAGCGGGTGCTGTAGCCCAGATACCAGCCGTCACGCATGCGGTAGAACTCGTTGACCGCCTGGGCGCCGCGCTGCGGATAGCGCAGCACATGGAAGACGACGTGCTCGCGCGTCCAGCCGTTACCCAGCCAGGGGTTGATGCTGAACAGGTAGCGGGCTGTACCGTCCGCACCACGGGCCAGGTAGCGATACACCGGCACGGTGTTGCGCTGCGGCTTGGCGTAGGCGTAGAAGGCCAGCTCCTGACGGGTCCATTCACCGCTCACCGACGCATCGGCGCTGTACACATAGCGCAGGTCGCCATCACCGCCGGGGGCCACGTAGCGATACACACGCACCAGGTTGGCGGCTGCCAGCGCGGCATCCCGTTCAGCCTGGGCATCGCGCAGCGTCACCTGCACGCGGGCCGAGACGGCCGAGGTGTTGCCGGCGCCATCCACCGCTTCCACCGTGTAGCTGTAGTCGCCGGGTTTCAGGTCGCGGTCGATGAGACTCTCGGTCTGCAGCAGGTTGGGCGTGATGTCCATGCCGTCGCGACGGACGCGGTAGCCGGCCAGACCCGAGCCACCCGCATCGCTGGACTTGCCCCAGGAAAGCTGCACGGCATCGTTGCCCTGGGCCTGGGCGTGCACGCCACCCGGCACGGAAGGCGCCTCGGTGTCACGCGGTGCTTCCGGCTCCTTCTGGGCGCGGCTCGTGGGCACGTGGAAGATGTGACCGGCAAACTCCCAGCCACTGCCTGCGCTGTTGCCGGCCGTGGCGTAGTTCAGGTACCAGCCACCACGCACCTGCTTGTACTCGTCCACGCCCGTGCGGCCTTCGCCCGGCTGGTTGTAGGCATAGAAGACGATGCCTTCACGCAGCCAGCCCGCCGAGCGCAGCGAACCGTCGGTGGTGTACTTGTAGCGCGTCTTGCCGCCCGTGGTGGCCGAGTAGCGGTACACCGGCACCGTGTTGTTCTTCTGGCTGGCATAGGCCAGGAAGGCCTCACCCTGACGCCCCCACTCGCCCCCCAGGGCCGGGTCCGGGCTGTAGCGGTAGCGCAGGCTGCTGCCGTCATTGGCCGCATAGCGGTAGATGGGCACCACGTCCGGGTCGACCGTGACCTGGCCAGCCACGTTCACGCGCACCATCTTCGAGATGGAGGGCGTGCCGGCCTCGTTCAGGATGAACACCATGTAGTAGCCGGGGGGCGTGTCGTTCACGTTGGACGGCAGCTTGGCCACCAGGCGGTTGCCTTCGCGGCGGAACGACAGCTCGATGAAGCGCTGGTTCATGTTGAACGAGTGCGTGACCGAGCCGGTGGCCACCATCGTCACGCGACGGATGGTCTCGGCCTGGGCGGATTCCAGCACCATGCTGCCGCCGGGCTGCACCACCATCGGGGCCTTGTCCAGCGTGGGGCGCTGGGCCGGCGTGCCGTCGGCGTTGTACAGATAGGCCGGGTAGTAGACCTCGGCGTTGAGGTTGCTCTCCGGACCGTAGGCACCGCCACCACCGGTGAACAGCGAGCCGTCAGGCAGCAGCGTGGCGGTGGAGTGGTAGAGGCGCATGCGCTTCTGCGACGGGCCGCGCGTCCACACACCGGTCTTCGGGTTCCAGAATTCCAGGTGATAGATGGGATTGCGCGCCGTGGCCTTGTGGAAGTCGAAGTACTCGGCGCCCCCGCTGATGGCCACGGTGCCGTCCGCCAGCACGGTGCTGTTGTGCCACATGCGGGTGTTGCTCATCGTGCCGGCATCGGTCACCACGGGCTTCTCGCCGCGGATGTCGATGATGGCGGCGCGGTTGCCCAGTGCCTCGGTCAGCAGGATGCGGCCCGGCTCGAACATGACGGCCGAACCTTCCCAGTCGGACTTGTAGTTCATCGTGCCCAGGTCGGTACGGGTGCCGTTGCCGTCCAGCTTCATCCGGTACATCTGGGACTTGGAGAAGCCGAAGATGTTGCCGTCAGGGGCCACCCAGTTGCGCGGATAGTCCTCGCGCAGGTCGGAGGTGGTGATGCCGGACAGCAGGAAGTTGCTGCCGTCGTTGCGACGGATCTCGGGGTGGTCGTTGCCGCCCTTGCCGCCCTGCACGAAGACTTCGCCGTTGGGCAGCGTGGTGGCGGTGGCGTACCAGCGCTTGCGCTGCATCTTGGCCGCCGCCTCGATGGTGTTGCTGCCCGGACGGAAGATGGTCGTGTCGTTGATGGGCTGGTTGATGCTGCGGCCGCGGGCATCGCTGTAGATGTCGCCGCCGGCAATGAACACGTCGCCCGTCAGCGGCAGCACGACCTGGGCCGAGCAGAAGATGTCGGTCTGGGTGGTGTTGGGCAGCGTGAGGTGGGAGGCCTCGTCGCCCCCCAGCGTCGGATCCCAGACGTCGTAGTAGAACTTGGCGCCCTGCTCGCCCCGGTCGGTCGAGCCATAGGTCATCACGCGGCCATCGGGCAGCACCACGGCGTGGATGGGGATGAAGGCCCACTTCATCTGGCCACCCCAGGCACCTTCGGTGGCGGCCTTGGCGGCCACGGGCAGCGCCTTGCGGGCCACGACCGAGTCGTTCACGTCGGCCGCTTCATCGGCCACCGGGAGGGTGCCGACGTTCTGCTCGGCGCTGAAGTCGATACCCTCGTTGGGCACGGCCGGCCGGGCATCCTGGGGGCCGTCGACCTCCAGCGAGGCATGCGCCTGCGAACCGGCCAGACCGCGGCCGGCATCAATCGCACCACCGGACGAGGCGGAAGCACCCGCATCGCCGCCACCTCCGCCGCAGGAGGCCAGGGTCAGCAACGCAGTCACGGAAGCAATGGCCAGCGCCTTGCGGCGCAGGTGGTCGGGCACGGCAACGGACGGGAAGGAGCGGATCACGACGGTTTCCTGTGGGTTGAAGGGGCCGGCAAGCAGCCCGTATCGGAAACCCGCATCCTAGGGGATGGCCCCGATTCACGCCGTGCGATGCTTCACACTGTGCCTCTGTCTACCGTTCTGGGCGGTCGCATGCGTACGATGACCCAGGTTTTTTTTAGAATGTTTGACAGAGTCGGGGTTCTTATACCGTTCGGGACCGACAGACGGTCGGTTTGTTCGTAGAATCCGGGCTGACGACTGAATACTTAACACAGCAACCATAGGAACGAGATGGTCAGAATCAAGCGTGGCCTGGACATCCCCATCACGGGTGCACCCGAGCAGCGGATCGAGACTGCCCGCGCGGTGCACCACGTGGCGGTGATCGGTTTCGACTATCACGGCCTGAAGCCGACAATGGCGGTGCAGGTGGGGGACCGGGTACAGAAGGGCCAGCCGCTCTTCTCCGACAAGAAGAACCCCGGCGTGCAGGTCACGGCACCGGCCAGCGGCACGATCAGCGCCATCAACCGCGGCGAGCGGCGGGTGCTGCAGTCGGTCGTGATCGAGGTGGGCGACGAATCGGCGCCGGACGCCGCCCTGCGCTTTGCCCACTGTAGCCCCGACAAGCTGGCGTCGCTGTCCGGCGAGGCCGTGCGCGAGAACCTGCAGCGCTCGGGTCTCTGGACGGCACTGCGCACGCGGCCGTTCAGCAAGATCCCGGCCGTGGATGCCACGCCGGCCCACATCTTCGTCACCGCCATCGACACGCATCCGCTGGCGGCCAATCCCGTCCCGATCATCGCCGAACGGGCCGACGACTTCCGCAACGGGCTGGCCGTGCTCACGCGGCTGGCACCGGTGTTCCTGTGCCGGGCGCCCGGCTCTGCCCTGCCCGGCGAAGACGTGAAGGGCGTGACGACCGAGACCTTCGAGGGGCCTCACCCGGCAGGTCTGGCCGGCACGCACATCCATTTCCTGTATCCGGTCGATGCCACGCGCACCGTCTGGACCATCAACTATCAGGACGTCATCGCCATCGGCCACCTGTTCACCACGGGTGAACTGGACACCGGACGGGTGATCGCCCTGGGCGGCCCGGTGGTGAAGAAGCCGCGGCTGCTGCGCACCCGGCTGGGCGCCAGCCTGGATGAACTGGTGGCCAACGAGCTGGAGCCGGGCGAGAACCGTGTCGTCTCCGGCTCGCTGCTGGGCGGTCGCACGGCGCGCGGCGCGTGTGCCTTCCTGGGTCGCTACGACCTGCAGGTGAGCTGTCTGCGTGAAGGCACCGACCGGCAGATGCTCCACTTCCTGCGGCCGGGCTTCGACAAGCATTCGGTCAGCGGCGCCTTCGTCTGGAAGCTGTTCGGCCGCAAGCCGCTGGCCATGACCACCACCACCAACGGCAGCCCCCGGGCCATGGTGCCCACCGGCACCTACGAGGCGGTGATGCCGCTGGACATCCTGCCCACGCAGCTGCTGCGCTCGCTCATCGTGGGCGACACCGAGATGGCCCAGAAGCTGGGGTGCCTGGAGCTGGACGAGGAAGACCTCGCGCTCTGCACCTACGCCTGCGCCGGCAAGTACGAGTATGGCCCGATTCTGCGGGACAACCTCACCCGCATCGAGAAGGAGGGCTGACCCATGGGACTGAGAGCATTGCTTGACCGGATCGAGCCGCTGGTTCACAAGGGCAGCCGATTCGAGAAGCTGTATCCGCTGTACGAGGCCGCCGACACCTTCCTGTACCGGCCGCGGCTGCTCACCCGCACCACGGCGCACGTCCGCGACAGCCTCGACCTGAAGCGGATCATGATCCTGGTGTGGCTGTGCACCTTCCCGGCCATGTTCTTCGGCATGTGGAACGTGGGCCATCAGGCCAACCTGGTCTTTGCCCAGCAGCCCGAGCTGCTGGCCGCGCAGACCGGCTGGCACATCGAGATCGTGCGCATGCTGGCGGGCTTCGACCCGAACAGCCTCTACGACAACTTCGTCCAGGGGGCGGTGTACTTCCTGCCCATCTATGCCGTGACCTTCGCGGTCGGCGGGTTCTGGGAGGGACTCTTTGCCACCATCCGCCGCCACGAGATCAACGAGGGCTTCTTCGTCACCTCGGTGCTGTTCTCGCTGACGCTGCCCCCCACCATCCCGCTGTGGCAGGTGGCGCTGGGCATCAGCTTCGGCGTAGTGCTGGGCAAGGAAGTCTTTGGCGGCACCGGAAAAAATTTCATCAATCCGGCGCTCGCCGGCCGCGCTTTCCTGTTTTTCGCCTATCCGGCGGCCATGTCAGGCGATGTCGTCTGGAATGTGGTCGATGGCTACGCCGGCGCCACGGCGCTTAGCCGGGCTGCCGGCGGCGGCGTTGCGGCATTAACGCAGGGCGGGCTGAGCTGGACGGATGCTTTCTTCGGTTTCATACCGGGGGCGATGGGCGAAACCAGCACGCTGGCCATCCTGATTGGCGGCGGCATGCTGCTCATCATGCGCATTGCCTCCTGGCGCATCGTGGCCGGCGTCATGATCGGCATGGTTGCGTTCAGCACCTTGCTCAACACTGTCGGTTCCGCCACCAACCCGTTGTTCGCGCTGCCCTGGTACTGGCATCTCGTGCTTGGCGGTTACGCTTTCGGCATGATGTTCATGGCGACCGACCCGGTTTCCGCCGCCATGACGAATACCGGCAAATGTATTTTCGGCATGTTGATCGGCGTCATGGTGGTGATGATCCGGGTAATCAACCCCGCCTTCCCCGAAGGCATGATGCTCGCCATTCTCTTTGGCAACCTGTTTGCCCCGCTGATCGACTACTTCGTCATTCAGGCAAACATCAAACGGAGGGCTGCTCGCCGTGTCTGATCAGAAGGAATCCGTCGGCCGCACCCTGCGTGTGGCGTTTATGGTCTGTCTGGCGTGTTCGGTGGTCGTCGCAGGCGCCGCCGTCGGACTGAAGCCGGAGCAGATCGCCAACCGGCAACTCGACAAACAGCGCAATATTCTAGTCATTGCCGGCCTGGCCAAGGCCAATGCGCCGGCCGCCGAGGTAAAGCGCATTTACAACGAAAAGATCAAGGCGCGTGTCGTCGATTTGAATACCGGGCGTTACGACGATACGCAGGACGCCGCCAGTTTCGACCCGCTCAAGGCGGCACAGAATCCGGCAGCATCGAAAGCGCTGACCAGCGGCGAGGATATCGCCTCGATCAAGCGCCGTGAAAACCAGACGGTGGTCTATCTCGTCGAGGGCGACAAGGGGCTGGAGACCCTCATTCTGCCTGTGCGCGGCTACGGCCTGTGGTCAACGTTGCACGGTTTTATGGCGCTCAAGAAAGACCTGAAAACCATCGCCGGTTTTGGCTTCTATCAGCACGCCGAAACCCCCGGCCTGGGCGGAGAGGTCGATAACCCGCGCTGGAAAGCGCTGTGGCCGGGCAAAGAAGCTTTTGACGATGCGGGCAAATTCGACATTGCCGTGATCAAAGGCAGCGTCGATCCCCACAGCGCACGCGCCGTACATCAGGTGGACGGTCTGGCCGGCGCCACACTGACCAGCAACGGCGTCAACCACTTGCTGGGCTTCTGGCTGGGGCCGCAGGGCTTCGGGCCTTATCTGGCTCAACTGCGCGCGGAAGGAAACTAATCATGGCACAACCCACCATCAAGGAAGTCTTGCTCGACCCCATCGTCAAAAATAATCCGATCGGTCTACAGATTCTCGGCATTTGCTCGGCGCTGGCCGTCACCTCCAATCTCAAGACCGCCCTGGTTATGTCGATTGCGCTGACGCTGGTCACCGGCTTCTCCAGCCTGTTCATCTCGATGATCCGCAGCCAGATTCCCAGTTCCATCCGCATGATCGTGCAGATGGTCATCATCGCCTCGCTGGTCATCGTCGTCGACCAGATCCTGAAAGCCTATGCGTTCACACTGTCCAAACAGCTGTCGGTATTCGTCGGCCTGATTATCACCAACTGCATTGTCATGGGGCGCGCCGAAGCCTTCGCTATGGCCAATCCGCCGGCGCTGTCATTCTGGGACGGTATCGGCAATGGCCTAGGCTACAGCGCCATGCTGATGCTGCTCGGCGTCATCCGCGAACTGTTCGGCGCCGGCAAGCTATTCGGCGTCACGATCCTGCCCGTTGTCAATGACGGCGGCTGGTACGTGCCCAACGGTCTGCTCTTGCTGCCACCCTCGGCATTTTTCCTCATCGGCCTGATCATCTGGGCCTTGCGCACCTGGAAAAAAGACCAGGCGGAAGCGCCGGCATGGACACTGGCGCCGCAGGTCAGCGACCGGGAGGGCGCCTGAAATGGAACATTATCTGAGCCTGTTTTTCCGCGCCGTGTTCATCGAGAACATGGCGCTTGCCTTCTTCCTGGGCATGTGCACCTTCATCGCCATTTCCAAGAAGATTCAAACGGCCATCGGCCTGGGCATCGCCGTCATCGTCGTGCAGGCCATTACGGTACCGGCCAACAACCTGCTGTTTCGCTTCTTGCTCAAAGACGGCGCGCTGGCCTGGGCCGGGCTGCCGGATGTCGACCTGAGTTTCCTGGGGCTGCTCTCCTACATCGGCGTGATCGCCGCCATCGTGCAAATTCTGGAAATGACGCTGGATAAATACGTGCCCAGCCTCTACAACGCGCTGGGCGTATTCCTGCCGCTGATTACGGTGAACTGCGCCATCATGGGCGGTACGCTGTTCATGGTCGAACGCGATTACAACCTGGCTGAAAGCGCCGTCTATGGCCTCGGTTCCGGCCTGTCCTGGGCGTTGGCCATCGTCGCGCTGGCGGGAATCCGCGAAAAGCTCAAATACAGCGACGTGCCCGCCGGCCTGCAGGGATTGGGCATCACCTTCATCACCATCGGTCTGATGGCGCTGGGTTTCATGTCGTTTTCCGGCGTGCAGCTGTAACGAGAAAGGCAAAGCGAGATGAATACCGAAATCCTGCTGGGCGTCGTCATGTTTACGGCGATCGTGCTATCACTGGTCGCCATCATCCTGTTCGCCCGTTCCAGACTGGTTTCCAGCGGCGATGTCAACATCGAGATCAACGGCGAGCGCACGATTACCGTGCCCGCCGGCGGCAAGCTGCTGCAAACGCTGGCGGCGAAAAACGTCTTTCTTTCCTCGGCCTGCGGCGGCGGCGGCACCTGCGGCCAATGCAAATGCATCGTCGAAGAAGGCGGCGGCGAAATGCTGCCCACCGAGGAGCCGCACTTCACCCGGCGCGAAGCCGCCGAGGGCTGGCGTCTTTCCTGCCAGACCGCCGTCAAGCAGAACATGAAAATCCGCGTGCCGGAAGAGGTGTTCGGCGTCAAGAAATGGGTCTGCACCGTCGAGTCCAACCCCAACGTCGCCACCTTCATCAAGGAACTGACGCTGCGTCTGCCCGAGGGCGAAAATGTAAACTTCCGCGCTGGCGGCTATGTACAGCTCGAATGCCCGCCGCACACCGTGTATTACAAGGACTTTGACATTCCTGAGGAATACCGCGCCGACTGGGATAAATTCAACCTCTGGCGCTTCGTTTCCAAAGTGGATGAAACCACCATCCGCGCCTACTCGATGGCCAATTACCCGGAAGAAAAAGGCATCGTCAAGTTCAATATCCGCGTGGCCTCGCCGCCGCCCAATCGGGACGACATTCCGCCCGGCAAGATGTCTTCCTGGGTATTCAACCTGAAACCCGGCGATCAGGTCACGGTGTACGGCCCCTTTGGCGAGTTTTTTGCCAGAAACACCAATGCCGAAATGATCTTCATCGGCGGCGGCGCGGGGATGGCGCCGATGCGCTCGCACATTTTCGACCAGCTCAAACGCCTGCACAGCCAGCGCAAAATTTCATTCTGGTACGGCGCACGTTCGCTACGCGAAGCGTTTTACATCGATGAATACAATAAACTGGCGGCGGAAAACCCCAATTTCACCTGGACGCTGGCGCTCTCCGACCCGCTGCCAGAGGACAACTGGACGGGGCCGACCGGCTTCATCCACAACGTGCTGTACGAAAACTACCTGAAGAATCACCCCGCGCCTGAAGACTGCGAGTTTTACATGTGCGGCCCGCCCATGATGACCGCCGCCGTCATCAAGATGCTGCTCGATCTGGGCGTCGAACGCGACAGCATCTTCCTCGATGATTTTGGCGGCTGACCTGTGCGGGCTGTACGGCTCCGCTTCAAACGGGTGCGAACAATGCGGTCGATGCGGAAAATCCGGTCATCAATACGCTCAGGGTCAAGGCAGTGCCTTGCCCTGCTGACCGCCTTCGCCGCACTGACAGCCCCGCTCCTGCTCACCGCCTGCCGGCAACAGTCCCCGATCGAACGTCTTTCCGGCCCGACCATGGGCAGCGCCTACCAGATCAGCTACGTTCGCGCGCAGGAGGCTCCCGAAACGTCGGCGCTTCATGCGCAGATCCAGGCCATGCTTCAGCAGCTGGACAGCGCCGTCTCCACTTACCGGGATGATTCCGCCGTCGCCCGTTTCAATGCCGCCCCCGCCGGCGCCTGCATGGAGATGCCCAGCGAGGCCATCGAACTGGCGCGGCACGCGCAGCAACTGGCCGCCGACGGCGAAGGCGCGTTCGACATCACCCTGTTACCCGCACTCGATGCCTGGGGATTCGGCCCCAAGGCCGCTCTCGCCGACCTGAACGCAGACTTATCCGCAGCCCTATCCACCATGCAGCGGCAAACGCCGGCCCAGCCGCCGTCGGACGCTCCGCCATCGAAGACGACGGATACGGATACGGCCGACGCTCCCAAGCCAGGCCAGGCTGGCCATTTCATAGAACCTACAACCGCCGAACTCGATGCATTGCGTCCGCGTATTGGCCTGCAACACCTGCGCATTGAGGGCGCGCGCTTGTGCAAGGACGCGCCGATCAGCATCGAATTTAACAGCATCGCCGCCGGCTATGCGGTCGATCGCATCGCCGATCTGCTTGCCGGCTACGGCATTCACAACTACCTCGTCGAAGTTACCGGCGAAATCCGCGGCGCCGGTAAAAAGCCGGATGGCTCGCCCTGGCGCGTGGCCATTGAAGCGCCGCTGGATCACCAGCGCCAGGCGCAGAAAATCGTCGCGCTCGATGGCCTGTCACTGTCGACCTCCGGCGATTATCGCCACTACCGCGAGGTCAACGGCCAACGCCTGTCGCACGTCATCGACCCGCGCACCCTGCGCCCCGTCACCCACCATCTGGCCGCCGTCACCGTCGCCGCCCCCAGCGCGCTGGACGCCGACGGCTTATCCACCCTGCTCATGGCGCTGGGGCCGGCGCGCGGGCTGGATTACGCGCAACGGCACAATCTGGCCGCGCTGTTCGTCAGCCGCACGCAAAACGGCTTCCACAGCCAGGCCACGCCCGCCTTTGAAGCCCGCTTTCCATCCACCGGAGAATAAACATGCTGACCTGGTTGCTCGCCTTTTTCGTTCTGCTGCTTGTCGTCATCGCCATGGCGATCGGCGTCATCGCCGGCCGCAAGCCCATCGCCGGTTCCTGCGGCGGCCTCGCCAACGTCGGCCTCGACACTGCGTGCGCCTGCGGCGGTACGCCCGGCAAATGCCGCGGCGGCGCAGGGAATGCCGACAACGCGCAAGACCCGGCCGCGCCCCGCGCAACGCACTGAAGCCACGCCTCGGTGCCAGCCCTTGCAGAGAACGCAGCGCCGGACGCCTGCCCACAAACCCGCGCGGAATGGACTGCCTGGTAGATGCCATCAATCAGGATGCCGGCTCTGCCCGCAAGCCCGCGTGGATAGGGCATTTCCGAGGGGGGCCGGAAACCCTTGTAAACAGGGCATCTCAAGGCAGGCTCCTTGAACCTCTTTTTGAACCCCTTTATCGACGGGAATTTCAGGGCAAGAATTTTGTAGGCTGGGCATTGATGTCCGACGGTCGTTCATCTAACTATTTATTTATTGGGCGCAGCATTCTAGTTTATGTTTTTTGATACTCTGAAGCCCTTGTGTTTAAATGGCCTCCGGGAATTTTATGTTTTCTGCCCTGTTTTTCCGGGTTGCGGAGAAGCCGTTCCTACAGGCCGGGCGCTTTGTGCCCGACAGTTGTTTACGTTTGTCGGGCATCAATTCCCGACCGGCCCAAGTATCGCCCTGAAACGCCCTATGCATAAGGATTTCAAGGCGCGCCCTCTAACACGCCCCGCCCAGGCGGACTTGCCGGCAGCGCCATGATCGGCATCTTTGACAGCGGCCTGGGCGGGCTTTCAGTACTGGCGGCCATTGCAAAGGCTTTGCCGGCCGCCGACATGCGCTATCTGGCCGACACGGCATATGTGCCCTACGGCAATAAAGACGAAGCCTTCATTCGCGCGCGCGTCCTGAACATCGGCCGCTATCTCGCCGATCAAGGCTGCTCGCTGATTGTCGTCGCCTGCAATACGGCCACCGCGGCTGCGGTCACGACGCTGCGTCAGGCGCTGCCGCAGATTCCCGTAGTCGGCATCGAACCGGGCATTAAACCCGCCGCCCACTCGACGCGCAGCGGGCGCATCGCCGTGCTGGCGACGGAATCGACGGCGCGCAGCACACGCCTTGCCCGCCTGATCGAGCGACATGCCGGCCACGTTCACGTCGACGTCATCGCCTGCCCCGGCTGGGCAAACCGGGTCGAGTCCTTGCAACTGGACGACCCTGGATTTTCCGAATCCGCACATCATCACCTGGCGCAAACGCTGGAGGCCGGCGCGGACCGCATCGTTCTCGGCTGTACGCACTACGCGTTTCTTGCCCCGGCGCTTGCCCCTCTTGTCGCAGGACGCGCACGGCTCGTCGATGTTGCCGAGGCAGTCGCCCGTCAGTGCCGGCGATTGGCGGGCACGGCCGAAAATAGTCGGGGACGGCTCATTCTGCAAGCGACGGCGCGCCCGGAACGCTTGCAGGCCGCCCTGCCCGCGCTGGGACTGGGACATCTTTTAACGCAACTGCACGGCAGCGCGGAACAGGTGGATATTTAGCCACCGGGGCTTCCGGGCGTCCATTTTTGCGAAGCAGCGACGTTTCCACTCTCGGCGCTTTTGTTGCCCACCTTGCCCTCTCCCCTGTCCCTTATTTCCGTACCTTCTCACAGGGAGAGGGGCATCTGAAGGAGGTAGCGCCGAACCCCTTATAAACAGGGCATCTCCGGGCGCCCTACCCGGAAGCCCTTTATTGATAAGGGTTCCAGAGGCGCCTGCCCGCAAGCGCCCTATTGACGGAGACTCTAGCGGTGGTCTGGTGAGCGCGGCGGCGGAAATGGCGAGGATGTAGGTGTGCTGATCGCGCGCTTCTGGCGTAGTGGTCGGCCGGCTTACGAAACTACTGTCCTGAAGCCCTTGTATTTAGGGCGCCTCCAAGGGCGATGCCCTGAAGCCCTTGTAAACAGGGCATCTCAGAGGCGCCTGCCCGGAACTACTTTATCTATACCGGTTTCAACGGTACCCCTCGGAAATGCCCTATCCACGCGGATTACCGGGCATGTCCTTTCGCGCATAAGGCAAGCACGGAGCGCCCACACCCCCTTAGGCGCAGCCGCAGGCGCGGGGTGGCTTGGCGGAAGCAAGGGCTTGATTGTTCGAGCGTCAGCGAGTGATCAAGCCCGTCGCCAAGCGGCCCCGCGGCAAGGAAAGTCTGCGCCTGGGGTCGCATTTACTCGCTTCGCTCGCACTGCGTGCCGTTGCTAAA
>CALHZD010000138.1 GCA_938040985.1 uncultured Propionivibrio sp.
CTGCGGGGCAGGTATGGTGGCGAGGGCGTGGTGGGTCTGCGATTGCCGGCGACTATTATTCAGCCGGCAATGCTTTCCCCGTGCGGCTAACGTGCAACAGGCATCAACGCGCCGAACAGATCGTCTTTGTGCTTTGTTCCTGCGGCCGGCGGCGCGCTGGTAATGCGCGGGCGGCTGGCTGCGGGAGGGTAACCCCAGTGGCAAAGCAAGGCTTATTTTCTAGCTTGCGGGAGCTTCGCCTTCCGCTTTTTTCGCAGCCGCGTTGCCAAGCGCTGGTTCGTGGTGATAGCGATGAGGCACGCTGCTTGTTCTGCGGCGACGTTGTTGCGCTGCCTGATCTGCGTGTTCCGGCAGTAATGCGCGGTTGACTGGATGGTCGGACTGGCCGGCCGCAGCGGAGCGCAATGACTCATCGGCCTGAAGCCCGCGTCTTTTGGGCATTTTAGCCCGGTCGCTTCTGAAGCCCGCGTCAATCGGGCGTTTGCGGATAGGCAGGCCTGGAGCCCGCGTCAATCGGGCGTTTGCGGATAGGCAGGCCTGGAGCCCGCGTAAACACTGGGCTGGCGGGCAGCCTATCCGGAAACGCCCGTTTTACGCGGGCTGCGGGGCAGGCTACCGCCGGCAGTACGGATCAGACACGAGCCTGTCGGCCGTCAGCGCCGCGGGAGCCGTGGCCGAACGGCCTGAAGCAGCACCCAGAGCGCCCCTTCGCCGCCATCGCAGGCAGCGGCGTGGCAAAACGCCAGGACGTGCCGGCTGCGGGCGAGCCAGCTTTTCACCAGCAAGCGGAGGACGCCCTGCCGGCCGGGCGAACCATGCCCCCGCCCATGAACGATGCGCAGACAGCGTTTGCCGCTGGCTGCCGATGCGGACAGGAACAGGCTGACTTCTTCATGCGCCTGGTAACGGTTCATGCCGTGCAGGTCGATATGATCCTGAATCGTCCAGCGGCCGCGCCGCAGATCGCGTAGAACGCTGCGCGACAGTCCAGGGCGCAGATAGGCTTCCGCCTCGCCCATCGCCAGCAGGTCGTCGATTTCCAGCGGGCCGTGCAGGGATTCGGCCACCGCCAGGGATTCGTCCAGCTCGCGCTGGCGCGGGCGCGGGCGCGGCTTGGGCGGTTCATGGAGCGCGCGCCGCTCGGTTTTCAGCGGGATGACATCGCCGACCGCCGCCTGGAATGCGGCCACATCTTCCGGTGTCGGTACAGTGCTCATCGGTCGTGTGGATTCAGCCGGGCAATGCGGCGCGCCGGCGCTCTCGGCGCAGGCGGAGCGGCGTGACGGATACTGCAAGGGACCGCGTTTCATCGCTGCCGTCCGCCCGATGCCCGATGCCTGCTTTTCAGCCGGCCAGATGTTCGAGATAACGCTCGGCGTCGAGCGCCGCCATGCAGCCGCTGGCGGCGGAAGTACACGCCTGGCGGTAAACCGGGTCCTGCACGTCGCCCGCCGCAAACACGCCGGGAATGCTGGTCTGCGTGGCATTGCCGAGACGCCCGCCCTGGGTGACGATGTATCCTTTGTCCAGTTCGAGCTGGCCGGCAAAAATATCGGTGTTCGGCTTGTGGCCGATGGCGATGAAGACGCCTTCCAGCGGGACGTCCTCAACCGCGCCGCTGTGCACGTTTTTAAGGCGCATGCCGGTCACGCCGCTGGCGTCGCCGAGAATTTCGTCAAGCGTATTGTTCCATTTGATGGTGACCTTGCCGGCCTTTTCCTTCTCGAACAGCTTGTCCTGCATGATTTTTTCGCTGCGCAGCTTGTCGCGGCGGTGGACGAGCGTGACATGGCTGGCGATGTTGGCAAGATACAGCGCCTCTTCGACCGCAGTGTTCCCGCCGCCGATGACGGCCACGGGCTTGTCCTTGTAGAAGAAACCGTCGCAGGTGGCGCAGGCGGAAACGCCGCGGCCCGCAAAAGCCTCCTCCGACGGCAGGCCCAGATACTGGGCGGACGCGCCGGTGGCAATAATCAACGCATCGCAGGTATACGTACCGGCATCGCCGATCAGCATGAACGGTTTTTCGTTCAGTCGAACGGTATGAATCTGGTCGAAAACGATTTCCGCCTCAAAGCGCTTGGCATGCGCCTCGAAGCGCTGCATCAGCTCCGGCCCAGGGATGCCGTCGGCCTCGCCCGGCCAGTTGTCGACCTCCGTCGTCGTCGTCAATTGGCCGCCCTGTGCAAGGCCGGTAATCAGCACCGGCTTGAGGTTGGCGCGTGCGGCGTAGATGGCGGCGGTATAGCCGGCTGGGCCGGAACCCAGAATGAGCAAACGGCTGTGGCGGGTAGTTTGGGTCATGGTGTTCTGTTCCTTTCGACAGTTTCAGCAATTTCAGCAAATGATACGGCGCAGGCGGAAGTGGCAAAAACGCAGCAAGAATGCGGAAAAGATGCAGAAACATGAGCCGCAATCCGGACGACAGCCTGCCTGGTGACGCGATTATAGCGAAATAGCCTCCGGCCGCCGCCGCACGCCCTGACGCGGCCGGATCGACGCAGCGATCCGCCCAGCGCCGGAAAAGAGGAATACCGGAAAAGGAAAACGGGGAAACGGGAGATGAAGCAATGGGCGATGCCGCATGAATGGCGTACAATCGGGCGCGTTGCCGGATCAATAACGCAGACCTCGGCTTGCCGGGGTTATTCCAAGGAGGTTCACCTATGGCAAAAGCGCCCGCATTATCGTCAGAACAGGCCCGACTGGCCGCCTTGCAGAACATTCCCCTGTTTGAAGGATTGACCGATGCGCAATTGCAGATGTTCGCGCGCGTCGCCGTCAGGCGCAGCTTTCCGCGCAATAAAACGATCGTCTACGGCGGCGACAGTTCCGACGATCAATCCCTCTTCGTCATCATACGTGGCAGCGTCAAGGTGCTGAGCCGCGACAACGAAGGGCGCGAAGTCATTCTTTCCTTCATCGGCGAAGGCGAATGCATCGGCGAAATGGCGCTGATCGACGGCGAGCCGCGCTCGGCCGACGTCGTCGCCTTCGACAACTGCGAACTGCTGGAAATTTCCCGCGAGGATTTCACCCACACCCTGATGGAAAACCCGGAGCTTTGCCTGAGCATCATGCGCAGCCTGGTGCTGCGCCTGCGCCGCGCCACCTGGAAGATCGAAAGCCTGGCGCTGATGGACACCTACGGCCGCGTCGCCAAGCTGCTGCTGGAGCTGTCGGAAGAAGTCGACGGCGAACGCCAGGTACGCCGCAAGCTCACCAAACAGGATATGGCAAAGGTCGTCGGCGCTTCGCGCGAGATGGTCACGCGCGTCATGAAAGACCTGGAAACGAGCGGCCACATCCGCCAGGACGACGGCCACATCATCATCTGCAAGCAGTAAGGCAAACAGCGGATTTTCCGCCCCCGCGCACATACCGGGCCGGCGAGCGGTCTTTTTACGGACAAACCGCCCGCCGGTGAACCGCCGCACGAGCGCCCCGCCACGGTGGCAGCGCGCCGATCATGCCGTTGCTCGAACAAAACTCCCTGCGGCCGCTTTCTGCGGCTCTGCCGCCATTTTTCATCCGCTTTCTGCCCCGGCTGTCTTACCGCAGCACCCGGCAAACCGGCAAACAAAATTTACGCTGCCGACGGTCGGGCAGAAAAAGCCATTGGTGGCTGATACACTGCCCGACATGCTGCTTATGGAAACGCCAGCATGTGCAAACGTCCTCGCTTCAGGATTGGAAGAATTTATTCTGAAAACCCTTAAACCCGCCTCAGCTCCTGCACAGGAGAAAAGACCATGGCTTTTGTCAATGAAAGAATCCCGGAAGCGGACGTCGAAAAGTATGGACTGGAAGCTATAGATGAACAGCATCTCGTTGGTTGTACAAACAGCCGGGACTGGACCATCGACCGGGCGCGCGACATCTACCTGCGCGAAGTAGCCATAGGCCGGGACGAGCTGTCCCGCATCTCGACCTGGACCTTCTACTGGAAAGGGGCGCTGATCTGGTTCAAACGGGAAGTGATAGATTTCAAAGGCGCGCGGAACGCGCCGTGTTGGAGCCATCAAAAAGTCTATGAATTCAGGATCCCGGAAGCTGTCCAAAATCACCGTGAAGAGATATTCCGGGACCTGCACGATGCCTTTCTTGCCTACAAAACCGGGGGTATTTATGCCACCTGTACCGAATTCAGCATGCAACTCGATATCGAAGCTTAATCCTCACCAGGAGCCGAAATGGACGGCTACATTCTGACCCCGATAGGCGTTATCGTAATTGCGATCTATTCGTTCCTGATTTTTCTCATCACAGTCATACTGCGCCGATTCGTAAAACGATTTCCGTGGATATGGCGCGGGCTGAAAAGCCTTGCCGTCATTCTCCTTCTGCTTCCCTGGCTGGAAGAAGCCTGGATTTCCTGGCATTTCGCACAAGCCTGCAAGGAAGCCGGCGTTAAAGTGTATCGGCAGGTAGAAGTAGAAGGATACGTTGACGCACTAAATCCGACTCCTAGAAGAAGTGTGCCCCCTGGTTTTTGGCACTTGGATAAAAATTCGCTCCAATCATTTGGTCGTGCCGGATATCTATTTATAGAAAACATGCTGGATGATGGTGGCGTCTTACATATTGAGCGACAGCAAAGCGGAGTACTTGCAACGATACTTGATCGCCCCTCAATTCAGTATCGTATGGTATATGCCTACCAGCCTACCCCTTTTCGTACAGATGAGCCAATTGGATGGAAACTTGAAAAACTTGAGCGTCAGGTGATTGACAGTAAAACAGGGGAGATACTAGGAAAAGAGACAGACTTCCGGCGTATTTTACCTACCTATGAAGCATTGATTGCTGGCCTTTTTGGTCCACCAATTGAGTTCTGCCCTAAACCAAGTATTCCACAGCCGCCTTTTCCTCAATCTATCCTTAAGCCAAAACTAACTGGAACGCTATTTCATCAACCTTCTGCCGAAGATAAGGAGTAATCGCCATGTCCAACTTCATTCAATACTATGAATATTCCAAACTGGCTTCTGCCGCTTATGTCAATTTAATGAGTTTGAATGAAGAAGCTATTACCAAGAAAGCTAAAGAATCTGAATTTCTACAAACTGCCTGATATAGGTACGCGCATTCTGCTCCGGAAGAAAATCCAATTAGCGCTGCCGATATTCAAGCCGCCTATTTTGTAAAAAAACATTGAATGATTTCTGGAAATGCAGAAAAAACAATATCGTCGATACCTGAACTGGCTTTGGTTACCGGCAATTGCCGCGCTGTTTTATTACTTCATGTGGATTTTCAATCCACTGCCAAGTGACGAATAAACCTATTGCAGCGCCATTTTTCCCTGCTCAATGCATGATCTGACTTGAAGATAAGGAAAATAGAAGCATGTTCGACCATTTCTACATGACCGGTGTTGGCATGCTGGGCTATGTGATTATTTATGTTCCGCTGGCGCTTTTTATTTCATTTTTGATTGCTGTCCTTTTGCGGAAACTGCCTAAATTCTTGCGCTGGTCGATTCCGCTGGCGCTTGCCGTTTTTTTGATTTCCGCGCCATTGCTGGAAATATTCTATATTAGTTACAAAGCCAGCCGGTTATGTCGTACGCACGCAGGGCTGAAGGTCTACAAGACGGCGCAAGCGGACGGGTTTCGGTGGAGTGAAAATATTGAATTTTTTTCGAAGTATGGTTTTTCATTTGTGGAAAGCGGCGGAGGCACTCCAGACAATCCGATAATAACCAGGCATACCATTGAAGATGGAAAACCTGTCGTAACCCGGGTGAAACAATATGCGTCGGAGTATGAAAGAAAGTATAAAGACCCGGTTGTCTTATATAAATACTTTTCCATGGAGAGCATCATGGTCGTTAGTATTCAAACTGGGGAGGTGTACGGTGAGCTAGTACGGATTGATATCTATCCCTCTTTCATTGACAGCCTGTTTATCGGCCTGACCGGAACCGGGTCAGGCTTCTCGCCTTGGCATTGTGGTGAGGAAGCGACACCCGAATATCCGAAAGGTATTGGCATAAACGAATTGATACTTGCCACTCTCAAACCCGAGCGTAAATCTGCACAAGGAGATTGAAATGAACATCCAAAGCCTTTTTGAATACTCCGCGCTTGCCAATCTGGTTTATGTGCTCCGGAAGGGAATCTAATTAGCGTTGCTGATATTCAAGCCGCCTGTTTTTATACAAAGACACTGTTTTACCGCTTATGTGAATAGCCGATACCCAATGCGTCGATAACCACGGGGGAGAAAGGATGAAACTCTACATTGGTCTGGCCGGGCTGGCATTACTGATTTTCTACCTGCCGCTGGTGCTGATCGGGCTTTTGGTGCTTGTATCGAAGGTCTGGCGCCGGAAAAAACGCTACTGGGCGATACTGCTTTATCTGATCCTGGCCTATCTGATTCCACTGGGTGATGTGACCTGGCATAGCTGGAAGATGAACAAGGCCTGCGATCAGGCCGGGCTGCATATCTACCGCACTGTCGTGGTGGATGGGTTTCAGGGTTTGTTCGGCAGCAGAGGCACGATGAAAAAATACCCCTACGTTTTCGTTGAAAGCACGCCTTATCCCGGCGAAAAAACCATTAACCACTTTGAGCGCAAAGGCGATGAAATTATTGTCACAAAAATCCCCAAACCAATGGCTGAATGGGAAATGATCCGCGATCGTCTGGATTATTATGATAAGGACTTGGGTGTCATTGTAGATGGGGAGGTTATCCGTAACCGAAACACAGGAGAAGTTATTGCAAAGTATAGATACTTTACAGCGCGCATGGGCTGGATCGATAACTTAATTGGATCGGTGATCGACAACGGCGCCGGTGGTTGTTACAGACGGCCTAGGCTGACCACTGAATTTCACAGAGTTCTTATTCCTTCAGGAGCGAAACCATGAAACCTATGACCATTCAGGAAATATACGACTACGCCAAGCTTTCGACACTGGCTTATGTGGATTTGAGCGAACATGGTCAGGCTGAAATTACACCTGAAATTATTATCAGCGAAGGTAGCAATAAGAACCCTCCGGGTAAGTCAGAGCGTATTCCTGAAGCACTTGGCAAACAGATGTTTGATCCCGATACGGCGGCCGACGTCACCGGCCGCTGGACGATACTCGACCCCTATTTCAAGAGAAGCGACGACACCGGCCACAGCGACCCGGCCAGCGGCTTTGCCGCCATGCTGATGCACAACGCCACCTACGGCAAAGTGCTCTCGGGCGCTACGTCGATATCGATTATGCCGGCGGCTGGGTGAAAAGAGCCATCAATGGCCTGTATGCCGCGCGTGGAGCGTGGAAATTCTGGAGTATATGAATATCCTCCTCTTCGTAGGCAAGAATTTATTCTGAAAGTCCTCAAACCCGCCGCAGCTTCCGCCAGCTAAGCGGCGCAGCCTTTCTGCCACGGCCAAGCGACCTTGCCGGCAGTTTCAGTATAATTTCGCTTCATGAAGCTTGCTTTCAATCCGTTTCCCTCTTCCTTTCCGCGCGTAAAGCATGGCCATCTTGCGTAAATCTTCCGGCAGGAAAAATGGCGCGGGGGGCGCAGGGCGCGCCGGCGGTGCGGGGCGCACGGGCGTCAATGATCCCGCGCCGCTGCCCAAAAAACTTGTTGCGGTGCTCCAGGAATCCCGTTGGCTGGTGCTGATCGCCCTGTGCGCTTTTCTGACCTTGTCGCTCTGGGGCTACCAGCGCGGCGATCCGGGATGGTCGCACGCTGCCTCCCATGCCATGTTGAGCAATCCGGCCGGGCGCAGCGGCGCCTGGCTCGCCGATTTGCTGCTTTATGTCTTCGGCCTGTCGGCGTGGTGGTGGGTGGTCTTTTTGCTGGCCTTTATCTGGTGGGGCTATCGCCGCCTCGACGGTTTGCGCGGCGCCGACCGCCGCCCCGTCTACATCGCGCTTGCCGGTTTTGTCCTGCTGATGCTGTCTAGCTGCGGGCTGGAAGCGCTGCGCTTCCATTCGCTTTCGGCACAATTGCCGCTGGCGCCGGGCGGCATGCTGGGCGTGGAGCTGGGCAATCTTTCGATGCGCTATCTCGGCTATACGGGCGCAACGATCACTCTGCTGGCGCTGTGGATGCTGGGCTGGAGCGTCTTTTCCGGCATGTCGTGGCTCAACGCCGCCGAATGCATCGGCGCGGTGCTGGAAATGAGCGTCACCGGCGTTTACCGCCTGTTTGAGCTGTGGCAGGACCGGCGCATCGGCCGCGAAGTGGCGCGCGAGCGCGAAGCCAGAGTCGAAGACGAAAAGCAGCGGATGCCGCCGCACGAGCCGATTTTTGTCGAAGCGCCCGACCCGGTCATCAAGCGTTCGGCCAAGGCCGACAAACGCATCGAACGCGAACGCCAGGCGGCGCTGTTCCCGGAAGCGGTTGTCGGCGGCCTGTTGCCGCCCCTGCACTTACTGGAACCGGCGCCTGAGTCAACCGAGCAGGTCGACGTCGAAACGCTGGAATACACCTCGCGCCTGATCGAGCGCAAGCTGGGCGAATTCGGCGTCCAGGTCAAGGTGCTGGCGGCCTACCCCGGCCCGGTCATCACACGCTATGAAATCGAGCCGGCCGTCGGCGTCAAGGGCGCGCAGATCGTCAATCTTTCCAAGGATCTGGCGCGCGCGCTGTCGATGGTTTCGATTCGCGTCGTCGAAACCGTCCCCGGCAAATCGTGCATGGCGCTGGAGCTGCCGAATGCGCGGCGGCAGACGGTGCGGCTGTCCGAAATCATTTCCAGCGCGGCCTATCACGACATGCATTCGCCGCTGGCGATGACGCTCGGCAAAGACATCGGCGGCCAGCCGGTGGTCGTCGATCTGGCCAAGATGCCGCATCTGCTGGTCGCCGGCACTACCGGCTCGGGCAAATCGGTCGGCATCAACGCGATGATTCTTTCCCTGCTCTACAAGTCCGAGCCGGAAAACGTGCGGCTGATCCTGGTCGATCCGAAAATGCTCGAACTTTCGATCTACGAGGGCATTCCCCACCTGCTCGCGCCGGTTGTCGTCGACATGAAGCAGGCGGCCAACGCGCTCAACTGGTGCGTCGGCGAAATGGAGCGGCGCTACAAGTTGATGTCGGCGCTGGGCGTGCGCAATATCGCCGGCCTCAACAGCCGCATCCGCGACAGCGAGAAAAGCGGAACGCGCCTGACCAACCCGCTGTCGCTGACGCCGGAAAGCCCGGAACCGCTTAGCCCCATACCCTACATCGTCGTTATCATCGACGAGCTGGCCGACCTGATGATGATCGCCGGCAAAAAGGTCGAACAGTTGATCGCCCGGCTGGCGCAGAAGGCGCGGGCGGCCGGCATTCACCTGATTCTGGCGACGCAGCGCCCGTCCGTCGACGTCATCACCGGCCTGATCAAGGCCAACATCCCGACGCGCATTTCCTTCCAGGTTTCCTCAAAAATCGACTCGCGCACGATTCTCGACCAGATGGGCGCGGAAACCCTACTCGGTCAGGGCGACATGCTTTACCTCGCGCCCGGCACGGGCTACCCGACGCGCGTGCACGGCGCTTTCGTCGCCGACGATGAAGTGCATCGCGTTGTCGAACATCTGAAAACGACGGCGCCGCCGCAATACGTTGAAGAAGTGCTCGTCGGCGGCGACGAAAATGAAAACGGCGAGCGCGGCGGCGAAGCCTCCAACGATGCCGAATCCGACCCGCTCTACGATCAGGCCGTCGACATCGTGCTGAAAAACCGTCGCGCCTCGATCTCGCTGGTGCAGCGCCACCTGCGCATCGGCTACAACCGCTCGGCGCGGCTCATCGAAGCGATGGAAAAAGCCGGACTCGTCTCGCAAATGGACGAGCGCGGCGGCCGCACTGTCCTGGCGCGCGGCGAAACCCAGTAAGTCATGAAAACCGCCGCGCGGCCGCACCGTACCCACCCTGACGCAAAGAGGTCTGCCATGCTGCCAGAAACGAGGCTGGAAACACGCTTTTTTCGCTTTTCCTGCTTTTCCCGCTTTTCTTTGCCCTTTCCCCTGCGTCCTTCGGCGTCCCGACGGGGGCAGCAGGAAGCGCGCCCTGTCACGATGCGGCAAGAACTCGACGCCAGCGCGCGTCCGGCGGCAAATTTGCGCCGGCTCTGCGCATGCGCACAACGCCTCATTCTGTCCGCGCTCCTCGCCTTCCCCCTCGCCCTCCCGCTCACCGCGCAGGCAGGCGGCATCGACCGCCTGCATCATTTTCTTGACACGGCCAAAACGCTGCGCGCCGACTTCACGCAAACCGTCAGCGCCCGCAATGATGGCTATGGCCGCCGCCCGCAGGAATCTTCCGGCGTCATGATCTTTTCCCGCCCCGGCAAATTCCGCTGGCAGATCGACAAACCCTATAGCCAGCTGCTAGTCGGCGACGGCAAGCAGGTCTGGATTTACGACCCCGAACTGCGGCAGGTCACGGTCAAAAAAATGGACGCGGCGCTCGGCAGCACGCCCGCCGCGCTGCTGGCCGGAGGCGATGACGGCAAAGGCGGCAAAAGCGCCCTGGAAAAGAATTTCACCCTGCACGAAGCGGGCGAACGCGACGGGCTGACGTGGGTCGAAGCGCGGCCAAAAAATTCTGACAGCGGCTTCGAGCGCCTGCAACTGGGCTTTTCCGGCAACACGCTGAAAGCGATGGAACTGTTCGACAATTTCGGCCAAACGACGCGGCTGCGCTTCTCCAAGCTGGAGCACAACCCGGCGCTCGACCCTTCGCTGCTGCGCTTCACGCCGCCGGAAGGCGCCGATGTCATCCGTGAATAAACGACGCGCCGCGCCGGCGGCGCATCGGGCATCCCGCAAACGCCCATTCCACCGGCGCTCCCGCTGGCCTGGAGCCCGCGTCTTTTGGGCGTTTCAGAGGAGCGCGGATTTTTCTGCCTCTCCAACGTACCCAGAATTTTCAGCGCCGCATCGTTTTACCTTTCCAGCCTGCCCGGATTCTTCAGTCTCTCCGGCGTGTCTGGAATTTTCTGTATCTCCGGCGCGCACAGAATCTTCGGCACGGCATCGTTTTTCTTTTCCAGCGCATCCGGAACTTTCAGCGGCGCATCAAGCGCCCCGCAAACGCCCATTCCGCCGGCGCTCCCGTTGGCCTGGAGCCCACGTCTTTTGGGCGTTTCAGAGGAGCGCGGGTTTTTCTATCTTTCCGCCCTGCCCAAAGTCTTCAGCCCTTCCGGCGCCTCCGGAGTTTCCAGCCTTTCCGGCGCCTCCGGATTTTTCCGCACTGGCCGCGCCTCTGGCGCCGGACGCTTCCGGCGCGCTGTTGCGCAGGGCCATCGCTTGCGGCGAACATTCCGGCCGTGATCAACCTTTCGGCGCACACGCATCATGAGCCCGGTAAACCCTGATCTGTTCGGCGATGCCGCCCCCGCCGCCTCGACGCCGCTGGCCGAGTTGCTGCGCCCGAAAACGCTCGACGAGGTCATCGGCCAGCAGCATCTGCTTGGTCCCGGCAAGCCGCTGCGCCTGGCCTTTGAGGCGCGCAAGCCGCATTCGCTGATTTTCTGGGGGCCGCCGGGCGTCGGAAAAACGACGCTGGCGCGCCTGATGGCCGATGCCTTCGATGCCGAATTTATCGCCCTGTCGGCCGTTTTTTCCGGCGTCAAGGATATCCGCGAAGCGGTCGCGCAGGCCGAGGCCGTGCGCGCCAACCCCGCCCATTCCGGCCGCGCGACCATTCTTTTCATCGACGAGGTGCACCGCTTCAACAAGGCGCAGCAGGACGCTTTTCTGCCTTACGTCGAAAGCGGTCTGCTGACGCTGGTCGGCGCGACGACGGAGAACCCTTCCTTCGAGGTCAATTCCGCCCTGCTTTCGCGCGCGGCGGTGTATGTGCTGCATCCGCTCTCGGCCGATGAAATGGGTGCGCTGTTCGCGCGCGCCTGCGCCCGGGCGCTGCCCGGTCTGTCGTTCGACGAGCAGGCCCGCGCCCGGCTGATCGGCCATGCCGACGGCGATGCGCGCCGCTTGATCAATCTACTTGAACAGACGCGGACGGCAGCCTCCGCCGCCGGGCGGACGCAGATCGACGGCGATTTCATCGACAGCACGCTGGCGCAAAGTCTGCGCCGCTTCGACAAGGGCGGCGAGGCGTTTTACGACCAGATTTCCGCCCTGCATAAATCGGTGCGCGGCTCCAGCCCGGACGCCGCGCTGTACTGGTTCTGCCGCATGCTCGACGGCGGCGCTGACCCGCGTTATCTGGCGCGGCGCATCGTGCGCATGGCCTGGGAAGACATTGGCCTGGCCGACCCGCGCGCGGCGCAGATCGCCGCGAGCGCGGCGGAAACCTACGAGCGCCTCGGTTCGCCGGAAGGCGAGCTGGCGCTGGCCGAAGCGGTCATTTATCTGTCCGTGGCGGCCAAATCGAACGCGGCCTATGTCGCGTATAATTCGGCGAAAGCTTTTGTCGCCAAGGATGGCTCGCGGCCCGTGCCGCTGCGCCTGCGCAACGCGCCGACGAAACTGATGCGCGCACTCGATTACGGCAAGAACTATCGCTACGCGCACGACGAGGCCGAGGCGTATGCCGCCGGGGAAACTTACTTCCCCGACGATATGCCGAAAGCGACGTGGTACCGGCCGACGCCGCGCGGGCTGGAAGCGAAAATCGGCGAAAAACTGGCGCATTTGCAGGCGCTCGACCGCGAGGCGTCCAGGCGCGCTGGACAGGCGGCGCAGGCAGCGCCGACGGCACCGGCAAAAGCCGCGCCATCGGGCGGTGACGCGCATACGGACAATTCCAAAACAGACGAGCCTTCGGCCCCGCCGGAGCATACCAAGGGAGCTTAATCATGCTTGACATCCAACGCCTCCGCAGTGACATCGACGCCGTTCGCGAACGGCTGGCCGCGCGCGGTTACACGCTCGACATCGCCGCGTTCCAGAAACTTGAGGGCGAACGCAAAACCCTGCAAACGCGCACGCAGGATTTACAGGCAGCGCGCAACACCCTGTCCAAACAGATCGGCCAGCTCAAGGGCAAAGGCGAGGATACGGCGCCGGTCATGGCCGAAGTGGCCAAGCTCAAGAGCGATCTGGAAGCCAATGAAGCGCGCCTGGACGCGCTGCTCAAGGAAATGGAAGCCTTTGTTTCGACGATCCCGAACCTGCCGCAGGAGGATGTGCCCGTCGGCGCTTCGGCCGAGGACAATGTGGAAATTCACCGCTGGGGCACGCCGCGCGCCTTCGATTTCACCGTCAAGGATCACGTCGATCTCGGCGAGGCGTTGGGACAAATCGATTTTTCCACGGCAGCCAAGCTTTCCGGCGCACGCTTCTCGCTGCTCAAAGGCGGCATCGCGCGCCTGCACCGGGCAATCGCCCAGTTCATGCTCGACGTGCATACGCAGGAACATGGCTACACCGAGGTCTATGCGCCGTATCTCGTCAATGCGGCCAGCATGTTCGGCACCGGCCAGTTGCCCAAATTCGAGGCCGACCTGTTCAAGATTCTGCGCCCGGACGCCGAGCCGCTGTATTTGATCCCGACGGCCGAAGTCCCGGTGACCAACATCGTCCGCGATGAGATTCTAAGCGCCGAGGCGCTGCCGCTCAAATTCGTCTGCCACACGCCCTGCTTCCGCTCCGAGGCCGGCTCCTACGGCAAGGACACGCGCGGCATGATCCGCCAGCATCAATTCGACAAAGTGGAACTGGTGCAGATCACCACCGCCGCGCAGTCGAATGCGGCGCACGAAGCGCTCACCCGGCACGCCGAAATCATTCTAGAAAAACTGGCGCTGCCTTACCGGCGCGTGGTTCTGTGCACCGGCGACACGGGCTTTTCCTCCGCCAAGACGTATGACCTGGAAGTCTGGCTGCCCGCGCAGAACACCTACCGCGAAATCTCGTCGTGCTCGAATTTCGAGGCGTTCCAGGCGCGCCGTATGCAGGCCCGCTACCGCAACGAGAAAAACAAGCCGGAACTCGTCCATACGCTCAATGGCTCCGGGCTGGCCGTCGGCCGCACGCTGGTGGCGATTCTCGAAAACTACCAGAATGCGGACGGCTCTATCACCATTCCGCAGGCGCTGCGGCCGTATCTGGGCGGGGCGGAAAAAATCAGCCGCTGAACAGGCCGCGCAGCCTCATCCGTTCATCGGCGCTGGCAAACCGCCCTTTAGGCCGATTGCCTAACCGCCCGGTTTTTCGCCGGGAAGCGCCGCATCGACTTGCCGGCGGGTTGTGTTAGAATCCGCGCCCAGACGGAGAGGTGGCAGAGTGGTCGAATGTACCTGACTCGAAATCAGGCGTAGGGTGTCCCCTACCGTGGGTTCGAATCCCACCCTCTCCGCCAAACATAACCCTAAGCGATTGATCCACTTAGGGTATTTTATTTTTTGGGCCGTATCCCTCCTAAACGCCCACCTAAAGTTAAGTTAACCCGGCATGGCTTGTAATTGATTGCACAGCTATCTTCATGGAAGTAGCACAAATATTCCCATTACAACCTGTGTTTTCATCCATATCATCCATACTTTGTATGCATCGGATTGTTCCGCGCTTTTATGGAGGCAAGAGGGAATGGCTCATGAGGTATCTAACTATCTGATTAACTACTTGGCACCCGCTTCTGCCGCGCTTGCTGCGCTGGTAGCGTATTTGGCAGTCTATAGAAATTCTCAACCACAAGTCGTTGTGTACTACCAGCCCAGCGAACGGCAACAATCAATCATTGAACTGGTTATTGAGAACATAGGTACTGGCAACGCTTTCGACATAAAATTTTCCAAACCGATACCTATTAGATGGTTCGGTATCAAGTCCCCATCCGGGGATGGCAGCTACATTCCGGAATCAGGCATTCCATCTCTTGCACCGAGGCAGCGACTGGTCTTTTTGGGGGGGCAGTTCGCAGGGCTTTCTAAGGAACTACAAAAAAATGGCGGGCGGCTAGATATTTCCTACAAGTTCAATCCGCCGCTATGGCGCAGTAAAAGCGCAACCGATACCTGTGTGCTGTCTATCGAACACCTTAAAGGTATGCCATCGGTGAAAAGCATGGAACAAGCAGTGGTTGACGCTATAGAAGGCAGAAATGCAACCACTATTAAGGAAATTCGTAGCGCTCTTCAGAACATTGAGACGCATCTAGCTGCGATGAGCAGCAGCAAGAGTGCACACAATGGGCTGGCTGGAAAAGGCACAAGCTAGGTTTCTTGGATAGCCGGTGTTCAGGTTACACCGTAATCTGATCTGGCAACTGTGGCAGACAAAGCCAGCAATCGCAGTGCCGAGACCGGGAGAAGCGCTGTTAATTATGGCGTAATGGTCAAAACCTGCGAGTAAGGCTTTGGGGCTACTTACGAAGCCTCAAAGCAGGGTTACAGTCTCCCCATGCAATTGATTGCAGCGGGACCTATAGCTACCTGCCTAAACACAAGCCCGCATACCTGAGCGTTGCGGACTTTTTCACAGGCCGTCGCTGCGCACGTCACAGGCGGGCGGCATCCTGCTTTCCCGCTTTTCTGAAGTCGCTCATTTTCCGCAGGCCGCGTTGAACCATTCATCAATTGCCCGGCCCAAGCTATACTTGTTGCCGACGCTTTCAACATAACCTTTTCATGCCACTGCCTGCCACGAGGAGACATCATGCCCACCTACCGACTTGGCAATCTTGCCCCGACCCTCGATCCGGAAAGCTGGATCGCCCCCAACGCTGTCGTCATCGCCGACGTGGAGATGGGAAAAAACTCCTCCGTCTGGTGGGGCTGCACGGTGCGCGGCGATACGGACAAGATCATCATCGGCGAAGACAGCAACATTCAGGACGGCTCTATCATCCACACCAACCGCGACATCGTCGTCCGCATCGGCAAGGGCGTCACCGTCGGCCACATGGTCATGCTGCACGGCTGCACCATCGGCGATAACTGCCTGATCGGCATGGGCGCGGTGCTGCTCAACCATTCCGTCATCGGCCGCGATTCCATCGTCGCCGCTCACACACTGGTGCCCGAAGGCAAAGTTTTTCCCGAGCGTTCGTTAATCATGGGCGTGCCGGGCAAGGTCGTGCGTCACCTGACGGATGCCGAGGTGGCCAATCTGCCGGCCAGCGCCGAGCGCTACGTCAGAAACTGGCGGCGCTACCGCGACGAGCTGGCGCCCTGCTGAACCGCCAGGCTCTTCGCCATCGCCGGGCGCGCCGGGGAAACGCTCGCCGCTCCACCCTCACGCACGCCCTGTATCCCTGGCGCTGCCGATGCTCCCGGCGCTCCCCGCCGCGCCAGCAGGCTCGATCCCGACGTTCCTCTCCGCCACAATCCTTGCCGTGATGATTCTGGCGACGGCAAGGCTGAACGGCAGTGAATGAAACTGCGGCAACGCGAACTCTTTATCCAGCCATTTGAGCCATTCGGCGCAAGTTTCCGCCCGCGCGACAAGACAATCCTATCGCTGGTGTCTCGCTGGTGTCGCCCGACCCAAGCGAGCGCCCCAGCGGGAAAGGTAGTTTGCCGATAATGGCCGTCGACAGCGCGCTGGGCGCGTCGATTTCCGCCATGCTTGACGATGCGGACAGCAAGCGGCCACAGTCGCCGGCGAGCGCGCGGAACAGCGGATGCTCGGCAAAGCGCCGCGCCAGAAACAATGCCCGCGCGGAGCGGACCAGTAGTGGCCGCCTCGCCCACGCTCATGCACCCCCGTTGGCGCGCCCGCAAAGAGCAGACGATCCCTGCGGACGCGGTGAACAGGATTTCGGCGGCGCAATCAATGGGCTTAAAACCCGTTCATTCCCGCCAGTAAAGGGATTACGGGCTCCCCCTCCAAAGCCCGCGTCAATAAAGGGATTGCGGACACCCCTCTCTGAAACCCGCGTAAATAAAGGGCTGCAAGGCAGCCTGCCCGCAAACGCCCTATCCATACGGGCTGCGGGGCAGGCGGTCATGCGCGCGGACGATGTGACGAAACGCCGTGCAGGCCGCTGATTCGACGCATGCGGCGCGCGCGTCGAGGCGGCCGCCGGCGTAGGCATTCGCTGCCTCATGACCTCATGCACTCAATCCCGTACCGTCCGGGCGGCGTCAGCGTTCCCCGTTTCTCCGGTTTTTCCCGCGCTTGCGGCATTTTCCGCCCCATTTTTCGCCTCATTTCCCGCCTTACCCGCCGCCGGCGACCAGTCGCCGCCCAGCGCCTTGATCAGCGCCGCCGCCGCCAGCAGGCGGCGGCCGGCAATGTCGATGGCGCTGCGCTCGGCATTCAAAGAAGCCGCCTGGGCGGTCACCACATTCAGATAACTCACCGTCCCCGCCAGGTACTGGTCATCCGCAATCTGCAAAGCCTCGGCAGCGGCGCGCACGGCCTCTCCCTGAATGCCGGCGGCTTCGGCCAGCAGGCGCAGGCTCATCAATGCGTCCTCAACCTCCTGAAACCCCGCCAGGACTGTCTGCCGGTACGCCGCCACCGACTCATCGTAGGCCGCGCTTGCCCGCGCCTTGGCGGCGGAACGCGCCCCCGCATCGAACAGGCTCATGGCCAGCGCCGGGCCGAGCGACCAGAAGCGATTGGGCAGAGTGAGCAAGTTCGACAGGCTCGGCCCTTGATACCCGCCGCTGCCGCCCAATGTCACGGTCGGGAAGAAGGCCGCCTGCGCCACGCCGATTTCGGCATTGGCGGCGGCAACGCGCCGTTCGGCGGCGGCAATGTCGGGGCGGCGTTCGATCAGCGCCGATGGCAGGCCAGTCGGGATTTCCGGCAGTGCGGGCAGCCCGCCCGGCCACCTCGCCGGAGGCGACGCAACGGCATGCGGCATCAGCGAAAAATCCGCCGGTGTTTTGCCGATCAACACGGCAATCGCGTGTTCGTACTGGGCACGCTGGATGCCAAGGTCAGCCAACTGCGCCTGCACCGATTTAAGCTGCGCTTCCGCCTGGGCGACATCGAGCCGACCGGCGACGCCCGCCGTGAAGCGGTTGCGCGTAATTTCCAGTGCGCGCTGGTATGCGGCCACGGTTTTTTCGAGCAGGCTGCGCTGCGCATCGACCACGCGCGCGTGCAGATAGCTCTGCACCAGCAGCAACTGGGCGCTAAGCCGGGCTGTGCGCAGATCGGCGGCGCTGGCGGCAAGCTTGGCCTCGCCGGCCTCGACGCTGCGCCGGATGCGCCCCCAGACATCCAGTTCCCAATTCACCGACAGTGAGAGACGGTGCGTCGTGCGGATCGCGCGGGCGGCTGCCCCACTGCTGCTCCCGCTGCCACCTCTGCTCCCGCCTCCGCTGCTGCTGCCATCGCCGCTGCCGGAGGAAGCGCTCTGGCTGCGCGTCGATGCGGCATTGCCGCCGATGTCCGGAAACCACGCTGCCCGCGCCTGATCCAGCGCACTCTGTGCCTGCCGGAAGCGTGCTTCCGCCGCGCGCACGTTCTGGTTTGAAATGTCCACCTGTTCGGCCAAGGCATTCAAATAGGCGTCGCCAAAGCGTTCCCACCAGCGGCCGCGCGGCATATCGTCGGCCGGCTGCGCCGGCTTCCAGCCGGCCCATCCCTCCGGCGCATCCGCAAGCGCCTTGTACTGCGCGGGCACGGCGATATCCGGACGCACGTAGTCCGGCCCGACGGCACAACCGGCGAGCGCCAGAACAAGGGACAGCGAGGCGCCGGGTGAAAAGCGGCGAATCAGGGCATCGTTCTTCATCGTGAGAAATTCCGCAGGTTCATCGGGGTACACTCTCGGCGCATTCAGGCATTCAGGGCGCATCGCCGCCTCGCGCCGTTTTCGCGCGCCGGCGCTCGCGCCAGAGCCGCCAGCGGTCGAGATAAAGGTAAACCACCGGCGTCGTGTATAGCGTCAGCAACTGGCTGAGCAACAGGCCGCCGACGATGGAAATGCCCAGCGGCTGGCGCATCTCGGCGCCGTCGCCGTGCCCGAGCATCAGCGGCAGCGCGCCGAAAAGCGCGGCCATCGTCGTCATCATAATCGGCCGGAAACGCAGCAGGCAGGCTTCGCGGATGGCCGCTCGCGAATCCAGCCCCTGCTGGCGCTCGGCCTGAACGGCAAAGTCGATCATCATGATGGCGTTTTTCTTGACGATGCCGATCAGCAGGATGACGCCGATCAGAGCTATGACGCTGAATTCAGTACGGAAAGCGAGCAGCGCCAGCAATGCGCCGACGCCAGCCGAAGGCAGCGTCGACAGGATCGTCAGCGGATGCACGAGGCTTTCGTAGAGCATGCCGAGGACAATATAGACGGCGACCAGCGCCGCAAGAATCAGCAGCGGCTGATTGGAGAGCGAGCGCTGAAATACTCTCGCCGAACCCTGGAAACTGCCCACCAGCGCGGCCGGCGCGCCGAGCTGCTGCATGGCTTGTTCGATGGCCGCGGTGGCCTGCGACAACGATCCGCCGGGGGGCAGGTTGAAAGAAATCGTCGAGGCCACGAACTGCCCCTGATGATGGACCGAGAGCGGCGCCGCCGCCATTTCCCAGCGTGCAAAGGCGGAGAGCGGAACCGGCGTCGATACGGCCGCCTGGCCGGTTCTGCCCGTTTGATCCGTTTGTGAAGCGCTTATAAAGTAGACGTCTTTCAGATTCTCCGGCCCCTGCGTATATTCGGGCGCCGCCTCCATGACCACGCGGTACTGGTTGAGCGGGTGGTAGATGGTCGATATCTGCCGCTGGCCGAACAGATCGTTGAGCGTGGCATTGACCTCGCGCTGGTTCAGTCCCAGCCGCGCCATGGCGTCGCGGTCGATGGCCAGCCTCGTCTGCATCCCGCTGTTCTGCTGGTCGGTATTGACATCCGTCAATTCCTTCAGTCTGCTCAACGCCAGCCTGACGCGCGGTTCCCAGGCCCGCAGCATCTCGACCGTATCGGCCTGCAAGGTGTATTGATACTGCGCGCTGGAACCGCGGCCGCCGATGCGAATATCCTGGGAAGCGCGCAAATACAAACGTGCCCCCGGAACGCGGTCAAGCTTGCCGCGCAGGCGATCGATCACCTGGGCTGCCGAAGCGTCGCGCTCCG
>CALHZD010000139.1 GCA_938040985.1 uncultured Propionivibrio sp.
CAGATGCAGGCGCCGCGCCAGCCGCCGGCGCGCCAACCGATGCCGAAGCGGCCAAAAAAGCCGCCATTGCCGCCGCGATGGCGCGCGCCCGTCAACAGCGCGAAGCTGCCCAGGCAGCCGCCCAGCCTACTGATGCAGCGGGCAACGCCGACGCACCCGCCAACGGGGATCATGCGGGCGAACAAGGCGGACAAGGAGCCCAAAGCACACCACACGCCGACGACAAAGCCGCCACCAAGCAAGCATTGATTGCCGCCGCCAAAGAGCGCGCACAGCGGATGCGCGAAGCACGGCTGGCAGCAGCCCATGCCGCCGACGCGCCTGCCAGCGTAAACCACACGGACAAGCAAGGCGCACAAAGCACGCCTGCCACTGATGACAAAGCAGCCGCCAAGCAGGCGCTCATCGCCGCCGCCAAGGAACGCGCGCAGCGGATGCGCGAAGCCAAAATGGCCGCAGCCAATGTCAATACCCCTGACAAAGCGGCTCCCAGCCCCGATGGCGCAGGCAAGCAGGCGGCAGAACTCTCTTCTCCGCCAGACACGCCATCCGGCGCGCCGGCCGGCGGGCAATCCATCAGAGAGCAATCCGCCGACGACAAAGCCGCCGCCAAGCAGGCGCTTATCGCCGCCGCCAAAGCGCGCGCGCAGCGGATGCGCGAAGCGCGGCAGGCCGCCGCTCAGGCAGCCGCAACCAGGGACAAAACCGCGACAGCCGACGCCGAAGATTCAGGACCCCAGCGATGATGGATTTCCAGACCTCACCATATCTGCTGCAAAACGTCAGCGTCCGGCGCATCATGCTGTACGTGCTGGCCGCGCTGCTACCCGGCATCACCGCGTATGTCTGGCAGATCGGCCCGGCCATCCTCGTCCAGATAACGCTCGCCACCCTCACGGCACTGGCATCGGAAGCGCTGATGCTCAAGCTGCGCGGCAAGCCGCTCATGCTGTTCCTGGGTGACGGCAGCGCCGTCGTTACCGCCTGGCTGATCGCACTGACCTTTCCTCCGCTGGCGCCGTGGTGGCTGATCGTCGTCGGCACGGCTTTCGCCATCATCGTTGCCAAGCATTTGTACGGCGGCCTCGGGCAAAATCCGTTCAATCCGGCAATGGTCGCCTTTGCCGTCTGCATCGTCTCTTTTCCCGCGCTGATGTCGCAATGGCCGCCCGCCGGTCTTTCGGCAAGCTTCAGCGAGCAGCTGGCGGTGATTTTCGGCTGGGCGCCGCGCATCGACGCCTTCAGCGGCGCAACTGCGCTCGGCGAGCTGAGAAATGCGCTCAGGTACAGCAAAGTTCTACTCCCAATCGAAACCATCGTCGCGGATAAAAAAATATTTGGCAGCATCGCCGGGCGCGGCTGGGAGTGGATTTCATTCGCTTACCTGCTGGGCGGTCTATGGCTCTGGCGCTGCAAAATTATCGACTGGCGGCAGCCATTGGGTTTCATTGCGGGTCTGACGTTGATCGCCGGCGCCTTCTGGCTTTTTGACGCTGAGGGTTTTGCCAGCCCGCTCTTCCACCTCTTTTCCGGCGGCGCGATGCTCGGCGCCTTTTTCATCGTCACCGACCCGATTTCCGGCTGCACAACACCGCGCGGCAAGTTGCTATTCGGCTTCTTCGTCGGCCTGATCGCTTATGTCATCCGCGCTTTCGGCGGCTATCCCGACGGCGTCGCTTTCGCCGTCCTCTTTCTCAACATCTGCGTACCGCTCATCGACATGCATACGCAACCGCCGGTTTTCGGCCTGAAAAAATGACCCCGACACCGCCACCTGTCAAGCCATCCAGCGCCCTGAAAACAGCGCTACATACTTCAGCCATTTTGCTGGTTTTCGTCAGCGTGTTCACCGCGTTATTGTCCGGCGTGTACACTTTGGCGCATCCCATCATCAAAGAATCGTCCGGAAGCGCAAAAATCATGCGTCTGGCTCATGAAATCCTCCCGACTTCGGCCTACGACAACACTCTGCTCAAAGACACGGTCGAAATTCCTGCCACATCGGCGCTCGGACAGAATGAAGCCAGCATCGCTTACCGCGCCCGCAAAGACGGCAATCCGGTCGCTTTGATACTCCAGGCGAGCGCGCCTGATGGTTACGCGGGGAGAATCCACCTGCTTCTGGTAGTCGCCCCGGATGGCAGGTTGTTTGGGGTGCGTGTCCTACAACATCGGGAAACCCCCGGCCTGGGCGATTACATCGACCCGAAGAAGGATAAAAACAAAAAACGCCCGTGGATCGGTCAGTTCACGAACGCCAACCCGGCGGCCGAAAGTGAAAGCGACTGGCGCGTCAAAAAAGATGGGGGCCGCTTCGACGCCATGGCGGGCGCGACGGTTTCGCCGCGCGCCGTCATCAAGGCCGTGCGCAAGGCGGCGCTGTACGTCGCCGCAAACCATGAGGCATTGTTCAGACCATGAGCGTGAAGCTGACATCGGCCCGTTTCCCGGTTCGTTTTTCGACCCATTTTCCGGCCCGCTGCGGCATCCTGTCCGCCGCAGCTGAACCCGCATTGCGTTTTATGCGCTTTGTACGCTTTGTAAATTTTGCACGCTGTGTTCGTGCTCTCCGGCTCCGCCTAGACATCATCGATAAGGCACCGACATCATGACCACGATGACCCGTGAGGAATTCCGCCAGATTGCCGCCAACGGCATCTGGGAACAAAACACCAGCCTGGTGCAAGTCACCGGCCTGTGTCCGCTGCTTGCCGTGAGCACCAATCTCGTCAATGGCGCCATGCTTTCACTGGCGACGATTATGGCCATGGCCATGGCCGGCCTGGCCGTCGCCAGCCTGCGCCGATGGATTCCGCATGAGATCCGCATTCCCATCTTCATCCTGATTCTCGCGACGCTGGTGACGATCGTCGATCTGCTTTTCAACGCATATCTGCATGAGTTGTATCAAATACTCGGCATCTTCATCCCGCTGATCGTCACCAATTGCATCGCCCTGTCGCGGATTGAAGCGTATGCCTCCAAGCACCCGCCGCTGCAAGCATTTTTCGATGGGATTTTCATGGGGGTCGGCATGTTATGGACGCTTTCCCTGCTCGGCGGATTGCGCGAGCTGATCGGCGGCGGCACGCTGTTTTCCGGTATCGACCTGATTATCCCCGGCCTGTCGCCGCTTCAGGTCTTGCCGGAAGATTATCCGGGCTTTTTGCTGGCGATTCTGCCGCCCGGCGCATTTATCCTGCTCGGCTGCCTGATCGCCGCCAAGAACTGGCTGGAAGCCCGCCGCGCTGCGCGCCAGCACGCGCGAGCGGCGCTGTCTTTGCAGAACGCTTAAGACAGGCGCTGCCATGAACGCCGCCAAGCGCGCCGAAATCTTCCGTCGCCTGCGCGAGGCCAACCCCACGCCGACGACGGAGCTTGTCTATGCCACGCCGTTCCAGCTGCTGGTTGCCGTCATCCTCTCGGCGCAGGCGACCGACAAAAGCGTCAATCTCGCCACGCGCAGGCTTTTTGCCGACGCCCCCACGCCCCAGGCCATGCTGGCGCTGGGCGAGGAAAAGCTGGCCGAATATATCAACCGCATCGGCCTTTTTCGCACCAAATCAAAAAATGTCATCGCCACCTGCCGGGCATTGCTTACCTTGCACGGCGGCGAGGTTCCGCGCCAGCGCGAGGCGCTGGAAGCGCTCCCCGGCGTCGGCCGCAAGACCGCCAACGTCGTCCTCAACACCGCCTTCGGCGAACCGACCATTGCCGTCGATACGCATATTTTCCGCGTCGCCAACCGGACAAAACTCGCGCCCGGAAAAACGCCGCTCGCCGTCGAGCAAGGGCTGCTCAAAACGACGCCCAAAGCATTCCGGCGGGACGCCCACCATTGGCTGATTCTGCACGGCCGCTATGTCTGCAAGGCGCGCCGGCCAGAGTGCTGGCGCTGCTTGATCGCTGACCTGTGCGAATATCAGGACAAGACATTCCCCGCATCATCCGAGATCCCTACGCCATGACGCATTCCCAATCACCCGCCATCCTGCCGCCTTTGAACGAACACGCCTCGGCGCTGGATCGGCAATTGTCTTTCATCGTCGAAATCGACCGCCTCAAGGGCGTTCTACGCCAGAACTCGCTGGCCGACGGCAGCCGGCGTGAAAACAGCGCCGAGCATAGCTGGCACGTGGCGCTCCTGGCGTTGGTGCTGGCCGAATACGCCGCCGCGCCGATCGATGTCGCTCACGCCGTGCGTATGCTGCTCATCCACGATCTTGTCGAGATCGACGCTGGCGATACCTTTGCCTACGACGCACAGGGAATCAGCACGCAGCGGCAACGCGAACAGACCGCCTGCGAGCGCATCTTCGGGCTGTTGCCGCCGGCGCAGGCGCAGGATTTCCGCACGCTCTGGGAGGAATTTGATGCGGGAGAAACGCCGGAAGCGCGCTACGCGCTCGCCGTCGACCGGCTGATGCCGATGATTCACAATACGCTGACTGAAGGCCGCGCCTGGCGCGCCAACGGCGTTGTCGCCGGCCAGGTGCGCCATCGCGCCGAATCCATCGCGCGCGGCGCGCCTGAACTCGGCGCGCTGGCCGAGCGGCTGATCGCCGCCTCGGTCAAGGCGGGCATCTTGCCGGAAGCCTGAGGTAGCGGCTTCCTTTGCCAACCTACGGCGTTAGCTTGCCTTGCCATACTGAGCGTACTGCCAGCAGCTTACCGCCTTGCCTTTGGCAAAGTCGAGCCGCTCTCTCTTTAAGCTTGCGGGGTCTTCTCCGAAATCCGTAAAAACAGGGCAGAAAACATAAAATGCCCGGAGGTCCTTTAAACACAAGGACTTCATAGCATCAAAAAACATAAACCAGAGCGCCGTGCCCGGCCAGCCCTCTGAAACCCGCGTGAATAAAGGCGCTCCGAGCATAGCGTCCGGAGACGCCCTGTTTACAAGGATTCTGGAGTATCTCTCCTTGGAGATGCCCTAAATACACAGGCTGGCGAGCAGCCCTTCTGAAATGCCCTAAATACGCGGGCTAGCGGGCAGCCCTTCTGTAACGCCCAAGGGTAAAGGACTTCAAGGCAGGCATCCTGAAACTAAATAAAAAAACAAGAACCATCACAGCCTGCGCGCTGACTTCCACTCATGAAACCTCTCTTGATGCCGTTGCGCTGAGCGGCAGCGCGCCCCGCTGACTTTCTTTGCCTCGCCAAAGAAAGTCAGCAAAGAAAAGCGACACCAAGGTGCAGAAGACTCCTTGCAGCGGGTTTACTTGGCGGCGAGCTTGATCACTTGCTTGCGCTCAGACAATCAAGCCCTTGCCTCCGCCAAGCAGCCCCGCGCCTGCGGCTGCGCCTAAGGGGTTTGGGGGGTTGTAGTTATCGAATACGTAAAGAGGTATGCCCGGAAACCCTTATAAACAGGGCTTCTCCGAACACCCCGCCCTGAGACCCTTACAAACAGACCAGAAAACATAAAATGCTCTGAGAAGCCTAAATACAAGGGCTTCAGAGCATCAAAAAACATAAACTGGAACACTGCGCCTGACCAACTTTCTGCACCCGTGTAGATAGAGCATCTTCGGGCGTCTGTTCTGAAGCCATTTATCCACGGGCATTTCAAACGGGCTGCCCGGAACCCTTGTAAACAGGACATCTCAGAGCACCTGCTCAGAAATACCCTATCTACGCGGGCTCCAAGGTACTTTACTTGGAGAACTTTATCTATGCGGTTTTCCAAGAAGGATGCTCTGGAGCCCTTGTAAACAGGGCGTTTCGGAAGGGCTGCCCGCCAGCCCTTTATTGATAAGGGTTTCAGAGGCGCCCCGAAAACTCTTACCTCAGGGGCGCCCGCCCGGAGGGGTGCTGGCGTTTATCTAAGGCCGCCGGCGACTTTGCATTTGCCGCCTGCCGCATTTTCTCCTGCGCCGCCTGCAAGGATTTTTCGAGCATGATCGCCTCGTCCGAGCCGGTTTCAAGCAGCGGCAGCAGGCGCTGCCAGTGCGTGATCGCCGCTGCAAAATCGCCGCGCTCGTCAGCGGCCAGCCCCGCCATGAACAGCGCTTGCGGTTGCTGCGGGTCAAGTTTGAGCGCGGCGTCGATCAGCGCTTCGGCGCGCGGGCTGGCCACGCCGCCCTCCGCCCGGATCAGCGTATAGGCATATTCGGCAAGCAGCGCCGGGTCGCCGTTAATCCGCGCACGGCCTTTTTCAAAAGCTGCGGCGGCTTCGGGAAAACGCCCCAGCGCTTTGTAGGCGCGGGCGAGTGCCAGCCATCCCTCAGCATCATCGGGGTTGGTTTTGAGCTGCACGACGCGCCGGGCAAGCGCTGCCGTGTCTTGCTGCGCAGCAGGCGGCGTCAAGACCTGCGGATTGCCGATCCCTGCGTAGATCAGCGCTGCCGCCAGCGGCATCGCCACGGCAATCCCCCATGCGCTGCGCCCGTCCAGCCCGCGCGGCGCGGCGTCGGGCGCTGTTCCGGCAGATGGTCCATCGGTTGCCGCCGTTGCATCCACCGCATCCGTTTCATTCATTTCCGCCAATAAACGCCGCCGCAAATCTTCCCGCGCCTGCTCGAAATCTTCTGCGCTCAGCAGCCCGGCATCCCGGTCGCGCACCAGCGCCTGCCATTGGTCGCGGTAAATCTCGAGGCCCGCCGGCGCCGGTTTTGACGTCCGCTCCGGCAAGCGCCGCCCAGGGCGCAACAAAACCGCCACAACCGCCAGCGTCAGCGCCGCCGTCAGCACGATAAACAGCACAACGGCGCTCACGACTTTTCCTCCGCGCGATCACTGCCGGCATCGGCCAGGAGCCGGTCGGCGCGCCGCCGTTCGGCGTCATTCAGCGGCGCTTCGGCGGAATGCCGCTGACGGCGGAGGACAACAAGCAAAAGGCCCAGCCCGCCTCCCAGCCATAGAAACGGCCCCGCCCAGAGCAGCCAGGTCGAGGGTTTGAACGGCGGCCGGTAGCGGATGAAGTCGCCATAACGGCTGACCATGAAATCAACGATTTCACCATCGCTTTTGCCTGCCGCGATCATGGCCAGAATTTCGCGGCGCAGATCCTTGGCCAGACCGGCTTGCGACGCGGCCAGCGATTCGTTCTGGCAGACCAGGCAGCGCAGTTCGGACGCAATCGCCGCCAGCCGTTCTTCGGCCGCATCTGCGGTGCTTCCTGCTTCCTTTGGCGCGGCGGCCGCCGTTGCGCCGGCATCCGCAGCTTCCGTGGCAACTGCGGCAACTGCGGTCAGGCCGCAGCACAGCGCGGCGCAAAAAAGCGCGCTGCACAAGAGGAGCGCACCGCGCCGGAATAGACGCAGGAGGGGAGAGTGCAGGCAACTATGCCGCATCGACCAGTCACTCATCGTGACAGCGCTTCAACCAGCGGTAAAATCTTGTCGGCAAGAACCGCCGTCGTCAGCGGACCGGCGTGCCTGAAGCGGATCACGCCCGCCCTGTCGATAACATAGGTCTCCGGCACGCCAACCACGCCATAGTCCATGCCGACGCGCCCGTCAAGATCGAGAATGGACAGCGCATAAGGATTGCCATGGCGCCGTAACCAATCTGCGGCGCGCGTCGCCGCCAGCGCCGCTTCTGCGGCCGGCGTCATTTTGTTTATATCGGCGCCAGCATCGCCGCGCACCTCCTGATAGTTGAGTCCGACCAGCGTCAGCGCCCGATGCCGGCGCATATCGAGCAGCACGGCATGTTCCTGACGGCAGGCGGAACACCAGGTCGCCCAGACGTTGAGCAGCCAGACCTTGCCGCGCATGGCGCGCGGCGAGAAGTGCTCGCCGCCTAGCTTCGGCAGCGAAAAATCCGGTGCCGGCCGGCCAATCAGCGGTGAAGGCACCGCCTGCGGATCGTGGTTCAGGCCGGCGGCCAGCAGCCCAGCAAGCACGAGGAAGCCGAACAGCGGCCAGGCGAGGATACCGATCCGCCGGTTCATCGCCCACCCGCCCGTATTTTTTGGGTACAGCGCGGCTGGCCGCCGACGCGGTGACGGTGATCGCGTATCGCCAGCAAACCGCCGAGCGCCATCAGCGCGCAGCCGCCCCAAATCCAGTTGACGAAGGGCTTGTACTGGATGCGCAGCAGCCAGGCCCCGTCGATCTGCCCGCGCTCGACCGGCTCTCCCAGCGAGACATAAACGTCGCGCAGCCAGCCCGCGTCGATCGCCGCTTCCGTCATCCACATGCCGGAGGCCGGATAAAAGCGCTTTTCCGGCGCGAGCCGGCGGAACACGAGGCCATGACGCAGCAGATCGACCGCGCCCGCCAGCGCCTGGTAATTTTCGCCCGGGACTTGACGAACGCCCTGAAAGCGAAATTCGTAGCCCGCCAGGGCCACACGCTCGCCCGGCGTCAGGCGGACTTCACGCTCGATCTGATAACCATTGACCAACGCCACGCCGACGACGAATACCGCAACGCCCATATGCGCCAGATGCATGCCGAGCCAGGCGGCCGGCAGCGGCAGCGGCCCGTTGCGCGTGACACGCGCTGTACGCACAGCACGCAAGCGCCGCACGATATCGAGCAACGCGGTGATGACGATCCAGGCCGCCAGCAACATGCTCAGCGCCACCCACGGCTGCCACGGCGCGCCGCCGCCCAGCCGCGCGGCCAGCAGGCTGGCGGCGAGCGCGAACACCGCCGAGGCCGCCAGCGGGGCGCACAGCGCACGCGCCAGATCGGCCGCGCGCGTGCGCTTCCAGCGGACCCACGGCGACACGCCGATCAGAAAGAGCGCGGGCATCATCAGCGGGACAAAGACCGCTTCAAAATACGGCGACCCAACGGAAATTCGTCCCCACCCGAGCGTATCGGCAAGCAGCGGGTAAAGTGTGCCGAGCAGCACCGAGCCGCAGGCGGCCGTGAGCAACACGTTGTTGATCAGCAGCAGCGACTCGCGCGAGCATGGCGCAAAACCGCCGGCCGACCCGGTCTTGCGCGCACGCCAGGCAAACAGCGCCAACGCGCCGCCGGTCAGAATGACGAGCAGTGCCAGGATAAATACGCCGCGGCGCGGATCGATCGCGAAGGCATGCACCGAACTGAGCACGCCGGAACGGACGAGGAAGGCGCCGATCAGCGCGAGAGAGAACGTTGAAATCGCCAGCAAAACCGTCCAGTTTCTAAAACCGCCGCTTTTTTCCGTCACGGCCAGCGAGTGCAGCAGCGCCGTGCCAGCCAGCCAGGGCATCAGTGCGGCATTCTCCACCGGGTCCCAGAACCACCAGCCGCCCCAGCCGAGTTCGTAGTACGCCCATCGTGAGCCGAGTGCAATGCCGACCGTCAGGAAGGCCCAGGCGGCAAGCGTCCACGGCCGCGACCCGTGCACCCAGACCATATCGAGCCGGCTGGCAAACAGTGCGGCAAGCGCAAAAGCATACGCAACCGAAAAGCCGGCATAGCCCATGTAGAGCATCGGCGGATGCAGGATCAGTCCCGGATCCTGCAACAGCGGATTGAGCTCACGCCCTTCGGCGGCGGCAGGCAGCAGGCGCACAAACGGATTGGATGCGAACAGGGTGAAGGCGAGGAATCCGGCCATCACCAGCCCCAGCACGCCGATGACGCGGGCGGCCATCGCCGCCGGCAGGCGCTGCGCACTACGGGCGACCGCGCCGCCCCACAGGCCAAGCATCGTCACCCACAACAGCAGCGAGCCTTCATGCCCGCCCCAGACGCCCGCGACACGATACGGCAGCGGCAGGCGTGTATTGGAATGCTGCGCGACGCAGGCGACGCTAAAGTCATTGAGGACAAACGCGGCCGTCAGGCAGCCAAACGCAATCAGCAACAGCCATGCCAACACCTGCGCCGCCGGCCGCGCCAATGCCATCCAGTCCGCCCGCCCATACTGCGCGCCGAGGAGCGGCAACGTCCCCTGCACGAGGGCGGTGCACAGCGCGAGAATGAGTGCAAAGTGCCCAAACTCCGGGATCATGCCGCCCCCGCCACCAACCGCCGCTTCGGCACAACGCCCGGTAAATTTCCGGTAGAAAGGCCGGTAGAAAAGCAGCGGCAGCGGCGGGCGATCGCCTGCGCCAAACCGGTGCTTCCCGCCCGCGCGCCAGCTCTTCCGGAGTCTGCCTGCCCCAAAAGCAGAGAAACGCCCGGCTCCGGCGCGTTCTTCCGCGCATCCGGCACACCCCTGCCGCGCTCATTCGCGCGCTTCATGGCGTACTCACCGACGGCAAGGACTGCCCGGCCCTCTCATGGTGCATCTGCCCGCCGCCCACGATCTGCGCGGCTTCCGGCGGCGCGTAATTTTCGTCGTGTTTGGCGAGCACTTCGGACGCCACCAATACGCCGCCATCGAGCCGCCCCTGAACGACCGCGCCTTTCCCTTCCCTGAACAGATCGGGCAGGATGCCCTGATAGCGCACAGGCACATCGTGCGCCCTATCGGTGATGACGAAAGAGATCGTCACGCCATCGGCCTCGCGCCGGAGCGTTTTTTCCTTGACCAGACCGCCGAGACGAAACGTCCCGCCGCCTGGCGCCTCACCCGCAACCACCTGCGAGGGGGAGAAAAAGAAGACGAGGTTGCTGCGCAAGGCATTGAGCACGAGCGCAGCGATCAGCCCGAGCACGCCCAGACCGGCAAATATCAGCAGCAGGCGTTGCCGGCGCGGATTCAAAGGTGCGCCTCGCCGGTGGAAGATGGGGATTGCGCGCCGGCCTGCGGTTTGGAAACGCCAGAATGGACGTCGGGATAGCAGCTGGCCGCAGCTTCACACCTTGATCCGCCTCGTGACCAGCGGCGGCGCAGACGGGCGATCAAGCGCCTGTGGGCGCGCACAAGCAGCAGCGGTTCGAGCGTCATGACCAGCGCCATGACGGCGAATGAACCCCAAACGTAAACGCCATGCCTGCCCATGGCGAGAAAATCGGCAAAACTATGCCAGTGCATATCCGCGCTCCGTGTATGCCTTCCCCGATCCCGTATGTTTATTCGGTTTTTTCCGTGCTTTCCGCATTTTCCATATTCCCGGCCGTTGTGTATTTGCCACCGTTTTTGCCGCCGTGCTTTCCCGCCTCTTTCTATCTCCACCGCTGGCCGACCCGACATCCGGGATGCCCGGAATGCCCAAACCGCGTGCAGCCCACGCATTCACTGTGCGTGCGCGATTACCTTGCATCCTCCGGCCTGTTGTCACAAATCGCACTCCAGCATCTCGCGCACCCACGGCGCATGCGGCTCGCGTTCGAGCATGAGCCTGCGCACACGCATCAGCGCAACGGCCAGCGAATACATCCAGCAAGCCAGCGCGCAGAGCAGTATGCCAGTGAACATCACGCCGGCTAGGGAAGATTTCTGGAGATTGATCGTCGCCCCTTGATGCAGCGTATTCCACCACCTGACCGAAAAGTAGATGATCGGAATATTCACCACGCCCGCCAGCGCCAGAATTGCGCCCGCCCGATCGGCGCGATGCGGATCGTCGATAGCGGCCTGGAGCGCAATAAAACCAATGTACAGAAACAGCAGGATCAGTTCCGAAGTCAGGCGGGCGTCCCACACCCACCACGTTCCCCACATCGGCTTGCCCCACAGCGCCCCCGTCCACAGCGAAAGAAAGGCGAACAGCGCGCCCGTCGGCGCCAGCGCCTGCGCCATCATTGCCGGTAGACGGGCGTTGAAAGCCAGCCCCAGTCCGGCCCAGAAGGCCATCGCCAGATAGATGAACATCGACAGCCACGAAGCCGGCACATGCAGGAAAATGATGCGATAGCTCTCGCCCTGCTGCGCATCGGCCGGCGCGATCAAAAAACCGACCGCCAGCCCGGCGATGCCGAACAGCGCCGCCAGCGCCCAGAACCACGGAATCATCCGGCCGGCGAGCGGATAAACGCTTTGCGGACTCATCAAACAGTCAATATTGAAGCCTTTCAGCATGAATCCGGCGACTCCAAAGCAATGCGGACAGCGGCGGCGGCAGGCCAGGGCGCAAAAAACACGCCGCCCAGCGACAAGGCCGCCAGCAGCGAAAGATGCGCTTTGGCGCCGACACCGGACACGGCGGCCTCCACGGCGCCCGTCCCAAATAGTAGCACCGGGACATAGAGCGGCAGCACCAGCAGCGAGAGCAGAATACCGCCGCCGCGCACGCCCAGCGTCAACGCCGCGCCGATGGCGCCGAGGGCGGACAGCGCCGGTGTGCCGATCAACAGCGAAAGCGTCAGCGTCCATGAAGCTTCCGGGGAAATGCCGAACGGCACGCCCAGCGCCGGCGCCAGCAGGCTCAGCGGCAGCCCGGAAACCAGCCAGTGCGCAAGTGTTTTGCCCAGCACGACCAGCGCCAGCGGCTGCGGCAGCAGCACCAGCTGTTCCAGCGTGCCATCGCGAAAATCCTCGGCAAACAGGCGCGGCAAAGAAAGCAGCACCGCCAGCAAGGCCGCCACCCACAGCGCACCGGGCGCCATCCGGCGCAAAAGCATTGGTTCCGGCCCGATGCCGAGCGGAAACAGACTGACGACGACAATAAAAAAACACAGCGTCTGCGCCGCGTCGGTCCGCCGGCGCAGCGCCAGGCGCAGGTCGCGCCGGATCAGTGAAAAGACGAAGCCGGCCATCTCACGCCCCCAGCGTCAGCCGCCTGGCTGCCGTTACGGGCATATCGACGGTCTGATGCGTAGTCAGTACCACCACGCCGCCGCATCGCACATGGCGGCCGATCAATGCCGCGACGCATCCGGTGGCCGCAGCATCCAGCGCGGCGAAAGGTTCATCGAGCAGCCAGAGCGGCTGCCGCGCGCAGGCCAGCCGCGCCAGCGCCACACGCCGCCGCTGACCCTGCGACAAGCGGCCGCAGGGAATTTCTTCCGTTTCCCCCGTCAGGCCAAGCTGCGCCAGGGCATCACGCGCTGCCGCCTCATCGAGCCGGATTCCGGCCAGATGCGCCGCCATCCGCACATTCTCCAGCGGCGTCAGTTCATTCTTGAGCGCATCCCGATGGCCGATGAGGCACAGCTCACGGCGAAAATCCACGCCCAGCCGCGCAATCGGCACGCCCCGCCAGCGGATTTCACCGGCCGCCGCTGGCAACAGCCCGCACAGCAAGCGCAACAGACTGGTTTTTCCGCTGCCGTTATCTCCCTGCACGTGCAGCAGTTCGCCGTCTGTCAGGCGAAAGGACAAACCGCGGAATAAACGGCGCCCGCCGCGAATGCATTCCAGGCCGGAAACGTCGAGCATGGGGGAAATCCAGGGAAATCAAATAGAGAAGCCAAAAGCGCGCCACTGCCCGCTACGGACGACAGCACCGTATGGACCGGACAATTCAAGTGACACGGCCGACGCGGCAAAGCGGCTGGCGCCCCTGACAAATACAGGAAATGCGGGAAGTGTATACGAATTACCAATCCGTCCCCATTCCGGTGCGGGTTGCGCGCGCAATCATGCAGTGAAATACAAACATACAGACCTGTCCTTGTCCATATGATCCCGGCAGGATTCCCAGTCAATCCTCCATCGACCGGCACACCGTCGCAACTATCGCAAACGAGGCGCTGTCCGCACGGCAACGCCGCCTGCATCGGTTGCCCGCTGCACGCGGCGCTCCGCTCTGCGTGAACGGCATAGAAAATGAACGGACTATTGACAATTAAACATCAAAACACAAGAATAATTCTCATAATTTCTCCACCTGATAGCCCGATTTATAACTTCCAAAATGCCATTCTCCCTGCGGACTTTTCCATATCTTTGTTCTTTAGGCGCTACTTTATGCTGGGCATATCTGTCCCTTGCCGGAACCGCAGATGCCAGTCAGCAGGAAATGCCGGAAACTGAGGGAAAGTTCGGGCTGCCGGGCGCTACAATCGGTGCAGTTGGATCTAGCGCGGCATATGCCGGTTCAGTCATGACATCGGGCGAGCAAAGTTCATGGGCAGGCTTTACAGAAGCAGCATCTATCGGTGCGACCGGTGGTTTTTTGGAGGTCCAGTTAGCGGATGGGTCGGAAAAGCCATTCTCTCAAGCCAAGTGGGATTTTATGCAGGCTTGGTAGGAGGCTTGGTGAAGCGGGAAATTGAATGCCTTAGCTTACAAAGCATTGATCGTAATGGCGAGAGGGATTGCTGATGGAGGTTGCTGCTGACTGGGGCTGGTGCCATTCGCCCGTCACCATCGGTCTCGGCCTAAGTTTTTGTTTGGCAATGGCCATTCTGGTCGGCACGTTCCGGGGGCGGGCATGGCGCAAAATGCTGAAAGTATCGGAAATGGAGTTCTTCCTGATCATCGCATGCTTTGCGTTTGTCCAGCCGTTCATCCGCCCTCTGGCGCAACATATTTGCCGATAACACCCATGAGCGACATTCTTCATGCTGGATGCCGATTCCTGACACCGTCAATCGCCGGCGCCGGAATTGTTCTGATAACTGCCGCGCTGATCGCCGTGGTGAGGAGAAAACCGTGGCGCGACATGCTGAAGCTCTCCGGCGCTGAATCGATCCTGACCTTCCTGCTGGCCTTCAACACTTGATCGTGCGTCGCGCCCACGCTGGAGCGCTTTCTTTGCCGGTAGCGGGGGCGTACGCGCGATGCCTAGATACTGTAGAGTTGCGCATTTGCCTTGCCGCATTGAGCCTCGTGGCGGGCAATTGCGCCTGCGGTGCGGAAATCGACGCTTTCGGGCGTTTTATCGATTCGATGCCGGTGCGTATCTGGCGCGCATTGCGGAAGACTACGGATTCAAGCCCGTCGGACGGGTGCTCGCGCTGCCGCGCGCCGGCGTCAAGGTGACGATTAACGAAGGATTCTCGCGAGTATCCGGCGACGATGCCGGCATCGTTCCGCCGCCGTCGGCAATCGAATAAGGCCGGACTACCGGAATTTCACCGGATGCATGGAACCTGCAAAACCTCAAGGAGAAAACTTATGCGACACACTGATGCAAACGTGCAAACTCCGCCGAAATACGCCCGATTGGCCGTCGGCTTATGGATTGCGGCCGGCCTGTGCTGCTTGAACGCGCCGGCGGCGCGTGCGGAATCCGCCGTCCGGACAAAGCCCGCCGCCACGGCTGAGCGTGCGGCGACGGCGGATGCGCAAGCCACCCAGCTACGGGCGCTGATGGAAAAATCAGGCGCCAGCGCCGCCCTGGATGCCGTCCCGGAGAATATGAAGAGGGGCATCGACGAAACGCTCAAAAAAGCGCCGAAACGCCCGGATGTCGAGCAGTTGCGCAGGCTGTACGCGGTCATCGACACGGCTTATGCACCGGAAAAAACGAAGGCGATGTTCTTCCAGCGCCTTTCCGAAAAAATTCCGCCGGAACTGGGCGCAAAGGTTCTGGCCTTTTTGGATTCGCCGCTGGGCAGACGCATCGTCGAACGGGAAAAACGCTGGCAGGACCCGAAGGTTTTTGCCCAAATCCAGGTCAACGCGGCCAAGCTGATTGCCGAGCTGGGCGGCAATACGACGCGCCTGGCGCTTTATCAATCGCTCGACCAGGCGCTGGAATTGACGCCGAATGCAGTCAAAAGCTTTATTTCCACCGCCATGGCCGTCAATGCCGCCTTGCTTTCCGGCCAGTTTGAAATGCAGAACCGGCCGACGCTGGCCGAGATCCGGAAAAATCTGGAGTCCCAGCAGTTCGCCATTGCCAGCGCCATGTCGCAAACAATGCTCAGCAGCATGGCCTATGCTTACCGTAACCTGTCGGAAGCGGAACTGAACGCCTATCTCCAGTTCGCGCTTTCGCCGGAAGGCAAAGACTTCACCCGCGAATCCTCCGCGATTCTCTCCCAGATCATGATGGAGTGCGCCTACGACGCAGGCAGGCTGGCCCAGCCCGAACAACCGCCGATCTGAGCCTTTCCGTTTCCTTGAAACAGCAAGATTTTTTGGAGTTAGCAGGCAATGATCCATAACTGGACGGGATGTGAAATCCCCGCTTTTCTGATCAGTCTGTGCATCATCGCCGTCTCGTTTTTCTGCCTCCTGGTTTTCATCCGCCTGCCCCTCGTCATCTATCGCAAGGAACCGTGGCGCAAGGCGCTGAAGTACCGGATAACGGACATCCTGCCCATTATTGCGCTGGCCGCCGCCTTATGGATCGAGCAGATCGCCGGCCCGCGCGTCAAGGCTCACGTGTGCGGCCAATCCAGCGTCGCTGGCGTCGCCATCTCCGCCGCCCGCAGCCTCGCATTGGCCCGCAACAACGCCAGCCTTTTGCCCATGCCGCCGCGTTCTGCCGGTCTTGCGAAACCAGTCAACGTCCATCAATCACGGGCGACACTCCACGGAACAAGCGTATGACCCTGCCGCCGCAATGTGAGATTTTTACTGAGCTTGCCAAGCTCGGCATCATGATTTGCATGAGCTTGGGCATCATTTTTCTGCGCCATCTGTTTTTTTCCATCCGCCGAAAAGAAACGCTGCGGGAAACGATCAAAAAAGCCCGGAAGGAAAACACGATCGTTATTTTTGTGTTTGCGATCAATGTGTGCCTCTTCGTTCAGGGACGCATCGGGGCTAGCCTGGAAAAGCATTTCTGCGCGGATGTCAAAACAATACAACGCGCCTGTCGATCGCCCGGCGTTTCGCAAACAAGCGCGCAACCGGGCGGGCAGCCTGCAATCGGGAATAATTCAGGGCAGTCAGGATTGGGCTAGAATCGACGGCCATGACCATCGGCGTAAAACCGGCGCGCCGCCTCGCCAGGCGGGGCCTGCCGGCAGGTTTTGACGGCTTCGCCGATTTTTCCAACGGATTTTAGGAGCGCCCACGTGCCAACCGCGTCCCCTTCCTCACTGACCTGCCAGCGCATCCGCGTCAGCGGCATCGTCCAGGGCGTCGGTTTCCGCCCCACCGTCTGGCGGCTGGCCAAGGCGCTTGGCCTGACCGGCTGGGTGCGCACCGATCCGCGCGGCGTCGAAATCGAAGCCTGCGGCGCGCCGGACCGGATCGAGACGCTGATCAAGCGCCTGCGCCACGATGCGCCGCCCATGGCGCGCATCGACGCCATCACCTCACGTTTTGCCGGATCGGTCTCGGTCTCCGAAGATTTCTTCATTCTCGATAGTCTGGGCGGGCGCGCCGCGACGATGATCGGCCCGGACATTGCCGTCTGCCGCGATTGTCTGGCCGAAATGTTCGATCCGGAAAACCGCCGCTGGCGTTACGCGCTGACCGACTGCGCGCACTGTGGTTCACGCTACTCGGTGTGCAACAGCCTGCCGTTTGAGCGGGAACACACCAGCTACAAGCCGTTTTCCCCCTGCCGCAAATGCAATGCCGAATACCGCCGCCTGGACGGGCGACGCGCCCATGCGGAAATTCTGTGCTGCCCGAAATGCGGCCCACAGCTCCGCTTTCTCGATGCCTCCGGCAATGAGGTCGCCGGCGATGCGATCGCCCATGCCTGGCAAACCATCCAACGTGGCGAGATTGTCGCCGTTAAGGGCACGGGCGGGTTTCACCTTTTTGCCGACGCCCGCAACGCCGAAGCCGTCGCGCGGCTGCGCGAACGCAAGCACCGTCCCGTCAAACCCTTTCCGGTCATGTTCGCCAATTCCCGCTCGGCGATTCCTTATGTGCAGTTCAAGGTCGGCGAGCCGGGCTGGCTGACTTCTCCGGAGCGGCCGATCATCCTGCTCGACAAGCGCCCGCAATGCGATGAGCGCCTGCCCGGCATCGCGCCCGACCTGCCGCGGCTGGGCGTCATTCTGCCTTTTGCGCCGGTGCACTACCTACTTTTTCACGAGGCCGCCGGCCGCCCGGCCGGGACAGCCTGGCTTGAACAGGATCAGGAACCGGCGCTGCTGATGAGCAGCGCCAACCCGCCCGACGAGCCGATCGTCATCGGCAACGATGAGGCGCTGGCGCGGCTGGCGGGCATTGCCGACGCCTATCTCATGCACAATGCCGACATTGTGACGCGCTGCGACGACAGCATCGCCTATTCGGCCCTGGGCGGCCTGCAACTGATCCGGCGCGGGCGCGGCCATGCGCCGGCGACGGTCAAGCTGCCACGCTCCGGCCCATCGGTGCTGGCGGTCGGCGGCCCTTCCGGCAACGCCGTCTGCCTCACGCGCGGTGACGAAGCGTTTCTCTCCCAGCATTTAGGCGAACTGTCGAACCCGGCGGCGCTTGCCGGTTTCGAGGAAACAATCCGGCATCTTCTCAAAATGCTCGACATCTCGCCGATGCTCATTGCCCACGATCTGCACCGGGATGTCTTTTCGTATGCGCCGATACGCGCTATGGCGCGCCAGCGCACGATTCCAATGCTGGCCGTACAACACCATCACGCGCATGTGGCGGCGGTGCTGGCCGAGCATCAGCTCGATGACACCGCCTTTGGTCTGGTCCTCGACAGCGGCGAAGCCGGCCTCGACGGCACGCTGTGGGGCGGCGAGCTGCTGTGGGTCGACGGCGCGCATTTCGAGCGGCGTGCACACCTTGTCCCGATCGGCCTGGCGGGCGCCAGCGAAGCGGCGCATGAACCCTGGCGGCTGGCGGCTGCCATTCTCCACCATATCGGCTGCAACAGCGAAATCGCCCGCCGCTTCGCCGCGCAGGCAGAAGCCCCGCGCCTGGCGGCACAACTAAATTCCGCTGCCGAGAAGGCCGACTCGAGCAGTCTGGGCTGCCTGTTCGATGCAGCGGCCGCGCTCCTCGGGCTGACACAGACATCGGCCTTCCCGTCGCACGCCGGACTGCTGATGGAAGGGGCCGCCGAGAACTTCGGCGCAATCGATCCGCTGGCAGGCGGCTGGCGGATCACGGCGGACGGACAGCTTGATTTCTCCCCGCTGTTTCTGCACCTGCGTTCGGAACCGGACGCGCGGCGCGGCGCGGCGCTGTACTTCGCCACAACGGCGGCCGCGCTGGCCGACTGGCTGCGCGGGCTGCTGCCGGCAAACAGCCGCGTCGCCATCAGCGGCTGCTGCCTGCAAAACCGCTTTTTTGCCCGGGAGTTGCGTTTCCGCATCGGCGAATGCGGCTTGCAAACGCTGGAAGCGCGCCGCGCGCCGCCCAACGACGGCAATCTGGCGCTGGGCCAGGCCTGGATCGCGCAGCACTATCTGCTCGACGAGGCGCCCTGACGGCGGCGCTTACACGCCGCACGGCGAAGATTGCGAACGCCGCGAGGCGGTGCGGGGCATACCATATCCCCTAAAGCCCTTGTAAACAGCGCGTCCCCAAGGGGGCGCCCGGGAGCCCTTATAAACAGGGCGTTTCCGGGCAGCTGCCCTGAGGCCCTTTATCCATGCGGGTTTCAGAGGAGGTGGCTGGAGACGCCCGCTCCGCGCGGGCGCGGAACGATACGGAATCGCCCGCCCTTTTCGTCAGCGTTTCGGCTACCGCGCTTAACGGTAATAGTTCACGATGCCGGGCTTTTTGCCATACGCCACGCGGATTCTTTCGGCGACCTGCTCGGCTTCGCTACGCTGGGCGTAGGGACCGACCTGAACGCGGTATAGCCGGCCGCCGGGAATTACGTGAATGACGCCATTGAGCCAGTCCAGCTCGCGCGCCAGGTGCGCGCGCAGGCTTTCGGCATTGTCGCCGCTGGCAAAGGCGCCGATCTGCAAATAAATACCGGATGCGGGCGCGCGGATGGGCGTCTCATCGCCGGCGGCAGCCGCGTCGGAGACTTCGCCCTTTTCCGCCATGATCCAGGCGATGTCATCGCGCTCGTCGGCAGCAGGCGACGGAAGACGGGAAGCAGAGGACTGCGATTGCGGCTGATTGTAGGCATAGACGCTGACGGGAACACTCGCGGCCAGGCGGGCTTCATTGAGGCGGCTCAGACTATCGTTTTTGCCCGGCACAATTGCTTCGACTTCGACCAGCGTGCTGCCCGTTTTGATATAGCCGAGGCGATGCGCCGCCGCGTAGGAAAGGTCGATGATCCGGTTGGAATGGAAAGGGCCGCGGTCATTGACGCGGACAACGACGCTCTTGCCGTTGGCCGGGTTGGTGATACGCGCGTAGGAAGGCAGCGGCAGCGTCGGGTGCGCGGCGGTCATCGCAAACATGTCGTAGCGCTCGCCGGTCGAAGTCTTCTGACCGTGGAATTTCTTGCCGTACCAGCTGGCGACGCCGCGCTGACGGAACGGCCGCACGTGGGAAGCCGGCGTGTAGTATTTGCCGAACACGTTGTACGGCCGGTTGGCGAAGCGATGCAACGGCTCCTGACGCGGCACGGCGTCGGGCAGATCGTCGAGGTTGCCGGGGATTTCATCGGCGGGGCCGTCGTCCTTGTAGTAGCCGCCGCCGCGCCGGGCGGAGCGCGCGTCGCCGCGCTCCGCTGTGCCGGCGGCGACCGCAGGCGCATCCGCCCCGCTCCCGCGTACGCGCTCGCCGCCACCACATGCCGCCAGCAGGCATGGCGCCAGCGCCAGCATGAACAGCCTGCGCAAAACCACGCCGGCGAATGCGGGAAATACGGATGTCAAGGCTGATAGCGCCGATATTTGACGGATCATCGTCACCTCCTTTCGATCATCTGCGGTTGAGCGAGCGATGCGACTGAATGCTCATCAAAATGCCAATGCCCAGAAACAGCGTCACCAGAGCCGTACCGCCATAGCTCATGAACGGCAACGGTACGCCAACGACGGGCAAAATGCCGCTGACCATGCCCATGTTGATGAATGCGTAGGTAAAGAAGCTCAGCGTGATCGAACCGGCCAGCAGGCGGGAAAACAGGGTCGGGGCGTTGGCTGCGATCATCAGCCCGCGCAGAATCAGCAGCGCATAGAGCGTCAGCAAAATGACCGCCCCCAGCAGCCCATGCTCTTCCGCAAAAACGGCAAAAATGAAATCTGTGTGGCGCTCCGGAATGAACTCAAGGTGCGTCTGCGTTCCGGCCAGCCAGCCTTTTCCATACGGCCCGCCGGAACCGATGGCGATGGTTGACTGGATGATGTGATAGCCCGCGCCGAGCGGGTCGGTCGTCGGATCAAGCAGCGTCAGAATCCGCCTGCGCTGGTAGTCATGCAGCACGCTCCAGAAAAATGGCGCGGCGGCGGCGGCGGCGGCAATCATGCCGCCCATCACTTTCCAGGGCAGACCGGCAAAGAAAATCACATAGAAGCCGGCGGCGCCCACCAGAATGGCCGTTCCCAGATCGGGTTGCCTGGCAATCAGCGCAAACGGGATAAGCAACAGCAGAAAAGCAACGGCGTAATGGCGCAAGCTAAGCGCAGCTTCATATTTGTGGAAATACCAGGCCAGCATCAGCGGCGTGGCGATCTTGAGAATTTCGGAAGGCTGGATACGTATGAAGCCAAGCGAGAGCCAGCGGCGCGCGCCGTTGACGACGACGCCCAGCGGAAAAACCAGCACCAGCAGGATGATGCCCACGCCATACAGCGGTAAGGAAAAACGCATCAATCGCTGCGGCGGACACTGGGCGGCCCCCCACATAACCCCCAGACCGACCGCCATGTTGAGCAGGTGGCTAAACACCCGGCTGCCCGTATCATAGGTAGCGCTGAACACCGTGGCCAGACCGATCAACAGCAGGGGCAGGACGATGCCGAGCAGCCCCAGGTCAAGGTTGGCCAGAAGCCGGCTGAAGAAACGGCGGACATATTCACCCCACATCGTTCATCCCTCCTCGCCGTCTGCGCGCACGGGGCGCGCCGGTTGGAGCCGGCCAGCCGGCCGCATCAGGCGGCTCCGTCGCTCCGGCATCAATCGATGCACCATGAGGGCGCACCGCGGCCGATGTGGCGGCAGGCCTTTGGTCAGCGCGCGTCGCCGCGGCCTCATCTCCGCCTTTCTCGCCGCCATCGCGCGCATCCCGCTCTTCTTCATCGTGCGCTTCAGATCCTTCATGCACATCGTCCTCGTGGGCGTCCTCGTCCTCTCTGACAGCGCCTTTCGCGGTCTTGCCGAGCAGGTAATAGTCGAGCACCGCACGCGCAATCGGCGCGGCGGACTGCGCCCCGAAACCGCCATTTTCGACCAACACGGCCAAGGCGATTTTCGGCGCTTCAACCGGCGCGAAAGCGATGAACAGCGCATGGTCACGCAGTTCTCGCCGAATGCGGCTGGCCCGGTATTCTCCGCCTTTCAGGCTGAACACCTGCGCCGTTCCCGTCTTGCCGCCCGAGGTGTACGGAGCGCCCGCAAACGCACGCGCCCCCGTGCCTTCCTTGTTAACGCCCATCATCGCTTTTTTAACGATGTCGAAATAGCGCTGTTTCCACGGCAATTTACGCAGCGGCTCCGGCTCGATCAGGGTCTTCTCGCCCGTTCGCGCATTGACGATATGCTTGACCAGATGCGGGCGGTACATCACACCGTCGTTGGCGAGCGTCGCCGTCGCCTGCGCCAGCTGCAACGGCGTATAAGCGTTATATCCCTGCCCGATGCCGATCGAGATCGTCTCGCCGGCGTACCATTTTTGTTGCTCGGGACGCCGAAAGCGCTTGCGCTTCCATTCCGGCGAAGGCAGTACGCCGGTCGACTCGCCTTCAATGTCGATGCCGGTTTTCTGCCCAAAGCCCAGCTGCGCCATATAACGGGCGATCGTGTCGATCCCCATATCGTTGGCCAGCGCGTAGTAATAGGTATCGCAGGAATGGACAATCGACTGGTGCATATTCACCACGCCATGCCCGCCCCGTTTGCTATCGCGGAAGGTATTCCCGCCAAACCGGAAATAGCCGGGATCGAACGTCGTCTGGCCAGGCGTGCGCTTGCCGCTTTCCAGCGCCGCCAGCGCCATAAACGGCTTGAAGGTCGAACCCGGCGGATAAGCGCCATTCAACGCACGGTTGACCATCGGCCGATCCGGCGACTTATAAAGCGCCTCCCAGTCTTCCTGGCGAATGCCATCGACAAACAGATTGGGATCAAAACTGGGCATCGAGACCAGGGCCAGAATGCCGCCCGTCGACGGCTCGATGGCAACCAGCGAGCCACGCCGATCGCCAAAGGCTTTCTCCGCGACCTCCTGAAGCCCGGTATCAAGCGTCAGCGTCAGGTCGCCGCCCGGCGTTGGCGGCATGCGCGCCAGGCTGCGCAGCGCCTGCCCGCCTGCATCGATCTCGACTTCCTCATAACCCGTCTGGCCGTGCAAATGAAATTCATAGGATTTTTCAAGACCTGTCTTGCCAATGTGGTCACTGCCCTTGTAATTAGCCGTCTGTTCCTTCTCGTCGATATAGTTCAGGTCATCCTTGTTGATGCGCCCGATGTAGCCAATGGCATGCGCAGCCACCGGCCCCAGCGGATATTCACGAAACTGCCGCTCTTTGACTTCGACGCCGGGAAAGCGATAGCGATTGACGGCGAAACGCGCGACTTCTTCTTCGCTCAGGCGCGTGCGCAAGGGCAGACTTTCAAAGGATTTGTTTTTTTCCCCGAGCAGACGGCGAAAACGCCGCCTGTCCTTCGGCTGGATGTCGATAATTTCACCCAGCCCTTCGATCGTCGCCTCCAGATCATCAACCTTGGACGGCGTAATCTCCAGGGTGAACGCCGAGTAATTGCGCGCCAGCACGACACCGTTGCGGTCGGTAATCAGGCCGCGATTGGGTGGTGCAGGGATCAGCGCAATACGGTTATCCTCGGCGCGGGTGACGTAATAATCATGCCGAAGGATTTGCAGATAGACAAAGCGCGCCGTCAGGAGAGAAAAGGCCAGCAGCACCGCGCCCGCCGCAAAATAGATGCGAAAGCGGAAGCGCCCGGCCTCGCTATCCGTAAAATGCTGTGGAATGAAATAGCGGGAATCGCTGAACAAAGACAAAATCCTCGACTCAGATCGGCCGGTTGGCGTCGCGTTCGATCGGCTGATATTGCGGCAACAGCAGAATAAAAGTCAGCAGCGGCCACAGTGCGGCGGCAATGCATGGGCCGGCAAAATACGGCAGCCCCGGAAATTCAACGCCGAGGGGAAGACGCACAACCAACTGGACGGCAGGCGCAATGAGGAGCAACGGCAAGGCATGCAGCGCCTGCTGCCCCAGCGAGAACCAGAGAATACGCCGTGAAAGCGACATGGCCAGATAGGCGACGATGACATACGCCAGGGCGTGCTGCCCCATCAAGCTAGCATCGGCCACATCCATCGCCAACCCAAAAAGAAAGGCGTATCCCATGCCAACGTAGCGCGGCTCGCGGACGCACCAAAAAACAAGCGTCAAGGCAACCCAGTCGGGTATCCACAGCCAGGAAGACGTCGGCAAAAAATTCAGTAACAGCGCCGCCAACAGGCTCAACCGGATAAACCAGGGATTGGCCGGTTGCAGGATACGCGATGAGGCGTGAGTCGCTTGCATGCATTAGCCCCTTCTTGGTCGTTTTTTCTTTCCGGACTTGCTACCAGCCGGCGGGCGCGGAGTCCGCAGTTCTTCCGGGATCGCCACCGGCTCGCGCGCAGCCAGCACCATGACTTCATTGTAATTTTCCACGCCGGCCAACGGCTCGCAGAAAATCCGCGGAAACGCATAGGACGCATTGCGTTCGATATGCGTTACGCGCGCCACCGGCAAACCTCGCGGAAACACGCCGTCCAGGCCGGACGTAACGATCAGGTCGCCATTGTTGATATCGGCGTTGGCAGGCATGAAACGCAGTTCCAACTGTCCGTCGCCCAAACCGAACGCTATCGAACGCAGGCCGTTGCGCACCACCTGGACGGGAATCGACTGATCTTTGTCGGTCAGCAATGTAATCTCGGCGGCAAAGGGAAAAACGCGCGTCACCTGACCAATGACGCCCACGTCATCGATGACCGGCTGCCCGGCGGCAACCGTCGCCATCTGTCCTTTGTCGACGACGATGCGCTGGGTATAGGGATCGCGCACGGCATGCAGAATCTGCGCAACGACCCCATTGGGATGCTCGCGCTCGCGAAGTTCCAGCAGACGGCGCAGTCTGGCGTTTTCACGCTCAAGCTGCTCGGTGCGCGTCAGGCTGGCGGCATTATCAAGCTGCTCGCGCTTCATCCGGAAATTTTCTTCCTGCAAACGTGCAACGCTAGAGAGATAGCTACGCGCCTGAACCAACAAGGCGGCAGGCATCTGCGCCACCCGCTGCAACGGATCAGTAACTAGGGAAATTCCCCGGCGCGCCAGATCCAGCGTCTGAAAGCGCGCATCGATCACAATCAGCGCCAACGATAAGGTGACGTAAAAAAGCAGACGCACCAGCGGGGCGGGGCCTCGTTTAAAAAATGGCGGCGGCTGATGATCCATGCAAAGTTTCGAGAAAAAACTTCAGCAATAGCAAAATGACTAAAAAAATAGCATGCGCCCGGGAATGCCACTCCGGACATCCTGGCCACTCCGCTTACGAATCACGCCGGCAAATGGACGAACAAAACTGCGCTACATACTGCGGGCGCGCGCCGAATGGGTTGGACGCGCAGCTATGATGATATGATCGGCGCAGATTAATCGGAAGCGAAAATGCTGCCCAGCTTATCCATGCGCTCCAGCGCGATTCCGCAGCCACGCGCGACGCAGGTCAGCGGCTCTTCGGCAACGATCACCGGCAGTCCCGTCTCTTCCATCAGCAGGCGGTCGAGATCGTGCAGAAGCGCGCCGCCGCCGGTCAGCACCAGTCCCTTGTCGGCAATATCAGCGCCCAGCTCGGGCGGCGTCTTCTCCAGCGCCGACTTGACGGCGGAAACAATACTGTTAAGCGGATCGGTCAAGGCTTCGAGAATTTCGTTTGAGGAAATCGTAAATTTGCGCGGGATGCCTTCGGCCTTGTTGATACCGGAAACCTCCATTTCTTGCACTTCGGTACCCGGGAAAGCCGAGCCGATTTGCTTCTTGATGCTTTCCGCCGTATTTTCGCCGATCAGCATGCCGTAGTTACGACTGATGTAGTTAATGATCGCTTCATCGAGTTTGTCGCCGCCGATACGCACCGAACCGGCATATACCATGCCGCCCAGCGAAATCACGCCGACCTCCGTCGTGCCGCCGCCAATATCGACAACCATCGAACCGGTTGCTTCGGCGACAGGCAGATCGGCGCCGATTGCCGCCGCCATCGGTTCTTCAATCAAGAAAACCTGTCGGGCCCCCGCATTTTCGGCCGAATCACGGATAGCGCGGCGCTCCACCTGCGTCGAACCGGACGGCACGCAAACAATAATGCGCGGACTAGGCGAAAGCAGGCGTGAGTCGTGCACCTTGCGGATGAACTGTTTGAGCATCTGCTCGGTCCACGTAAAGTCGGCGATAACTCCATCTTTCATCGGCCGGATGACGGTAATTTGTCCGGGCGCCTTGCCAAGCATTTCCTTGGCGCTCTGCCCCACCGCCTGAATCACCCGCTTGGAGTTTGGGCCGCCATCCATGCGGATGGCGACCACTGAAGGTTCGTCGAGAACGATGCCCTTGCCGCGCATGTAAATCAGGGTATTCGCGGTGCCAAGATCAATGGCAAGATCGTTCGAAAAATAACTGCGCAAGAAACTGAACATGCCTGAGTATCCCAAAACGCCGCCATACTGCGGCCGGTAAAGCTTTTATGATACCTTATACAGCCATTATTTTGATGCGTTGAACTTTTGGTTTTTCCCACTGTTTTTGTCTTTTTTCTATTTTTCTATGTCGATCACCCATGAACACGTAAAGCGCGTAGCGCAACTGGCACAGCTTGAAATCAGCGCCGACGAAAACGAAGCGATTCGCGCGCAACTCGATGACATCCTCGGCCTAATTGAACAACTCCAGGCCGTCGACACGCATGGCGTCGAACCGATGGCGCATGTACTCGATCTCGGCCAGCGTTTGCGTCCTGACATTGTCACAGAAAGTAACCGGCGCGAAGATTTTCTGGCCATCGCTCCGCAAACCGAAGCCGGACTTTTTATCGTGCCCAAGGTGATCGAATGATTCAGCATGACATCAAATCACTGGCCGCGGCGCTGGCGAACAAAAAAATTTCCAGCGTTGAACTGACCCGCAGCTATCTCGACCGAATCGAACGCATCAATCCGGCACTCAACGCCTATATCACCGTCGTTCCAGAAAAAAGCCTGGCGCAGGCGGCCGCGGCAGACGCCCGCATTGCCGCTGGGCAGGCCGCACCATTGACTGGCATTCCACTGGCGCAGAAGGACATTTTCTGCGCCAAGGGCTGGCTGACGACCTGCGGCTCGAGGATGCTGGGTAACTTCGTGAGTCCCTATGACGCCACGGTGATCGAACGGCTTAACGCCGCCGGTGCGGTCACGCTGGGAAAAACGAACATGGACGAATTTGCCATGGGCGCATCGAACGAGACTTCATATTACGGCGCAACGCGCAATCCTTGGGATACGGAAAGGTCGCCAGGCGGCTCTTCGGGCGGTTCGGCAGCCGCGGTAGCGGCTCTGCTCGCGCCCGCGGCGACAGGCACCGACACAGGCGGTTCGATTCGTCAGCCGGCGGCGCTCTGCAATCTAAGCGGCATCAAACCAACGTACGGCACGGTTTCACGCTACGGCATGATTGCCTATGCTTCCTCGCTTGACCAGGGCGGGCCGATCGCGCATACGGCGGAAGATTGCGCCATGCTGCTCAACGCCATGGCCGGTTTCGATGAACGCGATTCGACCAGCCTCGATCGTCCGGCTGAAGATTACACGCGCGATCTCGATAAACCTCTGGCCGGACTGAAAATCGGCCTACCCAAGGAATTTTATGGCGAGGGGTGCGACGCCGAGGTCATGATGCACGTCGAAGCCGCCGTAGCCGAATACCAAAAACTGGGCATGACGACCGTCGAGGTCAGCCTGCTGAACCTGAAACTGGCGGTACCCACGTATTACGTCATCGCCTCGGCCGAAGCCAGCACCAACCTGTCGCGTTACGACGGCGTCCGCTACGGTTATCGCGCCCCGAAATACGCCGATCTCAACGACATGTATGCAAAAAGCCGTTCACAAGGCTTCGGCATTGAGGTCAAGCGGCGCATTCTGATCGGTACTTATGTATTGTCGCATGGCTACTACGATGCCTATTATCTGCAAGCTCAGCGCGTCCGCCGCCTGATCGCGGCAGACTTTGCCGAAGCGTTCAAACACTGCGACGTCATTATGGGGCCGACCTATCCAACTCCGGCGTTCAGACTGGGCGAGAAAATCGGCAACCCGGTGCAAATGTATCTGTCGGACATTTACACCGTGGCCGTCAATCTTGCCGGTCTGCCCGGCATGTCGATCCCCTGCGGCTTCTCCGGCCAAACATCCCCATTACCGGTCGGCTTGCAGTTGATCGGCGATTATTTCAGTGAAGCGCGGCTGCTCAATATCGCGCACCGCTACCAGCAGGCCACCGACTGGCACCTGCGCCAGCCGCCGGAACTTGCCGCATAACGGGCAAGCGCCGCAATATAAAAATTTCCCAACAACATGGGTTTGACTGGAGAAAAACACATGTTTCTGACGATGGCTGCGATTTCCCGAAGCAGACGGCATACCGGATACGCCGGAAAAATCCCCCACATACGGCGCGTATGTCTTGCCGCCATGCTGACAACTTTGCTGGCGGCGTGTGCAACTACCGACCGGACCACTGGCGAGAAAGCTAAAGAGACATCGGCTTCCGGACATATCCAGACCGGTCAAATCAGCTCGCAAACCCTGCGCCGGCTACGCGGTAAAAAAATGCAGCAGATTCACGACCGCCCGCTCAACGCCAAGGCCAAATGCAATTTCAAGGACGTTAACGGCGGCAAAGGCCGCCTCGACCTGCTGGTGGAGCGCGCCGAAGTCAAGCGTCTGAGTGCAGAAATCGAAATTCCGAAACACGGCATTTGCCGCTTTGACCTGGCCGCGTTCAAACAAACGACGCGCCTGCCCAACGTCGAATTGCACAATCCGGCGAATACCTGCCTGATCCGCCTGTGGGAACAAAACAAGGGCGTCACCGTCGCCTTTAATAATTGCCGCGCACAATGCAGCGGCGACGCCGTTGATTACCTGTGGCCGATCCTAGTCAATCCGCGCAACGGCCGTTGTGCCTGAATATAGAGAGAAATAAACGATGAAATCATGGGAAGTCGTCATTGGCATTGAAACGCATGTCCAGCTGCTGACCCGCTCAAAGATTTTTTCCGGCAGTTCGACCGCCTTCGGCGCCGAGCCGAACGTGCAGGCCAACGCCGTCGATATCGCCTTGCCGGGCGTGCTGCCGGTGCTCAACCGCGGGGCGGTGGAATGCGCCATTCGCTTTGGCCTGGCCGTCGGGGGCAACATCGCGCCCAAATCGGTATTTGCCCGCAAAAACTATTTCTACCCAGACCTTCCCAAAGGCTATCAGATCAGCCAGTTCGAGCTGCCCGTCATTAGCGGCGGCCAGGTCCGCATCCAGCTCGGTCAAGGCGAGGATACGGCGGAGAAAACGATCCGCCTGACGCGCGCGCATCTGGAGGAAGACGCCGGCAAATCAATCCATGAAGGGATTCACGGCGCTTCGGGGATCGACCTCAATCGCGCCGGCACGCCGCTGCTTGAAATCGTCAGCGAGCCGGACATTCGCTCGTCCGCCGAAGCCGTTGCCTACGCGCGCGCCCTGCACGCACTCGTGCGCTGGATCGGCATCTGCGACGGCAACATGCAGGAAGGATCGTTCCGCTGCGACGCCAACGTATCGGTACGTCCGCTCGGGCAACAGGAATTCGGCACGCGGCGCGAAATCAAGAATCTCAACTCATTCCGTTTCCTGCAACAGGCCATTGATTACGAAGTGCAGTGGCAAATCGCCGAAATCGAGGACGGCCGCGCCATTCGCCAGGCCACCGTGCTATTTGATCCGGGCGCCGGCGAAACGCGCGCCATGCGCTCCAAAGAAGACGCGCACGACTATCGCTACTTTCCCGACCCCGATCTATTGCCGCTTTTCATTGACCCCGACTGGATCGAGCGTGAACGCGCCGCCTTGCCGGAACTGCCCGACGCCAAGAAACAACGCTTCAGCGCAGACTATGGGCTTTCAGCCTATGATGCCGCCGCGCTCACCGCATCGCTTGAAATGGCCGACTATTTCGAGGCCGCAGTAGCCGTTGCCGGAAAATCTGCCGCCAAAATCTGCGCCAATTGGGTCATGGTCGATCTGGCCGCACGTCTACACAAAGAGGACAAAACCATCGGCGAATCGCCCGTCAGCGCCGCGCAGCTCGGCGGCCTGACAGCGCGCATTGCCGACAACACAATTTCCAACGCCATTGCCAAAAAGGTTTTCGAGGCCCTCTGGAGCGGAGAAGGCGCCAGCGCCGACGCCATCATCGAACAGCGCGGCCTGCGGCAGATTACCGATAGCGGCGCCATCGAAAAATTGGTCGATGATGTGCTGGCAGCCAACGCAGTCATGGTGGCCGAATTCAAGTCAGGCAAGCAGAAAGCATTCAACGCGCTGGTCGGTCAGATAATGAAAGCGGCCAAAGGTAAAGCCAACCCGCAACAGGTCAACGAACTGTTGCGGCGCAAGCTGGCGGAGTGAGGCGGAAGCCAGAACAAAGCCCAAAGTTTCCGGCCGCCTTGGCGCCGGCGCTTGACGCTGCGGTTTAACGTACGCGCTTGACGCCCGCGCTCGTCCCACACGTCCATCTACAAACAGGCGCCTCCGGAATCCGCGTGGATAGGGCCGTTGCCGGCAGGCAACTCTGAACATGTCTAGGCGCCTCCTCTGAAACCCGCGCGGATAAAGGACTCCAGTGCGCCTGCCCGGAGATGCTTTATTTATAAGGGTTTCAGGGCATGTGCTTTGAGATGCCCTGTTTACGCAGGTTGCAGAGAGTTGGTCGGGCGCAGTATTCCGGTTTATGTTTTTTGATGCTCTGAAGCCCATGTGTTTAAAGGGCTCCCGGGCATTTTATGTTTTCTGCCCGGTTTTCAAGGGTTTTTGAAGGATGCTCCGGGAGCGCCAATAGCGGCCCAACTTTGCCAAAAGACAAGGCGGTAAGCCACTGACAGTACGAGGAGTACGGCAAGGCCAGACCAACACAGCAACGCCGTAGTTTGCAAAGGGGGCCGCACTATTCAGGGCATCCCCCTGAGACGCCCTGTTTATAAGGGGTTCCGAGGGGGCGCCCGAAGATGCCCGTAAACAAAGGTGCTCCGGGCGCCCCTTTGGGTTGGGCCGCAATTAATATTCCGGCGCGTCGATCGCCCAAAAGAAACATCCCCAGAACGGTCAAGTCAAGCTGCGGGAGACCGTTTTGGGGAGGGTTTGGGAGATAGCGGCGCAACAGGGAATCAGCGCTTATGCGGACGTTTGCTCAGCTCGGCAAAACGCGCTTTCTCCTCGCCGTATTTGGCGCGCACGGTTTCCAGCTCTTTTTTCTTGGCCTCAATCAGTGACGTTTGCGCATTGATTTCAACGTCGCCTTCCTTCAGTCCTTTCTGCACCTCGGGCGGCATCGGCTTTTTCTTGTAAAACTCGGCTTCTTCTTCATACTTCTTACGCGCCTGTTTGGCGCTTTCTATTTTGGCCTCGGCATTCTTGATCGACAGCAAAATGTCTCTCTCGGCACGCGCCTGCATCGCATCGATCTCGGCTTCGCTACCGTAGGTATTGAGCAATGCCCGATCCTTCAGATCCTGCTCTTTACGCTTTTCCTCCTCAATCTTGCGCTTTTCTTCCTCGATTTTCCGCTGCGCCCGCTGCTCGGCGGTCAGCGGCGCGGGAACGTTGCGGATGGTCGATCCGCTACGGCCAACCTCGCGGTAGGCGCGGCCAAAGCACGCCTGGGGCAAAAGGTCGCCACAAACCTGCCGACCACTCGCGTCATTGCAGCAATACACCGCGCCTGACGACTGGCCGGTCGTTTTGCCTGCTGAAAACACCGCGCCGCTAAATAAAAACAACGTGCCGAGAATGGCAAGATTCGTAAATAATTTTTTTGACATACTAATTGACACCATACTGACGACGATATTGTGAAACCGCATTTTCATGCGCCTTAAATTCCGGATGGTGGCTCAGAAAGGCCATTAAGTCATTGAGCGTGGCCACGGCGACAACCGGAATTCCGAAATCCTGTTCGACTTCCTGCACGGCGGAAAGCGTCCCCGTCCCCCGTTCCATCCGGTCCAGCGCAATCACCACGCCGCACGGCTCGGCCCCGGCAGCACGGATGATCTCGACCGATTCGCGCACGGAGGTGCCCGCAGAAATCACATCGTCGATGACCAACACGCGCCCTGCCAGTTTCGCGCCGATGATATGGCCGCCTTCGCCATGATCCTTCACCTCTTTGCGATTGAAGGCAAACGGCACGTTGCGGCCGGCGCGCGCAAGTGCCAAAGCGCTTACGGCAACCAGAGGAATCCCTTTATAGGCGGGGCCGAACAACATATCCATCGATGCGCCGCTGGCAAGAATCGCCTTGGCGTAAAATTGCGAAAGTCGGTCAAGCGCCGCGCCGTCATTGAACAGCCCGGCATTGAAGAAGTACGGCGACAGACGGCCGGCCTTAGTCTTGAATTCGCCGAAACGCAGTACATTCAGGTTCAGGGCGAATTCGATGAATTCCTGACGAAAATCCATGAATTACCAAGCATTATCTGAGTCACGGCTTGTATGTTACGCATCATTACCCTAAATCTCAATGGAATTCGCTCGGCTTGGCGCAAAGGCTTTGCTCCCTGGCAAGCCTGCCAGAACGCTGACGTTGTTTGCTTACAGGAAATCAAGGCGCAAGCCGCCGATCTGGCGCCCGATATGCTTTCTCCTACCGGCATGCACGCACACTATCATCTGGCTGAGAAAAAAGGCTACAGCGGCGTTGGCATCTGGAGTCGCTGCCCGCCGGACGCCGTTCAACAAGGTATCGGTATTCCTGAGTTCGACGCTGAGGGCCGCTATCTGCGCGTGGATATCGGCCGGCTGTCAATAATTTCACTGTATCTGCCTTCCGGATCGAGTTCGCCTGAGCGACAGGCGGCCAAATTCCGGTTCATGGATAGTTTCTATCCCATATTGTCTCAGTTAGCACGTGAAAAGCGTGATATCGTCGTTTGTGGCGACTGGAATATTGCCCACCAGGAAATCGATCTCAAAAACTGGAGAAATAACCAGAAAAACTCCGGTTTCTTGCCGGAAGAGCGTGCCTGGTTCGGTAAAACGCTCAACGAAGCCGGCTGGGTCGATGTTTACCGCCACCTGCATCCAGATGCGACAGATGCCTGCTACACTTGGTGGAGCAATCGCGGCCAGGCTTGGGCTAAGAACGTCGGTTGGCGGCTCGACTATCAATTGGCAACCCCTGCCCTCGCCAAAAGGGCGCGTGCCGCAGAAATCTATAAAGCCGAACGCTTTTCCGATCATGCTCCGTTACGCATCGACTATGATTACGCATTATGAATTTTGATTGATTCAAAACGCCAAATTCGTTACCCTGCATCTGGATGCCGTATACAAATTTATGCGTCACGCAAGGCATTTCAGCTCCCCAGCGGCAGATAGCATGGCGCCCAGAGCAAAGTCCGATTTTTTACTTAAACTTAACTTGACTCGAGGAGATCATCATGCCCAGACAATCCAAGTCCAAACAGAGCGAATCAGAATTTTCGATTAACCTCAGCAAACAAAAGCTCGTCGAAGATCTGAAAATTGTGATTGCCGACGCCGAGGAAATCTTGCGCGCCACGACTGATATGGCAGGGGAAAAAGTTGTCGAACTGCGCGGGCAAATCAGCGAGCGGCTGGAAGATGCTAAAGCGCGGCTCATTGATGTCGAAAATGAGCTGATCGGCAGAACGCGAGCCGCCGCGCACGCCACGGATGTATATGTCAAGGAAAATCCTTGGCAGGCCGTCGGCATTGCCGCCAGCATTGGCTTGTTGATCGGGATCTTCGCTAGCCGTCGTTGAATCTGGAGTTTCTGGGATTTTTTGCGCAGAATTTCATGAGTACCACGCCTAGCTACCGGGGCAGTTTGTTTTCCGCCCTGAAAAATCTGGCGGCCACATTGCTGGCGAGCGGCAGAACGCGCCTCGAATTGCTGGGCAATGAGCTGGAAGAGGAAAAATTACGCGCATTCCAGCTCTTTCTGCTAGCGCTTGGGCTGGCTTTTTGCCTAAGCATCGGTCTCCTCGTGTTGGTTTTATTTCTCACTGTGGCTTTCTGGGAGAGTCGAGTACTTATATTGGGGATTTCCTGCGCAGCATTTTTGTTTGCCGGTATCTGGCTAGCATTTGGGTTGAAACGGACCGCGCAACGCTCACGGCGGATGTTTGACGCCAGCCTTTCCGAGTTGGAAGAAGATCTCCGCCAATTAAAAGCTGCGATAGGGCAAAGTGATGCGCCGGTTGAATGACATCCAGCTACAGCGGGGTATGCTGCTCGAACGCATTACGACACAGCGCTACTTTCTGTCTGCGGAAACGCAGCCGCTGCGAGTCGCTCTCAACCGGATTGATGTTGCGCGTACGTACATCAATACGGGGATCAGCTACGTCAAACGTTACCCGCTGCTCGCTGGGCTTATCGTTGCCACGTTGACCGTTCTGAATGGCCGCCGCGTATTTCGGCTGGCACGGCGCAGTTTCTTCATCTGGGAAACCTGGCAAACATTGCGACAACGATTCCCCTATTTTTGACGCGGCATCAATTTCCGCAAAACCAGATTGATGCGGCTTAGGCTTAATAGTGTGTTAGACGGCGCTACGCAGCTAATTAAGTGAGAAAATAATTCAAAAGACTAAGGCATCAACACTCAATCGAATACAACATAATACAAGGTAAATAAGGAAAGAGAAACTAGAGTTAGTTTGTATTTATCACTGCCATCTAAACAAGCCAGATACGATTAAAATCAATAGCAAAGTAGCAGTACATCATTAATTACACCACCTTAAGTATTAGAAATGGCTCGAAATGGGCAGCATCTAAAAATAAATAACTATCTGACCTTGGAATCCTTATTAAGAGGCATTTTATTTAACTATCCAAAAGATAGATCCGTACTACAAATAATTTTCAATTGACCGAGTTATTAGTTAATTCGCACAACTTTATCTCACACAACTCACAACTGTTTCTACTTATATTTCTCGGTAAAATCTAATAAGAAAATCACCCAGAAAATCAAAGACGGCCGGAAAGGCCGTCTTTACTGGGTTTGGCGGAGACGGAGGGATTCGAACCCTCGATGCAGGTTTTGCCCGCATGCTCCCTTAGCAGGGGAGTGCCTTCGACCTCTCGGCCACGTCTCCGGAAGGGCGCGATGATAGCCGTTTAGCTGCGCCCGGTCAATCCAACGGGGTTGTTCACTCTTTATCGAGGCCAAATATCCGGTGCAGAATGCGGACAGCAAGTTCCAGGTATTTTTCTTCAATCACTACAGAAAGCTTGATTTCCGAGGTAGAGATCATCTGGATATTGATGCCTTCCGCACCCAGCGCACTGAACATCTGGCTGGCAACCCCGGGGTGTGAATGCATACCGACACCGACGATAGAAACCTTGCAGGTTTTGTTATCGCCCGTTACACCGCGCGCGCCCAGTTTTGCTGCGCTTTGCTCAAGAATCGCCCTGGCTTTGGCGTAGTCGCTGCGATTGACGGTGAATGAGAAATCAGCCAGCCCTTCCTGGCTGACATTCTGGATGATCATGTCGACGTCGATGTTGGCATCGGCAATCGGCCCCAGAATCTGGTAAGCCACGCTGGGCTTGTCAGGCACGCCGAGAATCGTGAGTTTGGCGTCGTCTCGATTGAAAGCAATGCCAGAAATAATCGGTTGTTCCATTGTTTTTTCTTCCTCAACAGTAATCAGGGTCCCCTCACCTTCATCCTCGAAGCTGGAAAGCACACGTAATTTGACTTTATATTTTCCGGCAAACTCGACAGCCCGGATTTGCAGCACTTTCGAACCGAGACTGGCCATTTCCAGCATTTCCTCGAAGGTGATGGTATCGAGCTTGCGAGCTTCCGGGACAATCCGCGGATCGGTCGTATACACGCCATCCACGTCGGTATAAATCTGGCACTCATCGGCACGCAATGCGGCCGCCAACGCCACCGCCGAAGTATCGGAACCGCCACGCCCAAGCGTCGTAATATTGCCTTCAGCATCCGCGCCCTGGAATCCGGCGACGACAACGATATAACCTGCATTCAGATCCTTACGGATTAGCGCATCGTCAATCTTCAGAATACGCGCTTTGGTGAATACGCTATCGGTTAATACCTTAACCTGCGGGCCGGTATAACTTTTCGCTTTTAGCCCTAATTCCTGCAACGCCATGGAAAGCAGTCCAATAGTCACCTGCTCGCCGGTCGAGGCAATCACATCCAGTTCTCGCGGGTCGGGCGCAACGGAGATTTCTTTAGCCAGTGCAATAAGGCGATTCGTCTCCCCGGACATGGCCGACGGGACGACAATGACATCATGCCCCTGTTCCTTCCAGCGGGCAATGCGCTTTGCCACATTCCTGATACGTTCGGTCGTTGCCACCGAAGTGCCGCCAAACTTCTGGACGATTAATGCCATTCCTGATCCATTCTCTATCAATAAACGCAACGGATTCTACCCGAATTCCATCACTGGGCAGATGCCCAAAACTGATTTTTTACGATGCCTACGCTTTACATCAACCATTACACGACTTTACGTTCACGCGCATTCAGGGCGTCATGATGACCTTGATGCCAAGCGCTTCGATCCTGTCTGCAACACCCTGCATGATCTCCGGAGGCACGGCAGAGATGCGAAACGATTCAGGCTGCAAGGAAGGGCGGGCCGGCCCATAAAGCAGCACCCCCTGAATATGCGGCCGCAGTAGGTCAATGCACGCTAAATAGGCGTCTTGTTCCAGCGTCGACGGCGCTTCGCCGTCCAACGCGAACCAGCACGTCTGAATCCAGATGGGTACAAGTTGCGCACACTGACGCACCGTTGCGCACAGCCGTGCCGATGAAAAATGGCCGACGCCGTTGATACGGCGCACGCCCGCAGCCGTCGCCCGATCCAGTTTGAGCCAAACTTCACCGTCCAGCCGAGCGATACGGGCAAGACCTAATTGCACGTTTTCACGATGCATCAAACTGCCGTTGGTAATCAAGCGTACCTTGAGTACGCCGAGCAGTGAAAGATCCTGTAATACACGTTCCAGCCGCAACACGGCATCGGCAAACTCGACCGCACTGGTTGGCTCACCATTCCCGGAAAACGCCACATCCACCAGGCGGCGCGCTTCTGGCGGCGCGTTGCGCACCAGATAGTCCCCATGTACGGCTTCCCGCAAAAAACAGCGAAGCTCCATTTCCAGCCGGTCGAGATTGATCGGCGGCGGCCCGCCCCGCTTCAGCTCCGGTATCTGGCAGTACAGGCACGCCCAGTTGCAGGCGTTATTCGTATTGAGGTTGATGCCGACGGAAACACCGCCCGCGCGGCGAGAAACGACAGGGTATACATAAGTCATTCCGGCGCTGTCGCGGCGATGGTCGGAGACGGTCAGCATGGTATGTGACAGATATTACGGGGTAATCAAAAATGTAATGATAGTCGATGGTCGGATAGTCGAATGCTTGCACGCACCGCCATACACGCCTACAGATCACATGCGCTTTCAAAAACAGTCATGGCGATTCCGATATAATCAGCGCGCTGATTTTTCCTCCGGATTTTCCCATGTTCATCACTCGCCGCCTGGAGTTTGACGCTGGCCACCGTATCCCCGATCATAAAAGCCATTGCCGTCATCTTCACGGTCATCGTTACGTTCTCGAAATCACCCTGGCCGGCAACATCATCCGCCATGACGGCGAAGCAGCCAACGGTATGGTGATGGATTTTGCCGACATCAAGACGCTGGCAAAACGGCATCTGGTCGACCACTGGGATCATGCTTTTCTCGTTTATGCCGGCGATACGGCCGTCGTCGAATTCCTGAAAACGCTGCCCGGCCACAAAACCGTCGTTCTCGAATGTATTCCAACGGCAGAAAATCTGGCCGAAACTGCTTTTGCCATTCTCGACCATATATTCTGCGACAACTTTGGCAACCATCTGCGGCTAGAACGCGTCAGGCTCTACGAAACACCCAACTGCTGGGCAGATGCGGTGCGCACAGACCAGCATTCAGCTAACACCAGCCGCTAGGCCGTAGCCACCTTGGTTTTCTGATCTTTTTCCTTATTTCTGGCGGCATCAAGCACCGGGGCGATGTGCGTTTCGTAATCGGTAATCGCCGCACCATAGACCGATCCCAACAAAGCGCCGAGTTTTTCCGCCAGTACCGGGTAATGCGCCTGCATCCAGCGAAAACGAGCCAGATCAATGCGCACGGTACAGTTCCAGCATTCCAGCGAATCGGCCAAGCCCGTAGCATATTGCTCAGGCAATGGCACACGCCGTCGCTGGCAATAGGCCAGTACCTCCTCAGCCGTCCAGTCACGCAAAGGCGCCACAATCCGCCTACGCGGCAAAGGGCTCAGCATGGCTGGAAATGAGGTTTTATGATTCAGCAGATCTTCGGCCGTCTGCCCGTGCAAGACCAGATCGGTTCCGTACTCTTTGAGATAGCGCGCCAAGGGTTTGTACTGGAGCGCCTTGCAGCAATACCCGTTGGACTGAATGAGGATTCCCGGATTTTTCTCGTGCGGTCGGTGCCGCACTGGAATCAGCGCCGACGGGAAACCGTGCGTCGCAAAATAAGCAGACTGGTCGCTGACCAGTTCCTGGAAATCCCAACCGCGCGTTGCTTCGCGCATAAAATCGACCATGTGCGGAAACGTTTCGCTTGTCCGCGCCCAGACGACATGCAAACGCTTACGATACGGTTTGCACAAAGCCAATAAAAGGAGCGAGTCCTTACCACCGGAAAGCGCCAACGCCGGCCGTTGTGCGTCCGCCATGGCCGCGTCGATCATCTGCCGGGTCTGCCTGAGTTTGGTCATGGCGCATTACACTTCAGCACAGCCGCACCACACTGCCTACGTTTACCGCGCCGCTGAAATAAAAGCATGCTGAATATTCTTGAACAGCTGTTTTGCTTCGCCCTGGTGCCCCTGCGCGGAATCGAACCACGACCTGATGATTACAAATCAACTGCACGACCTTCATGCTACAGGGGCGCGAGCTGGATAAAGCGCGCGTATTATAAGCCGAACACGCTTTCCGGCAAGCTGGAAAACCGCGAGCGGCATGCAATCACTTCATCGCAAACGGAAATTGCATACCTGGCAGAAGCGTTCAGCGCACCGCAACGCCTCCCTACTTCATATGTTCAGGGGAATCCGCGAGCCAGACAAAGGGGGAAACTAAAGCAACTAACGGCAGCGGCAGGTAGCCGCCGATACCGGCAATGCCTGTAATAAAAGTATTCGCCGGTACGCTCACGTCCTGTATTTGTAGGTGTTCCGCATTCACAGCCTTCCAGACCTTCATTGCCATGATACGCAGAACCGCAGGCTCCACGCTACACACGCTACAAATTACTTCACGCTATTTCACGCTATCTGCTCCAGCGCTCTCTGTGATTTCCGCGATTGTCCGGTGTTTGTGGCGGTGTGCCGGGCGGCATTTCGACCACACGGCTGCCAGGAAACAGCGGACGGGGATAAGCCGGCTTCCACGGCGGGATATACGCCGGTGCAGACGGGGCGGGAAGCGGATGAGACGCTGGCGGCGGATACATCGGCGGCCTACCCCGTGGAGGCGGCGGGTACATGGGATACGGAGGAGGTGGCGGATACGGTGGAGGCAGTGAATGAGGCCGCTGTAGCACCGTTGTATAACGCATAAAAAATACCGCAGGCTGCGCATGCATGATGATTCGCCCGGCGCTATCCACGATACTGACGTCGAGCTGGGCACGTTGATTGATGGGCGGTACGCCTCCCCAGAACTCGGGCGGAAACATGAATTCAGTAGCAGTAAAACGCTGCCCGACAGGCTGCCCGTTGAGGCTGATCACGAATGCGTGCCCCTCGCCAAGCCGTAATGGCGGATCGACCGCCAGCCGCACCGTGAAACTGCCGGTATTGGCAACAACACTACCATCCTGCTCCGGAGATAAGATCGAGAATGTTCGATAAGGCGTATCTTCAGGTACTGCCTGCTTTCCCGCACGTTCTTGCAGTGTACCGGCTGACGTGCCAGATGCCGTCTTTTCCTGGGGTACTTTTTGCGCCGGCACCACATTCAATGGTTTCAAGCGCATTTCCTTGGCGCCGGGCTGTGGCTTGTCGGAAAATACCGGCCCGTTGGCACCCCGCGTCACATACACACCCTGGGCATATAGGGACAGACTGGCCGCCATCAATCCTATGCCCAGCATCAACTTGATTGCACGCGCACGCATCGCCGCCCTTTCCTAACTTTCACACAGAATCGTTACGATTCTACGCTGGATGACTCAAACACAGTGCCGGGATCCATGTATGGCACAAACGGCAAACCGGGGTTACCCAACGTATGTATAACTCATGCGCATTTGCCGCAGACAGCAAGCCAATAACACACTTTTACGCCTTATACTGCAAGCGTTGTCTTAGCACTCCTTGCTGGCAACATTTGACCCTCCCTGACTCATCGCAATGATGAGATTTATCCCGCGTCAAACCGACGCGGGATTTTTTTATCGGCGTTCTGAAGATTCTGGCTCTCTGTCCGTTTTCTTCGACAACGAGGATTTTAGCGATCCCCAGGTACGGCTGAAGACGCCGCCAACCGACCTGGCCGCCTCCACGGCGACATCAGTAGTCTGGCCGACTGTGCTTTTTACTGTCTCAACCGAAGCATCCATAGCAGAGCCAACTGCCCGGCTAACGGCATGCCATGAACTTTTGACCACGCGTTCACCCTGCGTTCTGGCAATGCCGCCAACCATTCCCATGGCCAGAACGGTCGCATTTTTCTTGAGCGCAGACGGTTCCGGTCGGGTTAGAGACGCACAGTACACCCGCGCCATCAGGCCAACACGCAACGTTAGGAACGCATTCGAACAGCCGCTTGCCAGGCTATTGACCAGCAGCGTCGAAACCCCCTGAAATCCGGGCAAAGCACCTTTCAGCGAAGGGACAATCGCTGTCACGATCGGTGCAGCAATCTCCATAAACTCGATCTCCTGAAGATTTTCCGCCACCAACGCATTCATGCCGACATTGCTGTAGAGATACAGCATCTGGCGCGGCGACGGACGCTGCGTATATACCTGCGCAATCCGCCAAACGAGACGGATTTGCGTAAAAAATACGATCAACCCGTCCAGTCGGCCATTCTGCATGACCGCCGTACTGACAAATACCGTACTGGCCGTTTCCTTGATCAATTCATCGACGGTCTTTTCCAGTTTGGCACAAGCGCTGACCACATCCGCCTCATTGTTAATCGTCACCCCGGCAAGCAGCGGATTGACTCGCAGACGCGCAATGAATGCCTGTAAAAATGCCTCATACGCTGGATCAGCGACACTGGGTGGCGGCGTCAGCGCTTTAGGCAAACGGAAAAAGAGTGCGAAAGGCGCAACCAGCAGTAAGAACGACAGGGAAAGCAACCCCCAGAATATGAATACGCCGCTGCCGCCATGCATGCGATCCGCAGCATCCGCGAGACTGACGATATTCGCCAGCAACGCCGTGAGGAGATATACCCCCAACAGCAGGGCAAAAGAGAGCGTGATTGCCCGTAATCCTGAAATAGCCGTTTTCATAGCATAGCGATGTATTTCCAATACGTGTTCAATAGGTGTCTGCGCATTGCCCCGTCTTCTGCTTAATCACCCGGGGTTTTCACGTACTCCGCGCCAGCAATTTTATTTTGCCGGATTTTGAAGCGAAGCGTATCTGAAGGAGAAATGGTGAATGACCATTCCCCCCCTTTTTTCTCGGCATCACCCAATGGCGCCAAAGATGCTGTCGATTGCCCGAGTTTCCAGCGACCCAGCGTCAACGAGCTTTCTGGTTCAAGAACAATGCGGGAAAGCGCACCGCCCACATACACGGCCTGATGCTCAGGATAGAACAAGGTTTCCTGATTAACGTGCTTACCCCCGGCTTCCAGCGTGGTTTGCACGACCTTGGCAGGCGGCCCAAACAAAGCCTGCGCCTTGGCCGGCGTATTGCCAAAATCGAGTAGAATCTGCGCCAAATACGGCATCGGTGCATCGGGAAGGGTCAGGTACTCGCCAAACACCCAGCCCGAACCTTTTTCCTCGGGCAAATCCACCTTGTACCAGGCGCCATTTTCTCCGTTCCACGAACTGATCAACACCACGCGCCCCGCACCGAGTTGCCCGACAACATCGCTCGTTGTGGAAGGTTCGCTCCGCACATTGACATTGCTGGCTGTGCAATACGCCAGTGTTGGCTGGTTGATCAACCCCGCCTTGGTCTGCGGCAGCGCCGTGCGCGGCATGGCGATGGTCATTTCCGAAGGCCCCAGCACGAAATTCCCCGAAGCCAGCACGTAGCGTCCTTTGCATACGATCTCTTTGGCCAGTTTAGCGCAGTTCAGATCGATGACCTGCGGCTCCTTGACGAACCATTCATCATTCTTGTTCCCTTCACGAACGCCTTTTGACGTACAGTCTGACAACTGCCGCGGATGCCCATCGTCGCCAAAAACCAGCGCACACTGAAAACCGAACTGATTGTCGATCTGCACGGAAAAACTGCCTGGCGAACTTTCGCTGATCGTAACCCGCCGCAGGGAAGCGCCATCGTTATCGTTTCCATACAGCTTACCCGTCAGCCACGCCTTGCGCACTTCGTCCGCAGTACTACCCTCTGCCGCAAAAGCCAACGAAGCAGATAGCCCGCATAGAGCGATTGCCACCCATCGATAAACAAGCTCTTTCATGATCCCTCCACTAAATAATTATCTCGACAAACACCTCACCAGACATCCCACTAAACACCTGGGTTTCAGAGGCGCTTTCCCGTCCTCTCCCGACCATTCCCAAACCCGCTGAACGCGGCGCATCTGGGTATTTCTATCCTGACGATCCTGTTTTTTTGCCCGATAGATATGAGCAAGGAAGCAACAAATTTTTCATGAAAATCACCCGCCCAGATCGTTAGGCGGATAACGCAATCACCCGTAGAATCCGGACGTGCGCCGCAGGCTCAGAGCCGCGGGAGCGGATTGACTATAGCGCATCTCCCTGCTTTCGAGAATCCGTACCGACATCCAGGCAGCGCGCGTAATACAAATAATCCGACTGCGAAAAACAGCAGAACACGACTTTGCAGATTTTCGACATTTTCGGCATGGCATCTATCTCCAGCAAAGTTGCGCGCACGCTCGCCAGCGCCAGATCGGCAGCCGCCTCAAAAGGATACCCATACACACCCGTACTGATGCAGGGAAAAGCAATACTCGACACCCGCCGTTCTGCCGCCAATAACAACGAATTCCGGTAACAGGCCGCTAGCAACGCCGGCTCACCATGCCCACCGCCACGCCAAACCGGGCCGACGGTATGAATGACATAACGCGCCGGCAAGTGATAACCCTGTGTCATCTTCGCCTCACCCGTCTGGCAGCCACCTAATGTTCTACACTCGGCCAGCAGATCCGGCCCTGCCGCACGATGTATTGCGCCATCAACACCGCCGCCGCCCAGCAACGTCGAATTGGCCGCATTCACGATGGCATCGACCTCCAGGCGCGTAATATCACCCTGAATAGCGCACAAAACGGTATCGCCATGCATAACGTCTCTTCCTCGAATATTCATGAAACCCGACATACCAGCTACATCCGGATATTCTCTGACGATTTTTATCATTTACGTACGCATCCACTCGAAGTTTCTGAGCAAAACGCCTAAAAATTACATGGATCACATAAACAATCGCTAATTTTGTTTCCGCGCCCCATGCCATGTTTCAACACACAGCCGCCCGGAGGCGGCTGCCTGTATCTGCTTCGCGTCATAGCCCGTACTTACGTTTCAACACACAGCCGCCCGGAGGCGGCTGCCAGAACGTAAGTCTGACGCTCCAAATTGTTCATGGTTTCAACACACAGCCGCCCGGAGGCGGCTGCCGCGTCTGGCCCGTCGTCATGGTCGGCCTTCGGAGTTTCAACACACAGCCGCCCGGAGGCGGCTGCGCGGGATCGGCAGCGGCGCCGATTGCGTCATGACGTTTCAACACACAGCCGCCCGGAGGCGGCTGCGCCCTCAGTGACGTACTCGGAGAGTGCACAGCAAGTTTCAACACACAGCCGCCCGGAGGCGGCTGCCGGCAAATTGATCGTGGCGCGCCGCGGCGACGGTGTTTCAACACACAGCCGCCCGGAGGCGGCTGCCCGCCGACGCCGCCGGTAGCAGGCAGGAGATTAAAGTTTCAACACACAGCCGCCCGGAGGCGGCTGCGTCGCAGCGAGCCAGTGCGGTTTTGACCGCGTAGTTTCAACACACAGCCGCCCGGAGGCGGCTGCGGGAGCGGCAGCGCATATCCGATCGAGGCGCGCCTGTTTCAACACACAGCCGCCCGGAGGCGGCTGCTTCGGCGCGGGCTTTTTGTTCGGCCAGGTCGGCGTTTCAACACACAGCCGCCCGGAGGCGGCTGCACGAGCGGCTATGGATCAACCGGGCGATAGGAGATGTTTCAACACACAGCCGCCCGGAGGCGGCTGCGGATGCGGCCGACAAACGCGCGCAGCGCATCGCCGTTTCAACACACAGCCGCCCGGAGGCGGCTGCAAGACTGATTGATGCATGGCCAGAGTAACTGGCAGTTTCAACACACAGCCGCCCGGAGGCGGCTGCTTGTCCGGATGCACCACGCAGCCGCCCAGACGAGGTTTCAACACACAGCCGCCCGGAGGCGGCTGCATGGTTGCTGAAACCAGCGTATCTCCGTTCTCCAGTTTCAACACACAGCCGCCCGGAGGCGGCTGCCGCCGCAAAAACATTGCGCGGCATTGCATCGCCGTTTCAACACACAGCCGCCCGGAGGCGGCTGCGTCAGCCGGATGCCGTCGTCGTCAATGGCCACGGCCGTTTCAACACACAGCCGCCCGGAGGCGGCTGCTTTTCGATCGCCCTTGGCGTAGGCAACAGGGCGAGTTTCAACACACAGCCGCCCGGAGGCGGCTGCCGTTCGATCCACACGCCGGCCTTCGATTCGGCCATGTTTCAACACACAGCCGCCCGGAGGCGGCTGCAGCGCCATATTGTCCGGCCAGCGGATGAGTGCTTTGTTTCAACACACAGCCGCCCGGAGGCGGCTGCCAGCATGCCGTCGTTGACGCCGACGTAGACCGTGTTTCAACACACAGCCGCCCGGAGGCGGCTGCGGTCTCTTAACGTTAATTCGGAGTATTAATCATGTTTCAACACACAGCCGCCCGGAGGCGGCTGCCTGGAGGGAGACACGGTAATCTCATCTACGCGAGTTTCAACACACAGCCGCCCGGAGGCGGCTGCCTCGGCGTCATCCTCCTTGTCCAGGCGCTTGTCAGTTTCAACACACAGCCGCCCGGAGGCGGCTGCGATCGACGAGACTAAACGGCGTGACAATGCGCTCGTTTCAACACACAGCCGCCCGGAGGCGGCTGCACCGGCGTTTTACATCGTCACGATAATACGTGCCGTTTCAACACACAGCCGCCCGGAGGCGGCTGCCTCAACTCGGTAACGACACGCATCGTCAGGCGTAGGTTTCAACACACAGCCGCCCGGAGGCGGCTGCACCTACTATCGTTTCAAAGCCTTTGACGAACACGTTTCAACACACAGCCGCCCGGAGGCGGCTGCGCAACCCCCGCCGCAGTCAGCGCAGTAGTGACGGTTTCAACACACAGCCGCCCGGAGGCGGCTGCGCGACGGGCACGATACGTTTGACTCCGAGTATCAGTTTCAACACACAGCCGCCCGGAGGCGGCTGCGACTATCTGACACTGGCTGAGAACGCGTTTGAAATGTTTCAACACACAGCCGCCCGGAGGCGGCTGCCTGTAATAGGTCTTATCACCCGCAACAACCGCAACGTTTCAACACACAGCCGCCCGGAGGCGGCTGCGCCAACAAGTTTCAAAAATCCGCCCGGAAAGCGCAGTTTCAACACACAGCCGCCCGGAGGCGGCTGCGACGATGCGCCAGCCGCCTATATGCTGGCCGCCGGTTTCAACACACAGCCGCCCGGAGGCGGCTGCGCTTCGCCGGGCACGGTGATCTCGACGGGGACCGGTTTCAACACACAGCCGCCCGGAGGCGGCTGCCAAGTGCCAATTGTAACGGGGACGCTATACGGCGTGTTTCAACACACAGCCGCCCGGAGGCGGCTGCCGGCATCCTCCTTTTAACGCGTACTCGAACCGCTGTTTCAACACACAGCCGCCCGGAGGCGGCTGCTGCCGTCGGACGGCAAGGCCAAATAACCCCCGGAAGTTTCAACACACAGCCGCCCGGAGGCGGCTGCACCAGTCCCAGCCGATCTTGTAGCCTTTGCTCCTGTTTCAACACACAGCCGCCCGGAGGCGGCTGCGGCGGACAACTATGAGGACGCATCCAATTACCATGTTTCAACACACAGCCGCCCGGAGGCGGCTGCTCGGGTGACGTTACATACGTTACCCAGTTCACAAGTTTCAACACACAGCCGCCCGGAGGCGGCTGCGGGTCGATTGCGCGAGCTCGGAGAGCTTACGGCGGGAATTATCAATGCCGCTTGATAACTCTTTGCCGTCGTACCCGACCTTAACGCCGACCTTTAACTCGCTCATTAATTATCCCGTAATTGCCCGTTATCCGTTTTGCCGCGCTTTGGCCGCCTCGCCCCAGACGCTCAGCACCTCGCGCTCGATCATTTGCAGCCCCTTAAAACACTCGGCGCGCCGTTTTTTGGGGACGCCCAAACGATCCTCAACAACCGGCAACACCGAGTAATCCAGCCCCGTTGCGCCGCCCATGCCAATGCGCCATTGCGTCTGCATCGCCATAAACACCTGCATCGGCAGGGCGTTTTCGGGCCATAGCTCGTTCTCGATGTCGAGGTCGTCACTGAAA
>CALHZD010000140.1 GCA_938040985.1 uncultured Propionivibrio sp.
GCCGCTCAGCGCAACGGCTTCAAAAGAAGTTTCGTAGGTGGAACCCGCACAGCATTACGCGCCCTCGCGCGCAGGCACCGCCCAAAGAAGCTTTACGGGCGGAGCCAGCGCCTACAGTCAAACAATTCTTTCGATCCTTGTGTTTAGATTCTTCCGGACGTCTGCACGCGAGCCCCTGTATTTAGGGCATTTCCGAGAAGGTTGCCCGCAAGTCATTTATTTACAGGCATCTCCAAGAGGGATGCTCTGGAGCCCTTGTAAACAGAGCATCACCGAACGCCCCGCTCCAAAATCCTTGAAAACAGGCTAGAAAACATAAAACGCGCTGAAACGCCCTAAATACAAGGGCTCCAGAGCATCACAAAACATAAACTAAAACAGTGCCCCGATCGACTTTCTGCAACCCGTGTAAATAGGGCGTTTCCGGGCGCCCTACCGGGGGTTCCTTTATTTGCACGGGCTCCAGCGATACCTGCCCTGAAGCCCTTTATTGATAAGGGTTTCAGGGCGCCTGCCCGAAATGCCCTATTGACGGAGACTCTGGCGGTGGTCTGGTGAGCGCGGCGGCGGAAATGGCGAGATGTAGGTGTGCTGATCGCGCGCTTCTGGCGTGGTGGTCGGCTGGCTTCCGAAACCACTGTCCTGAAGCCCTTGTATTTAGGGCATCTCCAAGGGGGTACCTAGAAACGCCCTATCCGCGCGGGTTTCAGGGCACCTATATTTGAGACGTCCAAAATATAGCGGCTCAACTTTGCCAAAGACAAGGCGGCGAGCCGCTGACAGTATGAGTAATACGGCAAGGCGAGCCAACGCAGTATTTTGGCAAAGGGAGTCGCTATGACAGATCGCGCCGTATGCGGCGCCAGAGCAGCGCGCCGAAGAGCAGCGAGGCCAGCGCCAGGCCAAGCAGGGAAGCCAGCCAGAAGCCGCCGACGCCCATCGGCGCAATCGCCGCGAGCCCGCGGAAAGCCAGCCACCAGCCGCCGAATAAACCGACGCCCCAGAAACACAGCAAATGCACCAGCATAGGCACGAAGGCGATCTTGTAACCGCGCAGCGCAAAGGCGGCGATCGTTTGAACGGCGTCAAAAATCTGATAACCGACAATGTAAATAATCAGCGACAGTGCCACGCTGCGCACGGCCGGATCATTGCTGTAGGCGCTGACTATGGCGTTTTCGCCGAGCCAGAGCGTGCCGCCGAGCAGGCAGGCCACGGCGCAGGCCAGCGCCAGCCCGGCCAGCGCGGAGATACGGGCGCGCCGCCAGTCACGCGCGCCGACGGCAAAACCGACCTGCGTCAGCGTGGCAATCGCCAGCGCCAGCGGCGGCATGTAGCAGATGGCCGCCAGATTGGCGACGACGCGATGCCCGGCGACCGCGGTTGCGCCCAATTGGGCGACAAACAGCGAGGTCAGCGTGAACGAGGAAATTTCAACGAAATTCGACATGCCCATGGGCAGGCCCAGCCGCACCAGTTCGCGCATCATGGCCGGCCGGGGCGCCTGCCAGTCGTGCAGCAGGCGGTAGGACGCCAGTGCCTTGCCGGTTTTCATGTAAAAGAAGCCGCAGATGAACGTGCACCAGCTGATGATGACGCTGGCCATGCCCGCGCCCGTCACGCCCAGCCCGCGGTTGACCAGAAACCAGGAAAGCGGCGCATGCAGCAGCGTGCTGCCAAGCGAGATGAGCACCAGCGGCCGCGTCTGTCCCAGCGCGTTGCAGAAGGCGTAGAACGTGCGGTAGCAGAGCGCCGCCGGAATCGCCCAGGCAAGCACGGCAAGGTAGGCGCGGGCGCGCGTTTCGACGCCCGCTTCGATTTTCGAAAGATTCAGCAGCGGGTCGGGATGCAGCAGAATCAGCACGCCGGGGACGGCAAAGCACAGCGCCAGCCAGAAGCATTGCTGGAGCGCCCCGGCAATCTCGCCGTCGCGCCCGGCGCCTTTGAGCTGCGACACCGTGGGCGAAACGGCTTGCAGCACGCCGGTCAGCGCGAACAGCACGGCCACGTAAATGCCGCCGCCCACGGCGACGGCGGCCAGGTCTTCCGTACCATAATGACCGAGCACTACCGTATCGGTAATCATCATGCCCATCGCGGCCAGTTGCGCGACCAGCACGGGGCCGGCATGCTGGGCGATCAGTCTGGCCTGCTGAAAAAACATGGGCGATCAGGGACGAACGGAAGCAGAAGAAACGGGGACAGGAGGCATCGGGCGATGGTGAAAAAACCTAGACGCGGGATAAGATTGCCTGATCGGCTGCGCATTCGACATCACCATAGCGGCCAGACTACCCGATTCCTGGGAGGCTGCCAAATGCCGATTTCTCCGCCCGCTTCCGTCATTTTTTCCGCCATTTCCTTCTCTCATTCGCCTTGCCGTATTGACGCCATGCTCTCCCCGTATTCTGCAAAAAAACCACGGCACATACCAAAACAGTGACAAAGTTGGCAGAACAATGGCGGCGCAGGAGATAGAATATGCGCCTCAATTTTTCGGGCATCCCGAATCATCGAGGTTTGATTGAGTCGTTTATTTTTATTGATTGTGTTTTGGAAGATAGAAGGAAGAAGGTAAGAAGCATGGCAACATTTGATCTGTTTATGAAGCACTCTCTGGAACTGCATCTCCTCGTCGCCCTGGTCGCCGCATTCATCACGTATGCCGCGGTCAAACTGGTCGATCTGACCACCAGCGCCGTCAACGCACTCGCGGATCTGATCAAGTCCCGTCGTCACGGGCCAACGGTCTCGGCACACTAAACGCAGTTCATCACAACGCGCATGCCGCGTTCCGGACGTGTCATCGACACCCGGGCGCGGCATTGTTTTTGGGCCGTCATTTTAGGCGGCCAATGCTTCGCCGCCCCGTTCCTTGCCACGCAATTTTTCTTCTGGCGGCCACCGGATCAGACTAAACCACGCGGATATTTAACGTCCCCAATCCGTCAACGCCCCCTTCCAGCACATCGCCGCGGGTCACCGCCGACACCCCTGCCGGCGTGCCGGTAAAAATCAGGTCCCCCGGCGCGAGTGCGACGTACGCGGATAAGTTGGCAATAATCTCGGCGGGTTTCCAGATCATTTGCGCAAGATCGCCGCGCTGCTTCTCGACGCCGTTGACTTTCAGCCAAATCGCCCCACGACCCGGATGCCCGGCCTGCGCAACCGGAAACAGCGGGCTGATGGGCGCACTCTGGTCGGCCCCCTTGCACATCTCCCACGGCTGCTGCTGCTCTTTCGCCTGCCGCTGCAAATCGCGGCGCGTCATATCAAGGCCGACGGCATAGCCAAACACATGCGCCAGCGCCCGCTCGGCAGGGATCTCGCGGCCGCCCTCGCCAATCGCTACGACCAGCTCGATTTCATGCTGGTAGTCTTCGGTCTGCGGTGGATAAACGACCTCGCCGTCACCCGGCGCCAGCGCATCGGACGGCTTGCTGAAGAAAAACGGCGGCTCACGCAGATTGCCGCCCATCTCGGCAATATGGTCGGAATAATTCTGCCCGACGCAATAAACGCGGCGAACAGGAAAGCGCGCGGTATGACCGGCGATCGGCAGGCTCACCGGCAGTGCGGGCGGAAAAACATAGGCCATGACGGCTCCTTGGGACAGTGAAAAGAGAGTCAAAAAAACCGGCTGAGCTGTCATACCGGATTGTCGAGATCGAGAAACTCGCAGTCGAGCGCAAATTTTTCGCTCAGATGCGCCGCCAGTGCCGCAACCCCGCCGCGCTCGGTGGCGTGGTGCCCGGCGGCGATATAGGCAACGCCGGATTCGCGCGCCATATGCACCTGCGGCTCGGAAATCTCGCCCGACAAAAACGCATCAACAGCAAGCGTCAGCGCCTCGTCAAAGTAACTTTGCCCGCCTCCCGAGCACCAGGCGATACGATGAATCAGGCGTCCGGGCGCCGCCTCACCGTCGATGACCAGTGGCGCGCGCCGCAAAGCGGCCTCGACGCGGGCGGCCAGGTCGGCCAATGGCAACGGCGTTTCCAGGCGGCCGAACCCACCGATTTCCTGCTCGCCGTAACGCCCTTCGACGCACCAGCCCAGGCGCTGCGCCAAGCGCGCATTGTTGCCCAACTCAGGATGCGCATCGAGCGGTAGATGATAGGCAATCAGGTTGATATCGCCGTGGAGCAAGGCTTGCAGGCGTCGCTTGCGCAGGCCGGTCACACGCACATCCTCGCCACGCCAGAACCAGCCGTGGTGTACCAGCAGCGCGTCCGCATCGCGCTCGATGGCGGCGTCGACCAGCGCCTGGCTAGCCGTCACGCCGGCGACGATCTTGCGTATCTCGGCGCGCCCTTCCACCTGTAAACCGTTGGGACAATAGTCCTTGAAACGCGCCGCCGCCAACAAGTCGTTGAGATAGCGCACCAGCGCATCACGATTCATGCCACACCTCCTGCACGGATTGATCATTTACGCCCTCTCGGCCAATACGGCCGACCGGCAATAAAAAATATTCTGGCAAACGGCCTTGTGCTGCAATCAGTCCATCGTCGCCGGCAGATGGTCTTCATCCGCCGGTTTGCTGATGAAGCGCGCCAACAGCATACCCAGCTCGTAAAGCAGGCAAAGCGGCACAGCCAGAAAAAGCTGAGAGACAACATCCGGCGGCGTGAAGATGGCGCCGATAACGAATGCGGCGACAATGACATAAGGCCGCCATTCCTTGAGCATCTCCAGTTCGACAATACCCATTTTGACCATAACGATGACAACGACAGGCACCTCGAAAGTCACGCCGAAAGCAATAAAGCTGGTCAGGACGAAGGAAAGGTATTTATCGATGTCGGTCATCCAGGCGACGCCCTCCGGCGCAATTTGCGCCATGAAACCGAATACGGCGGGAAAAACGAGAAAGTAGGCAAACGCCATGCCGACAAAAAAAAGCAACACGCTCGTCGTCACCAGCGGCAGCGCCAGACGCTTCTCATGCGCATAAAGCCCCGGAGCAATAAACGCCCAGGCCTGGTACAGCACATAGGGCAACGCAATGAGAAAGGCAACCATCAGCGCGACTTTCATCGGTACGAGAAAGACGCCAACGACATCCGTTGCAATCATCTGCCCGCCCTGCGGCAGGCTGGCCAGCAACGGCTGGGCCAATAGTGCATACAGATCTTTGGCCCAATAAAAGAGACACAGGAAAACAATCAGGATCGAAAGCAGCGCGCGGATGAGCCGGTCACGCAGTTCGATCAGATGTGACATCAAGGGTTCTTCTTTTCCCCCGTCGTCATCACCTGCGCAGCCAGGCTCCCGGTCGGAATGCGGCTCGGCGCTCATGCTTTCTCCGGCGGGCGGGCCGTTCTGACGCTATCGTCCGCGCGCATGGCCGGCGCAGCAGCAGGCAACGCGGTTTTCTCGGTCTCGGTAGCATCAGATGCAGGCGGCTGCGTCTCGTCAATGGCGCGCCCAGGGATATCGCTGGTCAGCGCACGAATCTCGTCGCCCGCCTCTGCCAGCGCATGCCGTGACGACCGTTCAGCCGACTGTACACTCTCCTTCACGCTCGCCATGCTGCGCTCCAGATCGCGCGCCGATGCCCGCATATCGGCCTGCAACCGCTTCAGCTCGTCGAGCTCGATTTCGCGGTGGATATCGGCCTTGATGTCGCCCACGTACCGCTGCAGACGGCCAAGCAGCAGCCCCGCCGTGCGCGCTACGCGCGGCAACCGCTCCGGCCCGACCACCACCAGCGCAACGATGGCGATAAGCACCAATTCAGAAAAACCGATGTCGAACATTCAGCGAAGCAATGGAATCAAGCAATGGCACAGGCAGTAAACCCGGCAAGCTTCGTCCATTTAAGTATCGGCCCTGCTCTTGGCCTCGCCTTCGGCCGCTTTCTGCCCTTCGGGCAACTGCTTTGCCGCGTCGGCATCGACGGCCGCCCGAGACTCGGCCGCCGAATTTTCCTCGCCCTTGATACCTTCCTTAAAGCCCCGAAACGCACCGCCCAGATCCTTGCCCAGCGAAGTCAGGCTAGGCAGCTTTTTACCGAAGACAATCAGTACGATGAGCAGGACGATCAGGATTTGCCAGATACTCGGAGCCATGATGTTCCGTTCCTCCTTAATTACGTTTGAGCATCGGCCCAACCGGATCCGGCCCGCCGACAAGATGCGCGTGCAGATGCGGGACTTCCTGGCCGCCCACACGCCCCGTGTTGATGATCACGCGGAATCCATCCGTACTGCCGCATTCCTGCGCCAGACGCCGGGAAACGGCAAGCAGGCGGCCCAGCGCCGGCTCGTCAGCGGCCTCCGCCTCGGCCAATGAAGTGATGTGCCGTTTGGGAATGACGAGAAGATGCATCGGCCGCAGCGGGTGGATGTCATGAAACGCGAAAACCAGATCATCTTCGTATACTTTGCGCGACGGAATTTCCCCGTGCACAATCTTGCAAAAAAGGCAGTCATCCATGATTTGACCTCGCATTCACTTTGTCAGAATTCAGCTCACTTCGCCGTCCGCGAATTTTTTTCCTCGATGCCGGAAACGCCCTCGCGGCGATGCAGTTCCCAGAAAACGTCTTCGATGCCCAGACCGCAGAATGTCAGCAAGACCATCACGTGATAGAGCAGATCGGCCGATTCGTAAACGATGTGATCGGCTTCGCCATCCTTGACCGCCATGATCAGCTCGGCGCTTTCCTCGCCAATCTTTTTGAGGATGGCGTCCGGCCCCTTGGCGAATAGTTTGGCCGTATACGAAACAGCCGGATCGGCATGGCGGCGTGAAGCCAGCGTTGCGCCCAAGCGACGCAGAACGTCCTCATTCATCGCAGTCGTGATTTCATTTGCCATCTCGTTCCGATCCCCTTTCCGGTCGTCTTTTCCGGTCGTCCTTTTCAATCGTCCTGCTCTATCTGCCGAGGCCGCGTCCGGCGATTACCCGACGAGCCTCATTCTACCCCAACCCACGCCTGCGCCCCGCACGGATTGACCCGTAAATCACATGTTCACATCCGTAGCTACGGCCGTGCAACCCTGTATCCGTGCGGCAAACGGCATCATCGTCTATAAATCGTGTCGGGATCTTTCAGCACCGGCTCGGCGGGCGACCAATGCCCGTCTTTCAGTTCAAGAAAAAAGCAGCTCGCCCGACCGGTGTGGCAGGCGATTCCTCCCGCCTGCTCGACCGAGAGCAGCAGCGCGTCGCCATCACAATCGGCGCGAATCGACAGCAGTTTCTGTACATGCCCCGATTCCTCTCCTTTACGCCACAGACGTTGACGCGAGCGCGACCAATACACCGCATGACCGCAGCGGAGCGTTTCCTGCAAAGACTCGCGGTTCATCCAGGCCAGCATGACCACGCGTCCGCTCGCCGCATCCTGGGTAATCGCGGGAATCAGGCCGTGCACGTCCCATTGGAGTGCGTCGAGCCAAGGCAGGCTGGTATCGAGATCGCTCACAGTCTGACCTCAATGCCGCGTACGCGCATGAATTCCTTGGCCTGCCGCACGGTGTATTCGCCAAAATGGAAAATACTCGCGGCGAGGACGGCATCGGCACCGCCTTGTGTAATGCCGTCGGCCAGGTGCTGCAAGTTACCGACGCCGCCACTGGCGACAACCGGAACATCGACGGCGTCCGATACGGCGCGGATCAGCGCCAGATCAAAGCCGTTCCGGGTGCCATCTCGATCCATGCTGGTCAGCAGGATTTCCCCCGCCCCCAGCATCTGCACCTGCTTCGCCCAGGCAATCGCATCACGCCCGGTCGGCGTGCGGCCGCCGTGGGTAAAGACTTCCCATCGCCCCGCCCCGACCTGCTTGACGTCGATGGCAACAACAATGCATTGATTGCCGACCTTGGCCGACGCTTCGGCGATCAGATCGGGATTTTGTACCGCCGCCGTGTTAATGCTCACCTTGTCGGCCCCCGCATTGAGCAGGCGGCGCACATCGGCGACCGTGCGCACGCCGCCGCCCACGGTCAGCGGAATGAAGACCTGCGCGGCACAGGCCTCGACGACATGCAGGATGATGTCGCGCTGGTCGGATGAAGCGGTGATATCGAGAAACGTCACTTCATCCGCCCCCTGTTTATCGTAACGCCGTGCAATTTCAACCGGATCGCCGGCATCGCGCAGGTTGACGAAATTCGTCCCCTTGACGACGCGGCCGGCCGTGACGTCCAGACACGGGATAATGCGTTTGGCCAGGGTCATGGCGTCAGTTTCCGTCAGTGAAAGTCCGCCGAGAGCCGGTCCGCCTCGGCCTGAGCGTCGGCAAAAGCAAGCGTGCCGTCATAGATGGCGCGTCCGGCAATGGCGGCGAAAATCCCTTCGCTTTCTACCGCGCATAACTGGCGGATATCGTCGAGACTGGAAAAGCCGCCGCTGGCAATGACCGGCGTGCGCAGCGCCTGCGCCATCCGCACCGTCGCTTCGATGTTGATGCCGGTGAGCATGCCGTCACGCCCGATATCCGTATAAATAATGCCTTCGACGCCGTAGTCCTCACATTTTTTAGCCAGGCTGATGACATCGTGCCCGGTCAGTTTCGACCAGCCGTCGACCGCAACCTTGCCATCCTTCGCGTCAAGCCCGACGATAATCTGCCCGGGGAAGGCGCTACAGGCATCGCGCAGAAAGCCGGGGTTTTTCACCGCCGCCGTACCGATGATGACGTAGCTGATGCCGCGATCGAGAATCCGCTCGATGGTATCGAGATCACGGATGCCGCCGCCCAGCTGGACGGGGATTTCGCCATCAAGCGCCTCGACAATTTCGCGGATCGCCCGTTCATTCTTCTGCCGGCCGGCAAAGGCGCCGTCCAGATCGACGACATGCAACCGGCGCGCGCCCTGCGCCAGCCAGTGCGCGGCCTGTTCGCCGGGAGCAGTGGAAAACACCGTGGCTTCGTCCATGTCGCCCTGCTTCAGGCGCACGCACTGGCCGTCTTTCAGATCGATTGCGGGGATGATCAGCATTTTGCGGAAACGAATCACTGAGGTTGGTGAAAAAACGGGCGCTTACCCGGGACGCCTCAAAATCGGCGTGCGGAAAACAGCCCAAAGCGAGCCATTCCTATCGTCATTCCGGCGTCCGTACAGCAAGAAACCCGCCATGGCATGTCTATCGTTCAAGAACTCAAGGCCGCCAGCCGATGAAATTTTCCAGCAGCCGCAGACCGACAGCCGCGCTTTTTTCCGGGTGGCACTGGATGGCGAAGATATTATCCTGCGCCGCCGCGCTGGTAAAGCGGAGGCCATAGCGGGTTTCGCCCGCCGTCATCCGTAAATCGGCCGGTTCGGCGTAGTAGCTATGTACGAAATAAAAACGCTCGCCGTCGTCAATACCGCCCCATAGGGGATGCGTTCGCGTCTGATGCACTTCGTTCCAGCCCATGTGCGGCACCTTGAGCCGCCGTTCCGCAGCACCGTCCGCACCCACGCCAGGCGCCGGAAAGCGCCGGACACGACCGGGCAGAATGCCCAATCCGGCGGTATCGCCTTCTTCGCTATGTTCAAACAGCATTTGCAGCCCGAGACAGATGCCGAGAAAAGGCTTGTTCCGCGCCGCAGCGACGACGGCCGGGCGCAAACCGCGCGCATCGATCTCTCGCATGCAATCGGGCATCGCGCCCTGCCCAGGAAAGACGACCCGTTCGGCGGCCATGACCGTTTGCGGATCGGCCGTCACGAGGATTTCGCAGCCATCGGCAACCTTGAGCAGCGCCTGCCGCACCGAGCGCAGATTGCCCATGCCATAGTCGATAATGGCAACCGTCCCCTGCGTTCCGTGCCCCGGCATTAAAGCGCCCCCTTGGTCGACGGCACCCGGCCGGCCTGGCGCGCATCTTCGGCGACGGCCATGCGCAGGGCGCGGCCGAAGGCTTTGAACACGGTTTCCGCCTGGTGATGGGCATTGTCGCCGCGCAGGTTGTCGATATGCAGGGTCATCAGCGCGTGATTGACCAGACCCTGGAAGAATTCCCGGCACAGATCGACGTCAAACGCACCGACCCATGCACGCGCGAAAGCGACGGAGAACACCAGCCCCGGACGCCCGGACAGATCGATCACCACGCGCGAGAGCGACTCGTCGAGCGGCACGTAGGCGTGCCCATAGCGGCAGATGCCCTGCTTGCCGCCCAGCGCCGCCGCCAGCGCCTGCCCAAAGGCGATGCCGACGTCTTCGACGGTATGGTGCGCATCAATGTGCAGGTCCCCCGTTGCCTCAATGTCAAGATCGATCAGGCCATGCCGCGCCACCTGGTCGAGCATGTGGTCGAGAAAAGGCACGCCGGTCGCCAGCTTTGCCTGACCGGCGCCGTCGAGATTCAGCCGGACCCTGACCTGCGTTTCGGAGGTATTTCTGCTTACTTCGGCTTGCCGCATGCTGGCACCTTGATTCACGATCATTAAGAGGAAATGACATGTCGGATGATGGGCGGGCCGGAAAGCCGGCTGCTCGGGCAGGCCGTCTCACCCATGCGCCCGCGCCCGTATCAGTTCGCGGGCGTCATGATACCATTGCCTCCTGTCCGCAGCGGCGTGTCCGGGGCATCCTGCCGGAGGCTCCACACCGTCACCGCAACCGCCACGACCCGACGACCTATTCGACCCTATTCGAACTATCCCGCGTATCGTTGCCACCATGAGCCAGTTCTGGAGCCAGACCGTCCATCGCCTGACGCCCTATGTCCCCGGCGAACAGCCCGCACTGCCCGGTCTCGTCAAGCTCAATACCAACGAAAATCCTTATCCGCCCTCGCCCGCCGTGCTGACGGCGCTGCACGAGGCGTTGGGCGAAGACGCCGCTGCACTGCGCCTGTACCCTGATCCGGACGCGACGCGGCTCAAGGCGGCGATCGCCGAGCAGTTTCCGGCAAGCGGCATCGCCCCCGCACAGATCTTCGTCGGCAATGGCTCGGACGAAGTGCTGGCGCACGTGTTCATGGCGCTGCTCCAGCACGATCGGCCGCTGCTCACGCCGGACATCGGTTACAGCTTCTATCCCGTCTATTGCCGGCTGTACGGTATCGATTGCGCTCGCATACCGCTCGATGCCGAGTTCACCGTTCGCATCGACGATTACCTGCACCCCCGGTGTGGATGCGGCGCCATCATTCTCGCCAATCCGAACGCGCCGACAGGCCGTCTGTTGCCGCAGTCCGACATCGAGCGCCTGGCGCGCGCGCATCCCGACGTCCCCATTGTCATCGACGAAGCCTATATCGACTTTAGCGGCGAAACGATTGCGGAAATCCCCACCGCCGTACCGCTCATCGACCGTCTGCCCAATCTGCTGATTATCCGCACGCTGTCCAAATCCTATTCCCTGGCCGGCCTGCGCATCGGTTACGCCATCGGCCAAGCGCCGCTCATTGAGGCGCTCGATCGCGTCAAGAACAGTTTCAACTCCTACCCGCTCGACCGTCTCGCCATCGCCGGCGGCATCGCCGCCCTGCGCGACCGCGCCCATTTCGACGCAACGCGCCGCGCCGTCATGCAAAGCCGGGCTTGGTTAAGCGAGGCCTTGCGCGGGCTGGGCTTTGAAGTCCTGCCCTCGGCGGCCAATTTCATTTTCGCCCGCCATCCACGGCACGACGCCGCACATATCGCCGCCAGCCTGCGGGCGCATCACATCCTTGTCCGCCATTTCAGGCAGCCGCGCATCGAGCAGTATCTGCGCATCAGTATCGGCACGGACGCGCAGTGCCGTGCGCTGGCCGACGCCTTATCGGCCATTGTGAACGCACCGGGCGGCGGGCAATGATTGATGCTGCCAGGTTCTACACGCTAGGTGCAAACCACGCGCCAACACTCTAAACGCCAAGAAAGGAAAGAGAGGAAACCATGAACGAAGCCGTCAAATACGTCGATGAAGCCATCCGCTCGCGCCACTCCATGCGCCGCTTCCTGCCCACGCCGGTGCCTAAGGCGACCGTGCGCGAACTGCTCGAACTGGCGGCTTGTGCGCCTTCCGGCACCAACGTCCAGCCCTGGCGGGTCTATGCGCTGAGCGGTGAAGCGAAAAACGCGCTTTCCGCCGCGATCATGGCCAAGCACGCCGCTGGCGAAACCGACGGCGGGCGCGAACTCGACTACTACCCTAAGGAATGGGTCGAACCCTGGCTGTCGCGCCGCCGCAAGTGCGGCCTCGGCCTTTACAGCCTGCTGGGCATTCAGAAAGGCGATACGGCGCGGATGAAGGAGCAGGCCGGCCGTAACTACATTTTCTTTGACGCGCCGGTCGGCCTGATTTTCACGCTCGACAACCGTCTTGGCAAAGGCATGCTCGTCGATTGCGGCATGTTTCTCGGCAACCTGATGATCGCCGCCCGCGCACGCGGCCTCGACACCTGCCCGCAGGCCTTCTTTGCCGACTATCACAAAACGATTCGCGCTCACCTCGGCATCGCGGACAATGAAATCGTCTATTGCGGCATGGCGCTCGGCTACGCCGACCCCAACGCGCCGGAAAACACACTGAGAACCGAGCGCGAGCCGGTCGAAGTATTCACCGACTTCCGCGGCTTCTAGCGCCCCCGCGTTTCAATCCGGGAACCCAGCCGATCAACGGTCTTTTTTAACCCGGATTCATCGGCGGCATTTTCAGGGAGGCGACAGGCCTCCCTTTTTATTTCGGGGTAATGACCAAACTTCATGCTTTCCCCGAGGCGTTTGGCGCTAATCGCCAAAATGCCTGCGCAAAGCCACCCATCCCAAAAAATAATGTAAATGTGCGGCTGCGCCTTGCCGCACGACCCGTACGATCTTCAGCGCACCGCCTGCTTGCCTTGAGCTCCAGGATTAAGGAGTCATGGCCAAATTTCAAGTTTCTTCCGAGACGCCTGGCGCTAAAGGACAAAACTTATGCTTAAAGCCTCATTCTTCAGCAGAAGAATCCTTTATAAACCGTCCCTGATTCTCCTTTTTCAGCCTATGATGGCGCTGCAAAAACCTTTCCATGTTCCCAAATCTTCCTTCCGGATTCCGTGTCTTTGGGGCGTTTCAGCCCGGTCGCTTCTGGAACCCTTGTCAGTAAGGCGTTTGCGGACAGGCAATCTGGGATGCCAGTAAATACTGGACTTACCGATAGGCATGCCAAGAACCCGCGTAAACATTGGGCTGGCGGACAGCCCCTCCGGAAACGCCCGTTTTACGCGGGCTGCGAGGCAGGCCGACGGCAAATGTCCGCACCATTCGAACGCACGGCAAATGGCTTTGCCGACTTTTCCGGCGGAGCGGTTTTTCATACGCCCAATCTCCCTGCCGGTAGCTTGCTCGTTCGGGATGCCAAACACAGGAAAATCCTCAAAGGCAAGCCACCTCCGGCCGAATGGATCAGGCATAAGCCGGCCGGCCGCAGCGGAGCGCAATGACTCGTCGGCCTGAAGCCCCGTCTTTTGGGCGTTTCAGCCCGGTTGCTTCTGAAACCCTTGTCAATCGGGCATCTGCCGGCAGGTAAGCCGGAAGTGCCCATAAACATTGGGCTAGCGGGCGGCCCCTCCGAAAACGCCCGTTTTACGCGGGCTGCGGGGCAGTCGGTCTCCGTCGCCGTAAAGCTGCCGAGGGCGTCAGGTTCAAGGCGTTTTTCTAACCGAAACTGGCGCTGGCGGCTGCCAATCACACTATTGCGGCATTGCGGTATTGCTGACGTCTTGCCAGCCCAGTGTTTACGGGCGCTCCAGACCTGCTTATCCGATCACGGCGCGCCGTTTTCTTGAAGCCTGGCTCGCCTGGCGTGTTTGGCAGAGTGCTGATGACGCCGCTCGTCGCAGTATGTTCTTTTAATGGGTAGGTTTTTGATCTGTTTTGAGAGGAAGGAAGGGTGTTTTTTGCCTTCAAAGGTTTTCAACTCTCAGGAGCCTTACAGCGTAAAAGCTACAAAGATTTTCAGCATGAGTTTTGTCCGGCGCCCCGAAAATTCAAACAAAACAGAGGGAATTACCAGCCTTCTCCAGGCTTCTCCGGCACGCCATGCCTTGATTATTTATTTACTCGGCTCCAGCCAGGCCATCGCCTCGATTTTGTGGCCGTCGAGATCACGGACAAAACAGCCATAGTACGGCTCACTATAATGCGGTCGCGGCCCTGGCGCGCCATCATCCTGGCCGCCGGCAGCCAGCGCCGCTTCGTAGAAGGCATGAACTTGTTCACGGTTTTTCGCCAGAAATGCAATATGCACGCCATTGGCGTTTTGTGCAGGTTGGCCGTCAAAAGGCGCCTGTATCCAGAATTCCGGATAAATACGGCCATAAGCAACCGCCTTATGCTCGCTTAAATCCAATATGCGGCCAATGCCTAGCGTCGCCAAAACCCGGTCATAAAACGCCAACGCCTCGCTGAAACGATTTGAACCCAATGAAACGTGAGAGAGAATGCTTGGGTTTTCCATATCGATTTTTCTCCAGTTCTCTGGATAAGGATATTCAATAGAAGCAGAGGCACCCGCTATCAGCCGCAGCTTAGCAACCGATATTGTCGAAAGCCTTCGCTTTCCCGATGACGTTACTTGCCGACCGCTCTCGGCATACGCGCCATGCGTAGCCTAGATTTCACCGTTTTGTTGGAAAAGCGTATGCCATCGGATTCTATATGCATCGCCTGTGCGTGCTATTTGGTGATAAGCACGAGACGCCCCATCCGTTCTGCTCTGAGCTATACGGACACTCCGCCATTCATCTATTGCCTATCACGCCTCCTCCAGACTTGTACATCAGGAGAGGAGCAACGTGCATTTTGTGTCCGACTTGCCCGCTCAGGCAAAGAAGAAGAGCAAGGCTCAGGCCAGCGAACGTTCAAGCTGATAAATTTTATCCTTGAGCATGAGTTTGCGCTTCTTGAGGCGATGCACCAGAAGCTGGTCCTGATCCGGTAAAGGTGTGGCGGCGAGATGTTCAATGATCAAGTTGAGGTCTCGATGTTCTACTTTGAGTTCATCAAGCGTCGCGCGGGCTTGGGTGATTTCTTCCTCGGTCAGCATCATTAAATTCCTATTGTTGGTTGATGTTCAGAACGGCCACAAACAATGGCAGATTACACCAGAAGACAGCACTAACGGCACGCCACCGTAACGGCCTGCGCACATTGCAACAGCCCCGGGCGCGTCAGGAGATATGTTAGGCGCGCCGTGAGGAAAAAACAATGCCGCTACATAAAAATCGCCGGCACATGCTCGATGCCGCTTTCAATCCATGCTAGATAAACCACGTTAATGCACGATATGCGCCGGTAACGCCCTGAATATGACCCAAATAAAAACCCCGTGCGGAATAACCGCACGGGGTTCGGTTGAAGCGTTCCGCATCCGAGAAAAGCCAGGGCGCGGAAGATGAAACAGGCGTTTACATCATGTCCATACCGCCCATGCCGCCCATACCGCCCATGCCTCCTGGCATGCCGCCGGCAGCCGGCTTGTCTTCGGCCAATTCTGCCACCATGCAGTCAGTGGTCAGCATCAAGCCGGCGATGGAAGCGGCATTTTGCAGTGCGGTGCGGGTCACCTTGGTCGGGTCAAGCACGCCCATTTCAACCATATCGCCGTACTCGCCTGTTGCCGCGTTGTAGCCATAGTTGCCCTTGCCGTTGATGACGGCATTGACCACGACGGAGGGTTCATCGCCCGCATTGGCAACAATTTCACGCAACGGTTGTTCGATGGCGCGCAGTACAATCTTGATGCCGGCTTCCTGATCGGCGTTATCGCCCTTGAGTTTTCCGCCGATTGCCGACCGGGCACGCAACAGGGCAACACCGCCGCCCGCGACAATACCTTCTTCCACCGCCGCGCGCGTGGCATGCAACGCATCTTCGACACGCGCCTTTTTCTCTTTCATTTCAACTTCGGTCGCCGCGCCAACCTTGATCAGCGCCACGCCGCCCGCCAGTTTGGCAACACGCTCTTGCAGTTTTTCCTTATCGTAATCGGAGGTTGCTTCCTCAATCTGCGTACGGATCTGCTTGACGCGCGCTTCAATGTTGGCAGCAACACCCGCGCCGTCGATGATGGTCGTATTTTCCTTGGCGATTTCAACGCGCTTAGCCTGACCCAGCTCGTTGAGCGTGGCTTTTTCCAGCGTCAGGCCAACTTCCTCGGCGATGACTTGGCCTCCCGTCAGGATGGCGATGTCTTCGAGCATAGCTTTGCGGCGATCGCCGAAGCCAGGCGCCTTGACAGCACAAGTCTTGAGGATGCCGCGTATATTGTTGACAACCAGCGTCGCCAGCGCCTCGCCCTCAACATCTTCGGCAATGATCAGCAGAGGACGGCCTGCCTTGGCAACCTGCTCAAGGACCGGCAGCAAATCGCGGATATTTGAGATTTTCTTATCGAACAGCAGGACGTACGGATTGTCCAGAACAGCAACCTGCTTGTCCGGATTGTTGATGAAATACGGCGACAGATAGCCGCGGTCGAACTGCATGCCTTCAACAACATCCAGCTCGTTATTCAACGACTTGCCATCTTCAACGGTAATCACGCCTTCCTTGCCAACCTTGTCCATTGCATCGGCAATAATCTTGCCGACATCGGCATCCGAGTTGGCCGAGATTGAACCGACCTGGGCAATTTCTTTGGAAGTTTTGCACGGTTTGGAAAGTTTTTTCAGCTCTTCGACGATCGTTGCAACCGCTTTGTCAATACCACGCTTAAGATCCATCGGATTCATACCGGCCGCCACGTATTTCATCCCTTCGCGGACAACCGACTGCGCCAGCACGGTCGCCGTCGTCGTACCGTCACCGGCAATATCGGAAGTCTTGGAGGCAACCTCCTTGACCATTTGCGCGCCCATATTGGCGAACTTATCCTTTAGTTCAATTTCCTTGGCGACGGAAACGCCATCCTTGGTCACGGTTGGCGAGCCATACGAGCGTTCAAGAACGACATTGCGGCCTTTCGGGCCCAGCGTTACCTTGACGGCATCGGCCAGGATATTGACGCCTTCAACCATGCGGGAACGGGCGGAATCACCAAACTTAACGTCTTTTGCTGCCATGAAAAACTCCTTAAATTCAAGTAATCAGTAGAGACTGAGGGACATCTAACCGAAGAGAGGCTTAGGCTTCGACGACGCCCATAATGTCTTCTTCACGCATCACGAGCAGTTCTTCGCCATCAACCTTGACGGTCTGACCAGCATATTTACCAAACAGCACACGGTCACCTACCTTGACGTCCAACGCCACGGGCTTGCCGTTTTCATCGCGCTTACCAGGGCCGACAGCCAGAATCTGGCCCTGATCCGGCTTCTCAGCAGCATTGTCGGGGATTACGATGCCTGAAGCGGTCTTGCGTTCTTCCTCCAGACGCTTAACGATCACGCGATCATGCAAAGGACGAATCTTCATACTCTTGTCTCCTATGTTTTAAAACTATGTAAAGACTGAATTTTTCGGTGCCCGTGAGGTCACCGAAGGGACACATGCATGCGTTGTTAGCACTCAACGCTGCTGAGTGCTAATAGTAAGGGCGGGAGTTGATTTTTTCAAGTGAATGCCTGATCTTGTTGCAATGCATGCTCCCCGCCCTCCCGCAAACCAGGCACCCCCAGCCCTCGGCGGAAAAAATGACACGCGCCCGGTATCCGAGGCTTCTTTTCCGTTTCTTTTCAACGCATCTTATTGGCCGCTTTCTGGAACACGCGCCATTATTTTTCTCATTTTGGGCTGTCGTGTCGGTCTGGCATTTTTTTGCATTTATCCATTCACCAACTGGCTGGCCGGATATCGAGATGATCAATACGAACTTTTTTCTGCGTGGGAACTGAGCCTACCTTTTATGCCGGAATTCATCTGGCTCTACCTCTCGATGTACCTCCTGTTCCTGATTCCCCCATTTTTCCTGCCGCCTAATGCCATGAAGCGTTTGGCAAAGGCGCTCGTTTGGGCAACATGCATTGCTGGATTTATTTTTCTGGTTTTCCCCGCCCGTTTGGGCTTTCCGCGCAGCGTGCCGTCGGATCCGCTTTATCGCCCAATTTTTGAGGCGCTGTTTTCCATTGACCGCCCTTACAACCTCGTTCCTTCTCTGCATGTAGTCTATTCTGCGGCCATTATCCTTGCCGTCGCCTCACAACCAATCAGCCGGTTGATATGCATCTTGCTTTTTTGCTGGCTCACCGCGATCATGGCTGCTACGCTTTTCATTCATCAGCACCATTTTCTTGATGTTTTGGCCGGACTGTTATTGGCGCTGTTGATGCATTTTTATGTAAAGGGAAAAAATGTTTAAAAACAATATCGTCGGAAAATTACTGCTTGGCCTGATCTCCATTTTTTCGGCTTGTACCGTCTATGCTACGGAGGCGACGGATGAAGAAATTCACCATGAGCTGAGGCAAACGCTTAAGGTTGTCGAGTCGGCCATCAACTCAGGAAATTACGACGAAATGTTGCCGGTATTGAGCGAGCATATTCGGGCGACTCCGATCAATCAGGAATTTCTGAGCAGCCGGCCTGACGTTTCCCGCTATTTCGCCAAATGGTTTGGCGAGAAAGGGTATCTCTCGAAACTGGAAATCCGTTTCACGCCCGACGCATTAACCGAGCTTTCCGCAGATAAATCATGGGGACTTGTCGTCGGCAGCGGCGTGGAGAAATATATTCTCCGCGACGGTCGCCCTTACGAGCTGCACACGCGCTGGACGGCGACAATGGCTAAAGAAGACGATGGTCGCTGGAGAGTCCGCGGCATCCACATTGGCACGAACTTTCTGGATAACCCGATTCTGGGCGAAGCCGAACGGGCGCTGGGGAAGGCCACGTTATACGGCCTCGCCGGCGGCCTGCTAACGGGCGCCGTCATTGGCTGGCTGATCGGCCGCCGGAAAAAGAAAATCTAGGTCGGCAGGCGCGCCCATAGGCGGCGCCGGGCGCACGCCTTTCCATAGACTCAGATAAATGCGCCAGAACGAAGGCTGTGGCGCAGCGGGGTCAACGAATTTCGGCAGGTCAAACCAAGGCGCCTCAGGATGCTGATGGTGCGCCTGATGGTAATGGTAGTTCAGGGCGATCCAGCGAAATGGCGGCAACACCTTAAGATTCCATGCACCGTTACGGATATCGCGTGCGCTCCAGGCGTGATCGACATACTGAAGCGCAGACCAGTGCAGAGCAAACGCCCAGTAACAGGCAACGACACTCGCCATTTTGAGATCCAGGCAATAGATTATCCCGGCCTGATACATAAAGGCCAAGGCAATTTCCCCCCATACCCGCAAAGGCGGCAGTTTTGCCAGATCGGCGACATAAGGCCCAAAGCCAAGCGCGGGTGACAGGCGTTCGGTAAAAAAGCGCGAACGGTAAAAGCCCGGCGCCAGCAGATAGACCAGGTTGCCGAAGACGACCGACCACCAGTACAGCCCGAACAAATTACCCAGATACAGCCAGAGATTGCGCACCCGTTTCGACTGGCCGGGAAGATAGTAGTCATACAGATCAAAATCCATGCGATTTCGGCGGTGATGTCCTTCGTGCGCCACACGCTGCATGGAAAAAGAGGTAGGAAACGCCCAGCCGGCGACGATGCCAAGCAGCTCGTTCCAGCGCCGATTCCGGCTGGCCACGCCGTGGACAGCCTCATGCATAATGGCAAACGGCGTATTGGCAACAAGGCTGAACACCCAAACGGCTAACAGCGCATAAGCTACTGAAAGGTGACTGGCCGCCCACTGGCAAAGCCACAGCGCCGCGAGCGAAAGCGCCAGAATAGCGGTATTTAAGAGACCGGCCATGATGAATCTTCTTTCTCCGGGTTATTTTTGTTGACTGGACGGATACCGGCATGCCCATAACGGCGCATTGAATGCCGGATAAAGCCGAGTACGGGAATGGCGATACACAACACGAGGCTGGCGGCGATATACACAAAGCTCAACATCGCTGGCGGAACTCCGAAATGATGAACGAACCACTCCAGCGTCCCGATCGACAAACCATAAACGGCGCCAAAGCCACCAAAAAACCAAGGGGCATAGTCAAAAGCAATGGCCTCCTCGCCCCGCCCCGCAGCCCAAGGCTCGTTGTACACCTTGAGCATCCCAATACGCAGGGCTTTAACCTCGTACAGCAGATTCCAGAAGCCGAGCACAGAACAGAGAACCAGGGCATAACGCAGCGCGTCGGCAAAGTCGTCCGCCGGTCGTCCATGCACAAGCCAGGCGATCATCGCCGTTGCGCTGCCGAAAACAAAACCATGATGAGGCCGAAAACGCCCCAGTTTCCAGCGGACGTCAAATTCCCACACCTGACACACATTGGTGCCGACGGCCGGCACGATGTATGCCCACAAGATAGGCGTCAGCCACGCTGCCAGCGTCTGCGGCAAATTATCGTACTCATGCCGCCATAAATACCATGATGCGGGCGTCAGAATAAGCGGCGCAATATATTGATACAGCCGAATGGCAGAAGTCATCGCAGTCCGAATTTCATACCGTGTTTCTTGTACACTTCCTTGCGAAACAATAACGAGTAACGCCAATACGATAAAACTCTTCCCAAAGAGCGGAAACTGGTTTGCCAGTCCGAAAATCGCCGGACCATGCCGCCTAAGCTGTTATAGCGCGTGCGTGCAGCGTGACAAGCCTGCGTGAGTTCATCGGGCGACATGCGCGCCGGACGGAAGGCCGCATGGTTAAACCGGTACTCCGGATGTAGCCACCACCGGCCGTCATAGAGCAGCCGGTTTTCCTGCGCCAGCTTGCGATAAAGCGGCGTCCCCGGATAGGGCATCAAAATATTATAAGCAGCGAAGGTAAACTTATTGTGTAGCGCAAAATCCACCGTTGCGCGGATACTGGCGGGCGTATCGTGGTCATAGCCCAGCGTAAACGCCGCCCACGTTTGCATGCCGTGATCGCGCAAAACGGCAATCTCCCGCGCGTAATGCGAAAACCCGCGGATATTCGGCGACTTGCGCGCATCCCGCAAACTTCCGGGGTTAATCGACTCAAAGCCCATGACATGCCCCCAGCAACCGCTTCGTTCCATAAGCCGCATCAATTCCCGATCCTGCGTCACGTCGAGGCTGGCCTGGCTGATCCAATGCACGCGCAGCGGGATGAGCGCATAGCATAGCTCCTTAAGCGCCGTGCGATCCGAGGCGATGTTGTCATCGACAAAAAAAATGAGCTTACGCGGCTGGCTCTCGATCTCAGCCACGACTTCATCAATCCGGCGCAGGTAGTGCTTTCTGCCGAAATACTGACTCACTGCGCAAAAGCTGCATGCAAAGCGGCACCCGCGCGAGAACTGCATCAAGGTAATCGGCAGATAGCCTTTGCCGGCGTACAGATCGCGCCGCGGGCGAACGTTACCGGATTGTGCAATGCCGGGCGCACCGTCGTAGCGCCGCCGCAGCCGCCGGGTGCGAATATCGGCAAGCACCTGTCGCCAACCCGCTTCGGCATCGCCAACAAAAATACTGTCGGCGTGCATGGCCGCCTCTTCAGGCAGCAGCGCGACATGCATTCCGCCCAGAATGACCGGCACGCCCCGCAGCCGGAATTCTGCGGCAATCTCGTACGCCCGCCGCGCGGTATAGGTTTCGACAGTGATGGCGACAAGATCGGTCGGCTCATCGTAAGGAATCGCCTCCATCCGGTCATCGTACAGAACAACCTCGATATCCGGCGGCGTCAGACCGGCGAGCACGCCCAGCATCAGCGGCTCCATACGCCCTTCATCGACATACAGGCTATGTTCGTGGCGACCGATTGTCGGCTTGATCAGGGTAATTTTCACACGTTTTCCTAGGCGCCAAGCACACGCCCCTGCTTACGATAAATTTCGCGGCGGGAAATAAGGTTAGCGATCGTCGTGATTGCCGTACAAAAGCCGGAAAACGGCATATCGCCGCCCAATACGCGGCGGGCGATAGACGACCAGGCGTAAAAACGGCGCTTAGCCTCAAAACACGCCTGCGCCAGCATTTCGGGCGACATGGCGCGGGGGATGAAAATCGGGTCGCCGTACCGATATTTTGGATCGAGCCACCACTGCGGCAATAACAGCCGCTTTTCTTGTGCGAGGCGTTGGTAAAGTCCGGAGCCTGGCGTTGGCGTCAGCGGGTTGAAATTGGCGATTTCCAGCCGCGCCTCCAGGGCAAAATCCAGACTACGGCGAATGGTTTCCGGCGTATCGCGGTCATAACCGAAAACGAATGTTCCATAGATGCCGATGCCGCGCCGGTGCAATGCGCGCACGACGTCGAGGTAATGGCCGGACACCTGATTCCAGCGCTTTCTCATCTGGGCAAGATTTTCCGGCTCCAGACTTTCAAAGCCGATGAGCGCATAACGGCAACCGGCCTCAGCCAGGCCGTCAAGCAGCTCCGGGTCACGCGCAACATCAATGCTGATCTGGCATGACCAACGCAATCCGAGCGGGCGCATGGCGGCCAGCAGCGCTGTCAGATTTTCCCGATTGCTGAATAGATTGTCGTCGACGAAAAACAACAGGCGGTTACGGCCAGCCGTTTCCCTGATCGCTTCCAGTTCACGCTGAACGTCGGCAGCCGGCCGCACCCGCACCCGACGGCCATAAAAACCATGAATCGAACAAAAATCGCAGGCAAACCGGCAACCGCGTCCGTACTGGACCAGATCGACCGGCGCGTAGGGCTTTCCGGTGAAAATGGAGCGATCAATACGCAACTGCGTCATCGGCGCATCATTATCGCCCCGATAAATCCGCTGCATGCGTCCCGCTTCGGCATCGACAAGCAGGCGCTCCCATGCGCCCTCGGCATCGCCGATGATGATCGCATCGGCGTGCGCCAACGCTTCCTGCGGTAAAAAAGTCGGATGATACCCGCCCATGACCAGCCGCATGCCTTGCCGTCGAAAATGCGCCGCGAGTTCGTAGGCACGGCGGGCGGTAAAGGTTTCAACGCTCATGGCGACGAGATCGGCATCCAGTTTCTTCGGCACAGCCTCGACCCTATCGTCGTAAAAAAGAATTTCGTGCCCGCTTGCCCGCGCCGCCAGAATGCCCATAACCAGCGGCGGCATGGCATCGCCGGAACGGTAATCGCCCATATTCGGGCGGATGAGCGCAATCCTCATAACACGGCCACTTCCGGTTGGGCAGGGCGCCCGTCGGGCGGCGCAATGCAGCCGCAATGCTGCACAGCATCGTCAAAAGCAACGGTGTAGATCCACGTCCGGTAGGCAGCCGGCCGAAAGCGCTTGAGCACCGGATCAAGCCAGCGATGGCCGGCATGCAGGCCCAGGCTCATCACGACCGTTGGGCAAAGCGCCAGCGCGTCTTCGAGCAGCATTAGAAATTCGTCTTCACACGTCCCTGACACGGCAAGAAAGGCGAGAAATGTCTGGTCGAGCGCTTTCCCCGGCGGCGGCAGGACGATTCTTTTTGCCAGGCGGGCGTAAGCATTGTAGAGCGGCAGCAATGCATTCAGCGGCATCCGGTAGGCGCAGGCCATCGCCTGTTTATAGGCCTGCTGGTTCCAGAGCGCCATCACGGCCGACGGTCCGGCGTTTCCATCGATGCAGTAAAAGACCGCGCCTGTCGCCTCTGCCCGCACAGGATCGATCACCGGCGAAAATTGGTAACGACATGCCTGTTGGTTATGGAAGCGGCAAAGATTTTCCAGTTCGCCGGGCATCGCTCGCCGCCAGGCGCCGTGCCGGCGAGCGCGCGCTTTGGGGAGCGCCAGCGTAACCAGCTCGTTCAGCGGGCGGTAGCGCGGCAGGCCGTGCAGACCGGCCTCCAGCAATCGACGCGCCGTCCGGTTTTCCGACGCAATCGCGGTATACCAAAGCGCTGCCTTGCACTCTGCCGCAAAATGCCGAATCGACGCATAGCCGATTTTGAGGAGCCGAAAGCGATGTCGATAGCGCGGTTTTATCCGCAAACCGCCCAGATAGCCCACTTGAGTTTGCATGCCGTTCCAGTGCAGCGGCTGCTCGGTACAAACGTACATTCCTACCGCCTCACCAGTCTCTCCGACACCGGCACGCCTTGCGCCTTGCTTTTCATCCGCATCTTCCGCAGTATGTCCCAGCACCACCCACTCACGCCCGAAATGGCCCGTCCCTGCGAAAAAAGACGGCTCTCGCGTCATCGCCATGCTCACCCACCCGGGCATCGGGTTGCCGCGCAACAATGCACGCAGCGTAGCGTCGTCATCAGGCGTGGCAAGGCGCAGGTGAATCATGGCGCGTCCAAGACAAATTCGCTTTCATCCCCCAGCGGATAGCCGTTGCGCAGGGAGATTTCGTTGCGGTGCAAGGCGTTAATCGGGAAAAAATGGCGAAACATGAACCCATCGCCCCGATTGCCCAGGCTGCGCCGAAGGATGCTGGACCAGGCATAGAAACGGCGGCGCGCCTCGACACACCCCTGCGTGACGGCTTCCGGTGACAATCGCTTGGGCACGAAAGGAAGCTCGTTGTAACGGTAGCGCAGATCCAGCCACCAGGCATCGAAGCGCAGGCGGCCCTCATCCTGCAAACGCCGATAAAGCGGCGTACCGGGAAACGGCGTCAGATGATTAAATGCCGCAAGGTACATTTTCTGCGCCTGAGCAAATTCAACCGCTTCGGCAAAAGTATCTGCCGTATCGTGCTCATAGCCAAAAATGAACGTCCCATACACGCCGATGCCGTGCTGACGCAAATTCGCCAGCGCTCCCGCGTAACCGCTGCGCATGGTGTTGAAACGTTTGCGCATCAGCAGCAAATTAGCCTCATTGAGCGACTCAAAGCCAATAAGGACGCCACGGCACCCGCTACGCGCGAGTTGCCGCACAAACGATTCGTCGTGCGCTGCATGAATGCTCATCTGCGTAATCCAGCGCAGGGACAGGCGCGCAAGCGCCGAAAGCAATTCGCGCCTGGCATCGACCTGCCCGGCAAAATTGTCATCGACGAAGAAAAACAGTTTTCTGCTGGCGCGCAAACCTTCCAGCTCACGAATGACATCGCCCACCGGACGAACACGATAGCTGCGCTGGAAGAAGGTCTGAATGGCACAAAACTCACATGGAAAACGGCAACCGCGCCCTGTCTCCACCAGCCCAATCGGCAAATAGCGTTTATTCCGGAAAATGCCGCGATCTATTGAAATGGCGGACAAATCAAGGCGTGTCCCGCCGTCGTAGCGGGATTTGAGCGTTCCATGCGCCAGATCGTCCATGACTTCAGGCCATACGGCCTCAGCTTCGCCAGTCACCACGGCATCGGCAAAACCCGAGGCTTCCTCCGGCATCAGCGTAGGATGGAAACCGCCCAGAATGACCGGAACGCCCTGTTGCCGAAAGCGCCGGGAGATCTGATAAGCCCGCCGGGCAGTATACGTTTCGACGGGGATAGCGACGGCATCGGTCGGTTCGTCAAAAGGAATGGTTTCGAGCCGGTCATCGTAAAAGCGCAGCTCGATATGAAGGCCGGTCAGCCCTGCAAGTACAGCGATCGGCAGGGGTTCCATCTGCCAGGAGCGGATGTACGACTCGCCAACGCGGTGGCCGATGGCCGGCTGCACTAAGGTCAACCGCATACGGTTCTCTGGCTTCTCTGGGTGCTCACTGAAGATTCTGGCGGTTGAAAGACCACGCTGCTCACCGCCTTCTTATCTGTGGATAGCAAAGGCAAGGGCTGTATCGGCCAGTCGCACGTGTAGAAACGGTGCAGATTGTGCGCATAAAACCGGTACCCGCAATTGGCAGTCAGCGCCAGTGGCTGAAAGTTGCGCGCCCGCCATAAGCGTCGGGCAATTGCCGACCAGCGATAGGCGGCTTTCCAGGCGCGTTCGTGACCTTCCGCAAGTTGGCGCACGGACATGTTGTACGGCTGAAAAACGACATGCTGTCCGTCATAGAGATCCCAATTCCGGCTAAGGATCCGACCGCCGGCTTCCAAACGACGGTATAGCGGCGTCCCCGGAAATGGCGTGAGGACGGCAAAGCGCGGCAGGTCGACACCGGCGTCGATCGCAAACTCCACCGTCGCATCGAAAACATCGGGCGTGTCATGCTCCAGACCAAAAACAAAACACCCCTGAACCGCGATGCCGAGCCGGTGCAGGTCAGCGATAAAATCCTTGAAATGCACCGCACCGTTGAAACGCTTTCCGGCATCTCCCAGGCTTTCCGGGGTGACGGTCTCCAGGCCGAGCAGCAGTCCGCGGCAACCGCTGCGCGCCACCAGCTCCAGCAGTTCGGCATCCAGCGCCAGCAGAACGGTCGACAGGCCAAACCATTGCACATTCAATGGAATCAGCCGCATAAACAATTCCCGAGCGTAATTGCGATCAGAAATCAGATTGAGATCAACAAAAAGAATCCGTTTCTGCCCAACGCGACGAATGTCTTCAATGACCCAATCGACGGGTTTTTGATATTGCCGCCGTCCCCAGGCGGTGGGCGCGACGCAAAACTCGCAGGCATGCGCACACGACCGCGTCGCCTCAAAAACAGCCTGTGTCAAAAATTGCCGTGAATCGAACAGATCGCGACGCGCATGCGGCATATTCGGGCGATTTAAGGAAAAATCGGGTGCCTGGCGATATACCGGTTGCAGGCGGCCGGCCGCCCAGTCGCGTAGCAATGCGGGCCAACTGTCTTCGGCATAGCCTATACAGATCGCGTCGGCATGGCGAGCCGCTTCTTCCGGCACCAACGTGACGTGCGGACCGCCGAGAACGACCGTACGGCCCTGTCGTCGAAAGCGTGCCGCCAGCTCGTAGGCTCGCCGCGCCGTGCCGGTAATGACGGTCATTCCGATCAGATCAGCATCGATTGTTTCCGGGATGGGGGTGATGCCTTCATCAATTAGCGTAATTTCGGCGTTCATATCCGCCGGCACCAGCGCCGCGAGGGTAGGCAAGGTCAGCGGCTGGTAACGAAGGGAGCGCTTGAAAATCCCACCGCGCACGCGGTAAAGCGGACCTTTGGGCGAAATCAGTGTAATTTTCATGGGTAGAAAGATTCAAATAGCGGTAGCCAGAATGTTTCTCGGCGCAAGGCCAGCGGTTTAATATCGCCGAGGCGCGCACCGCGCGACAGTAGCGTCCGCTCGACAACCCGAAATGGTTCCGGATGCGTTAGTACACGCAGCGGCGCAAGCTGTCCGAGCCTGCGCGCATACGCATACTGAGGATTAGCGCAAAGCAACGCTTCCAACTGTGCCAGTACCGCTTTGCCTGGGACACGCGTACAGATAAGCACATAGCCTGGGCGGTCAGCATCGGGCAACAGCATGGAAAATAGCGGCAACGCGGATAATGCCTGAAGGCAATGAGCCACGAAAGGCTCATTCAGCTTCTCCCCGACCAGATCACACGTCAGCGTACCGCGCCCGACAAATTCCAGAATGGGACGTCCCTGCTTCGTGTGTCCTTCACATCTGAGCCAGTCGCCCGTTCGGTAACGATACAGCCCGTTAGCCGTCGTTACAATTGCCTCATACGCCTCACCCATTTGCAAGGCATCTTCCAGAAAAAAGCGTCCGTCTTTAGCGTATTCGATAAACACATGGGGAGCCGGTAGCGGGCGCCCCTGCCTATCCGGCACGGTCACCACCGCCTCGGTCGACAGCAATCCCTTTGGCTGCAGGCGGGCGTGCGGAAGTCGCCGTTGAACTTCATCGGCAAACCGTCGGGATGAGGCCGACGCCCAACAGCTGACAATTTTTAGACGCGGCCAACATGCCTGCGGATCGGGAATTTCGTCCAGCAAGCGCAGCAGAAACGTCGGACTCCACACCGAGATTAGCTCAAGATCACTGGCCGCCTTGAGATACGCAAGCGTGCGCTGCCGCCATTGCGTCACATCAGAAAGATTCGCCACATCGAATGGCACCGCTGTCATGGCGGTAAGCATGCCGCCTGCGATTTCGCCAAGATAAGCCGCATCGGGCAATCCGACCGGAATGCCGTGGTTGAACTCGATCTGCCGAGTCGCCGGGCTGATGGAAAAATAGACACGGCCCGTGATGCGATGCGCTTGAATGGTGTGCATCAGCCAAGGCGCAATATCATTCTGGAAGTCAGACAACCCCGCGTCAGTATAAGGAATCAACTTGGCGCCGCCTGCGCTGCCTCCTGTCCGCTCGTAGGCAACGGGGCGTCCGGCAAAAAGAATGTTCGCTTCACCTGCCTGAATACGTACTAACCAAGGCGCAAGATCTTCGTAAACACACACAGGGACACGTTCCTGGAACGCGGTCACTGTTTCAGGAGAACCAAACTGTTTCAGATAAGCAGTATTCCGGTTTCGTTTTAGGGCTTGCAGCAGCCAGGCATTTTTCTGCTCACCTCTCTCTGCCGCAGCACCTTCCAGACAGTCCAGAGAGTTGCCGCTCATGAAATATCTACGCCCTCGACACAGCCGGTTTTATTGAATATCCGGGCGGCAAGCGGTTTCATATTTGGGGATTCCAATTCACACAGGCAGACGAGTTCATGACCCAGGCGATAGCCGGGATTTTTTTCCATAAAAAAACGGGTGGATATGCGCTGCATTTCTTCTGGCGTGGGTTCAGCAATATCGCGTTTAAGATGTCCGCGCGATTCAGGGAAACAGACCACGCCTGCATTTGCATCATAGTCATTGCCGAATTTTCTAATCGCCAATTGATCGGCGAGGCATTTCAAATCAGAACGAAATTCCGACCAATGAGGAAAAAATGATTTTCCGAAAACAGACAGATACTTAAAAGTACGGTGTCCTTTAACTAGCAGAAACCAGAAAAGCGGGCATTCCGGCACTTCCCGCTTGATCTCACCAACGCGCGCAATCCACGCAAAAGCCAAGGATTGCTGCCCCCAATGTTGAGGCGCAACGATTGTATCCCCGGAATAGACAATACGTATCCGGCGCCCACTCCAGTCATCGGAAAAGATTTTGAGTACCGTAAAGCCACACAATGCTTCACGGCAGTACAGCAGAATCGCTTCGTCCTTATCAGCTAAATCATTGCAAAATAACGTATAGGACGTGCCGTCAAAATGATCCAGATATAAGGCCGCCATCTGGTCAACAACATCATCAGGAATTTCCTCAATCCGCATTCGGCGCGTCGTGTAGTAGTTACTCAAGACTTCACCTTTGTTAATCGCTGTTCACGACACGATAGCCGAAAAATTTAACGCTTCAAACGACGTCGCCTCACCTTTCTATTTTTATGTAGGTTTTCGTCCTCGGCTCGCCACTTTATAGGGGAGATCACCAACCACGACCTAACCCGCATTCTAAATCACCTGAATTCGTGATCGGCAATCATAGATAGCCGGCACATATCTATCTATCAAGACCTAAAAAGCCTAAAAAGCGAACACGAATTTACCCGCCTTCCGATCAATCACCAACGATTGGTCGTACAGTCGTCATTCAAACAACGCTTTCTCCCTACCCGCAGGCCGATTTAGGCAGAGAAGGATGAGCCGCAACCACAGGTCGATGTGGCGTTCGGATTTTTGATAACGAACTGCGAGCCTTCAAGGTCTTCCGTGTAGTCAATTTCCGCGCCGACAAGATACTGATAGCTCATTGGATCGACCAACAAAGTGACGCCATTTTTCTGCATCACCGTATCGTCATCGCTGGTTTCTTCGTCGAATGTAAAACCGTACTGGAATCCGGCGCACCCTCCTCCTGTCACAAATACGCGCAGTTTCAAATCTGGATTGCCTTCCTCCACGATGAGTTCTTTAACCTTATTGGCAGCGTTATCGGTAAATACGAAAGGCATTGGCAATTCTGCGGCAGTATTCATTTCTTCAACCTCCTATGGCCGGATCGAGATTAGTCAGCCAGTCCACTATTCGATGCCAGTTTAAGCTCAACATTCTTGGCGCCAGGCAGATGAACCAAACGTCCTTCAATGACAGCGCCCTGCTGGATCTCGATCTGCTGATACTCTACATCGCCTGTGACATGCGCTGCGGACAAGAGTTCCAGAGACTCGCTCGCGCTGACAGGACCGATGATCGTACCATTGACTACAACATGTCCGACACGCACTTCGCCTTCAACAGTGGCTTTTTCACTAATGACCAAGGTTCCCTGCTGGCCTTCCTCGCAACGGATATTCCCGCGCACTTCGCCATCGATCCGCAAACCGCCGCAAAAGGTAATATCCCCTTCTATCTTAGTATTGATGCCAATCAGCGTATCAATCGCATTTTTTGCTGCTCCACTATTTTTTGTACCAAACATAACCCCTCCTAAAACACGACAGACTGTTTAGCGCGGACTGCGCCATCCTGCAATAATTGAGCTTCCACTGATCTAAGTGTCGCACCCTGTGGTATAGCAAAAATCCCTTCGAGCCGGTGAAGCGACTTCAACTCAAAAAAGAAACGCTCCGTATTTTCCTCCGATTTGGTAGGAATTGATATCGTAGCATTCTTCCCGTTTTGCCGAATTTTGACAATCAGGCGCAGGCGTCCCTGCACTACTTTCGGCGTAGCATGGCGCCCCGCGTTATAAACGACCAACATCCGATACTGAAACTCCCCGCTATCTTTGCTCGGCTCAACATGCAATTGATTGATTTTGAAACCAGTTTTATCACCCAATGTGGCAGAAGGCATCAACTCCTCAAAAAACGCCAGATCCTGCTTCAGCGCAGCATTCTCTATTCCCAGTGTTCTGACCTGTTCGGACAGTTGCTGCAACGTCGTTTTTTCAATCTGTAGACGGCTGTCTTCCGTACTCGTCATGCCTCGCAACTTAGTCAGTTCACGGTCAAGTTCCATCACATGATTGCGCAAAGACTGGATTTCACGTAACGACTCCTCCTGATCATGAGCAGTCGTTAATCGCACCCTTAGATAGAATGTTTCGTAACCCCATAAAATGAAAGCTACTGCTGCCACTAAAACAATACCTGACAAAACGCGCCAATACCATGGAATATGCCTGCGTATTGCCACACGTGGAGCGCCAATGCCAAAACGCTGACGCAAACGTCTAAGCTTTGAGGCAGTTCTGGAAGTCACCACACATCTCCATCACAATCAAGACGCAGAAAACGAAAGCCGCCCATAAGGCGGCTTTCTTTGAGAAAGAAGAACACTATCAAGCAAATCCGGTCAACGCTTCGAGAATTGCTTACGGCGACGCGCTTTGTGCAGGCCAACCTTTTTTCGCTCAACTTCGCGCGCATCACGGGTGACGAACCCGGCTTGCGACAGAGCAGGTTTCAACGCAATATCATATTCAATTAACGCGCGCGTAATACCATGGCGTACCGCGCCAGCCTGACCAGACTCGCCTCCGCCAGAGACATTAACCATGATATCAAACCCTTTGGACTGATCAACCAACTCGAGTGGTTGCCGGACAATCATACGTCCAGTCTCGCGCGAAAAAAACTCATCAATCGGTTTACCATTGACCATAATATTGCCCGAGCCACGTTTCATGAAAACCCGCGCAACGGCACTTTTGCGGCGCCCCGTACCATAATAAAAATTATCAGCCATATGAATAAACTCTCTTAGATTTCCAAAACCTTCGGCTGCTGAGCCGCATGGGGATGATTGGCACCGACATAACACTTCATTTTCTTGAGCATCGCGTAGCCTAAAGGCCCTTTCGGAAGCATCCCCTTAACAGCCTTCTCAAGCGCGCGCCCAGGAAAACGCTGCTGCATTTTGGCAAAATTCGTCTCATACACGCCGCCAGGATAACCGGAGTGGCGATAGTATTTCTTGTCATTAGCCTTGTTGCCAGTAACGCGAATACTCTCGACATTCGTCACGACGATATAGTCACCGGTATCAACATGAGGCGTATACTCGGATTTGTGCTTGCCGCGTAAACGACGAGCAATCTCGGCGGCTAGTCGCCCCAATACCTTGTCAGTAGCATCGACCACGAACCACTCTCGCGTTACTTCATGCGGTTTGGCAGAAAATGTCTTCATTTCGGACGTCGTCCTTATTTATCTTAATTACAGAAAGCAACGGATTTTATTGTAAGAGCCACGGAAAAGTCAATGGCTCGCACGTCGAACCAACGTCTAGTCTGGCATACCGTTTCGCGCTTACACACAGCAGAGAAGCAGCATACCTATGCCGCTTCTCTGCTGCATAAAAACTTTTTCATACTCTGAACCTAACCAACTTCTTCAAAACTGGGAATCGCTCTATGGCGTGCACGATTACGTCGCATTCTGCGGTAATCAGCCTCAAGAAAACGCGCCAGCTCATTGAGCGCCTGTTCGTAGACGCCACGCTTGAATTCAATTACCGAATCTAGCGGAACCCAATAATTGGACCATCGCCATGCATCAAATTCCGGATGATCACAGGCACGCAGAGAAATATCGGAATCACGTCCCGTCAAGCGCAACAAAAACCAGATCTGTTTCTGTCCACGGTAACTGCCACGCCATTCACGTCTGATCCAATGCATCGGCACATCGTAGCGCAACCAGTCACGGGTTCGTCCAAGGATGCTCACATGTTCGGGAAACAAACCAACTTCCTCATGGAGTTCACGGAACATCGCCTGTTCAGGCGACTCCCCTCGCTTAATCCCTCCCTGTGGAAACTGCCACGAATGCTCCCGAATCCGCTTTCCCCAAAAAACCTCGTTTCGAGCGTTGCATAGAATGATGCCGACGTTCGGGCGATACCCTTCACGGTCGAGCATATCAATAACCTGCTTGATCTATAAGTTAAGAGGATTCTTCCACATTTCTCTTCACTTGGAAAGCACAGTGGCACCCAAAATACACATAGCAAGTCAAGCCGCGTTTTGTTGCCGACTTTCCCAGTCTTGACCATGACGTTCAAAAGTTGAAACAGCACATCGGCACAGATCTGCTGCTCCATATGATTTTCGGCAGGAAACCGGCCAGAGGCCATGCCGGAGGGTTACGTGCCGTGGAGTGGATCACACCCAACACTGGCTTTCTGAAAACAGAGTGGACAACCAAGCTACTTTTTAGTCATCCCGATAGCGCTTGACACTGCACAATTTTTAACTATAGCCCGTATCTTCAGGCAAAAACAGGCAGACAGGAAAGTTCGACCCCTCCAGCAACAGATCAAATTCCGGCTATCTGATTGATTGCGACGACCTCACGCCGCGAGTAGATCAATCCTCACAAAACGATATCCAATGCATCCAGGGTTTATTTTATGGTCTTCGTCTTCCCTGATCGCTCTTGTAGAATTGCGCTTTTATTTTTAGACCCCATTTATTCAGACCTATCATGCGCAGCTCGCAATTTTTTATTTCCACACTCAAGGAAGCCCCCAACGACGCCGAAATCGTTAGTCACCAATTGATGCTACGCGCCGGCCTGATTAAACGCCTCGCCGGTGGCATTTATAACTGGATGCCACTCGGGCTACGCATCCTGCGCAAGGTAGAAAACATCCTCCGCGAGGAAATGAATCGCGCAGGCGCCATCGAACTGCTGATGCCAGCCGTACAACCGGGCGAACTGTGGCAAGAGTCTGGACGCTGGGAAAAATACGGCCCCGAACTGCTTCGCCTGAAAGACCGCCACCAGCGTGATTTCGTCATCGGCCCAACGCACGAAGAAGTCGTCACCGATATCGTGCGTCGCGAGGTCAAAAGCTACCGCCAGTTACCGTTACACTTCTACCAGATCCAGACGAAATTCCGTGACGAGATCCGTCCGCGTTTCGGCGTCATGCGCGGCCGCGAATTTCTGATGAAGGACGGTTACTCTTTCCACGCCAGTTTTGACGATTTGCAACGCGAATACCGCAATATGTTTGACACTTACACGCGAATTTTTACCCGTCTGGGACTGGAATTCCGCGCTGTCGCCGCGGATACCGGTTCGATTGGGGGAACCGGTTCGCACGAATTCCACGTACTGGCCGATTCTGGCGAAGATGCACTTGCATATTGTCCGGACTCCGATTACGCCGCCAACGTTGAACTTGCCGAAGCGCTCGCACCGGCCAAGCCGCGCGGTGAAGCCGGCGAATTGATGCGCAAGGTCGCTACGCCGAACCAGACGCGCTGCGAAGATGTCGCCAACTATCTTGGTTTACCATTTGAAAAAACGGTCAAAGCCATCGCCGTCATGCACGATGAGGCTTTTACACTGCTACTGCTGCGCGGCGACCATACTCTCAACGAGATCAAGACGGGCAAGCTACCGGGGCTTGACCCCTTCCGGTTTGCCACCGATGCTGAAATCGAACGCTTTCTGGGCTGCCAACCCGGATACATCGGCCCAGTCGGCATCGACCCGGCCAAAGTACGCGTTATTGCTGACCGCACCGTCGCCACTATGAGCGATTTTGTCTGCGGCGCCAACGAAGCGGGCTTCCACCTGACCGGCGTCAATTTCGGCCGGGATCTGCCGGAACCTTCCATCGTTGCGGACATCCGCAATGTCGTCGCCGGAGACCCTTCGCCAGACGGTAAAGGCGTGCTTGAGCTGCGTCGCGGCATTGAGGTCGGGCATATCTTCCAACTGCGCACCAGATATACCGAGGCGCTCAATTGCAGTTTTCTCGACGAAAACGGCCAAAGTCAGTTTATGGAAATGGGCTGTTACGGCATCGGCGTCACGCGCATCGTCGGCGCGGCCATCGAGCAATGCCACGACGAACGCGGCTGCATTTTCCCTGCGGCGATCGCGCCATTTACGGTTTGCATCATCCCGATGGGTTATGCCAAAAATGGAACAGTCAAAGCGGCAGCCGATGCACTCCATACCGATTTGCAGGCAGCCGGTATCGATGTTTTGCTCGATGACCGCAACGAGCGCCCCGGCGTACTATTCGCCGACATGGAACTGATAGGCATCCCGCACCGTGTTGTCATCGGCGAACGCGGCCTCAAGGAGGGGCTGTTCGAATACAAAGGACGCCGCGACGCCGAAGCAAAGATGGTTCCTGTCCGCGAAATCATCGCCTTCCTGAAAGCGCGTCTGTGCGCCGCCTGAGCCATATCATAGGCCGGATCGCGGACCGCAGCCCGGATAGCATTTCAAGCCGCCTTCCTGAGCGGAATTTGTATACGCTGGGACTCATCCCGGTTCGAACCTGCCTCGTCCTGGTTCTGCTGGTCACGCCGGCCATCGCTTTGGCTGGCGCGCAGAAGTACGAACCGCTTTCAGACAGCGTCCGTGCCGCACTGTCGCGCACCATTGCCGATCAGGCGCCGCCCAGAACTTCCTTTAAAACCCCCTTGGAAGCCGTCGACTGGCTGAGCGAGATGTCCATCCGCTTAGCCAAGCGCATGCCTAACCGCGAAGCGCGGCTGGAGTTTCTGCGCACCGTGCATTACGAGGCAACGCGCGCCGGACTGGATCCACAGCTTGTGCTTGGGCTGATCCAAGTGGAAAGCGGCTTCAAGAAATATGCCGTGTCTTCGGCGGGCGCACGCGGCTTCATGCAGGTCATGCCCTTCTGGATCAAGGTTATCGGGCAGCCTGATGACAATCTTTTCCACCTGCGCACCAACTTGCGCTACGGCTGCACAATTCTGCGCCACTACTTGGATATCGAAAAAGGCGATCTTTACCGCGCCTTGGGCCGCTATAACGGCAGCTTGGGCAAGCCTGCCTATCCGACAATGGTCAAGGGCGCCTGGTATGCTAACTGGCTGTTCTCGCCAAAGCCCACTGTCCCCGGCAGCGCCCCAGCACAACAGACAAATCAGCCGCCCCAATAACCGGCCTCATAAAAATAAAGACCAAGGCGCACAACGCGTCGTATCGGCACATGCGAACATTTAACGAAGTCCCGGCAACATTCCCTTGACACCACGCATCAACTTGCCGATGCCTCCTCGGGAAAACTGTTTCATCACCTTCTGCATCTGTTCAAACTGTTTGAGCAAGCGATTCACCTCTTGCACCTGAACGCCCGCCCCGGCAGCAATACGGCGTTTGCGCGAGGCTTTGAGCAGCTCCGGTTTACTGCGTTCGAGCGGCGTCATCGAATTAATGATGCCCTCGATACGGCGCACAATCTTATCCTCGCCGCCCACGGGCAGCTGGCTCGCCGCTTGAGTAAACTGCGCCGGCAGCTTGTCAAGCATTGAAGAAATGCCGCCCATCTTGCGCATCTGACCAATCTGCTCTTTGAAATCGTTGAGATCAAAACTCTTGCCCGACTTGATTTTTTTGGCAAATTCGACGGCTTTTTGCTCATCGACCCCCTTGCGCGCCTCTTCGATCAGTGAGAGCACATCCCCCATACCGAGGATGCGCGAGGCCATGCGTTCCGGATGAAACGCTTCGATACCGCCCAGTTTTTCGCCGACACCGGCAAACTTGATTGGCTTGCCAGTGATGTACCGCACAGACAATGCCGCACCGCCGCGCGCATCACCGTCCAGCTTGGTCAGGATCACGCCGGTCAAAGGTAAAGCCTGATCGAATGCTTTCGCCGTATTGATCGCGTCCTGCCCCAGCATGGCATCGACGACAAACAGGGTTTCAATCGGCTTGAGTGCCGCATGCAGTTCGGCGATCTCTTTCATCATCGCATCGTCAATCGACAGCCGACCCGCCGTATCGACAAAAAGTACGTCGTAAAAATGCCGGCGCGCCCAATCAACGGCATTGCGTGCGATATCAACCGGTTTTTCGCCAACCGTCGAAGGAAAAAAATCAACCCCTGCCTGCGCTGCGACGGTTTTTAGCTGCTCGATGGCCGCGGGGCGATACACATCACAGGAGACAACCAGCGCTTTCTTCTTCTGCGTTTCCTTGAGCCATTTGGCGAGTTTACCGACCGTCGTCGTCTTGCCTGCGCCCTGCAAACCCGCCATCAGTACGACAGCGGGTGGCTGCACAGCAAGATTGAGGCCAGTGTGCGCTTGGCCCATCAACGCCGTCAATTCACGGTGCACGACGCCGATCAGCGCCTGACCCGGACTCAGCGAGCCGATAACCTCCTCGCCCACGGCTTTTTCCTTGACTGCGGCAATGAACGCTTTGACCGCGGGCAGCGCCACATCGGCCTCAAGCAATGCCAGGCGCACTTCACGCAAGGCATCTGCAATATTCGTTTCAGTCAGCCGCGCTTCTCCACGCAGGGTTTTCATCACGCGCGCCAAGCGCTGGGTCAGATTATCGAGCATAGTGTTTTATCAATATCAATTAATGAGGCCACTCAGACGGAAGAAGTTATTTTTCGGGTTGAGCAAACTAAAAATTATGGGTCAGAGGATCAAGACATGACTCTGATAAAAAGCCACTTGGCAAGTCACGCCGTTCTCAATCCTCATCAATACGCCAATTCCTGAAATTGATTGTGCGGGTAATTTCACAGGTTTATTCTGACCTTGAATCAGCGACACTGGAGATTTTACTGCACCCGGAATTGTCGTCGATGTCCCGTGACATCGGGATAAAAACCGAACGGAGTGTTGCCCAAATCCATCGAATCCGGGCAGATCACTACAATTTTCCATAAAGTGTGAAATTTGCCACTTTACAAATACACAAACTCAATGCATGATTACACTGACATACATAGTGTTTCTCGGCACAAAAGTAGGCGTGGCTACGCAAATTTCTATCCGAGCAAAAAATCGAACAGATTCAAGCAATTGATTCATACCAATGGCGGCAAAATCGCAAGCATCGACGCTAAGCGGCCTGGCTAGAGCCCTCGTACAGGCAGGCAAACTCAGCGAAACCGAGGCAGAAACCCTAACTTCGCAGGCAGCCGCGATGGGCGCCTCATTCATCCAGCAACTCGTTTCCGCCCAAAAAATGACGGCAAGCGATATTGCGCGCTTCGCTTCAGAGACTTTCGGTTTTCCCCTGCTTGATTTGAATGCCTACGATACTGTCCATATCATCAAGGATGCCATCGATCCCAAGTTGGTTGCCACGCATCGCGTCATCCCGCTTTACAAACGGGGCAACCGTTTGTCGATTGCTACTTCCGATCCGACCAATCTACGTGCACTCGATGAGATTCGCTTTCAGACCGGGTTGGTCGTCGATCCAATTATCGTACGGGAAGATCAACTCACGCCGTTAGCGGCAAAACTTGCCGAAGCGGCCGATACGACTTTAAAAAATCTGGTTAGCGAGAACATCCATCTCGAGTTTGACGAAGAGCAGGCAGGAGAACCTGCGCCAGAAGATGATGCCGACGTCGAAGACGCGCCGATCGTTCGCTTCATTCATAAAGTACTGCTCGACGCAATCAACGACGGGGCTTCGGACATCCATTTCGAGCCCTACGAAAAAAGCTACCGCATCCGTTTCCGTCTTGACGGCGCCCTACGTGAAATCGCCGCGCCGCCACTAGCGCTCAAGGACAAAATCGCGTCACGTATCAAGGTTATTTCCCGGCTCAATATTGCCGAAAAGCGGGTACCGCAGGATGGCCGGATGCGCCTCGTACTTTCCAAAACCCGCACGATCGACTTCCGCGTCAGTACGCTGCCCACGATGTACGGTGAAAAAATCGTGTTACGGATTCTCGATCCGAGCAGCGCGACACTCGGCATCGACGCGCTGGGCTATGAACCTGACCAAAAAGCTTTTCTGCTCGATGCCGTTCAGCGCCCCTACGGTATGGTGCTGGTCACCGGCCCGACAGGTTCCGGAAAAACCGTCTCCCTGTATACCTGTCTGAACATTCTCAATAAACCGGGAATCAATATTGCGACGGCCGAAGATCCTGCGGAAATTGCGTTGCACGGCATCAACCAGGTCAATATCGACGACCGCCAGGGACTGACATTTCCAGTCGCACTTAAAGCTTTCCTCCGTCAGGATCCGGACATCATCATGGTCGGCGAAATCCGTGACCTGGAAACGGCGGAAATTGCCATTAAAGCCGCTCAAACCGGCCATATGGTGTTATCGACGTTACACACCAACGATGCGCCATCGACGCTGACACGTCTGATGAACATGGGGATTCCGACTTTCAACATTGCTTCCAGCATCCTGCTGATTACCGCGCAACGTCTGGTGCGACGCCTATGCACTTGCAAGAAACCTATTGATGTGCCGGTTGAAACCCTGATCAACGCCGGCTTTTCCGAAATCGATCTTGATGGAAGCTGGACACTCTACGGGCCGGGCGGTTGTGAACGCTGCAAGGGCAGCGGCTACAAAGGGCGTGTAGGCGTCTATCAGGTAATGCCGGTCAGCGAGGAAATTCAGCGCATCATTATGGCCAACGGCACTGAAATCGATATCGCAGAACAGGCACAGAGGGAAGGCATCAACGATCTCCGTCAATCCGGCCTGCTTAAGGTCAAACAAGGCCTGACTTCGCTCGACGAAGTCCTAGGCAGCACCAATATGTAAATCTTCGGGAAGGGAAAGCTCATGGCAACTGCATCGAGACCGGTAAGAAGACGCGTGCAGGAAGTCAAGGAATCCATATTTTTGTGGACCGGCAAAAACAAGGCGGGCAAGATAATCCGCGGTGAAATGCGTGCCCAGAGCGAAGCGGTCGTCAACGCAACGCTGCGTCGCCAAGGGATCTTCGTCACAAAAATCACTAAACAGAGATTCCGTGGCGGCGGCAGAGTCACGGAAAAAGATGTCGCGCTGTTCACACGGCAACTGGCAACGATGATGAAAGCCGGCGTACCGTTACTGCAAACCTTCGATATCGTTGGACGGGGGCATGACAACCCGGCGGTTGGTAAGCTGCTGCTCGACATTCGGGCAGATATCGAAACCGGCAGCTCATTGTCGCAAGCCTTCCGCAAGTACCCCGTCTATTTCGACGCGCTGTACTGCAACCTGATCGCTGCGGGCGAACAGGCCGGTATTCTCGAAACGATATTGGAACGTTTGGCGACTTACAAAGAAAAAATATTGGCGATCAAGTCGAAAATCAAATCCGCCCTGTTCTATCCCATCATGGTCATTGGCGTTGCCATCCTCGTCACGGCCGTCATCATGATTTTCGTTATTCCAGCGTTCAAAGAGGTGTTTACCAGTTTCGGCGCCGATCTGCCTGCACCGACGCTGATGGTTATCGCCATGTCCGACTTCATGGTGGCCAACGGCTGGCTATTACTGCTCATCCTCGCCGGCGGCACCTTTGGTTTCTTCTACGCATGGCGGCGATCAGAAACCATGCAGATTGCGCTTGACCGCCTTTTCCTCCGCTTACCGATTTTTGGCGACATCATCCGTAAATCGGTCATGGCACGTTGGACGCGCACGTTATCCACCATGTTCGCCGCCGGTGTACCGCTTGTCGAATCGCTCGAATCGGTCGGCGGCGCGGCAGGTAACTATGTTTATAAGATTGGAACGCGGCAAATTCAGAATGAGGTCAGCACCGGTGTCAGCCTGACCAATGCCATGCAGAACAGCGAGCTGTTTCCGAACATGGTGGTGCAGATGGTCGCCATTGGCGAGGAATCCGGTTCGCTTGATTCCATGTTGAGCAAGGTTGCCGATTTTTTCGAAACCGAGGTCGACGATGCCGTCGAAGCGCTTTCCAGTCTCATGGAACCGTTGATTATGGTTATTCTTGGCGTAGTCATCGGCGGTATGGTCGTTGCCATGTACCTGCCAATCTTCAAACTCGGAGCCGTCGTTTAATGGCAGAGCTGGGCAACGTGCTTTCCACAGATCCCCAGTCGTTCGCGCTGTTGTGCGGCATTCTTGGCCTGCTGGTTGGCAGCTTTCTCAATGTCGTTATCTATCGTCTGCCGAAAATGATGGAAAACGACTGGCGCGCTCAATGTGCAGAATTGCGCGGAGAAGAAGCGCCTACCGACGAACCGTTCTCGCTGCTGCGCCCCCGTTCTCGCTGCCCATCCTGCCTGCGCCCAGTCGCCGCGTGGGAAAACATCCCCGTTCTGAGCTGGCTTCTGTTGCGCGGTAAATGCGCGGGCTGTAAAGCTCCCATCTCACCGCGTTATCCGCTTATTGAAGCGCTGACCGGCCTGTTGTCGGGATTCATCGCCTTGCATTTCGGCTTCGGCTGGATCAGCGTCGGCATACTACTGCTCACTTGGGCATTGATCGCTCTGACGTTCATTGATGCCGATACTCAGCTTCTGCCTGACTCGATCACACAACCCTTGCTGTGGTGCGGCCTGCTGTTCAATCTTTTCGGAATTTTCACCGACCTGACTTCCGCAGTTATCGGGGCCATGGCCGGTTATTTGGCGCTCTGGTCGGTTTATTGGGCATTTAAGCTCATCACCGGCAAGGAAGGGATGGGCTACGGGGATTTCAAATTACTCGCCGCCCTCGGTGCCTGGCTGAGCTGGCAAATGCTGCCGCTGATCATCCTGCTATCTTCCCTGGTCGGCGCCATTGTCGGCGTTACGCTGATTACCCTAGCCAGGCGGGATCGTCAGATTCCGATTCCATTTGGCCCCTATCTGGCTACAGCAGGATTGATCGCCGCACTATGGGGCAAAGAACTCAGCCAGCAGATGTCGTTTATTCTGGCATAAATAACTGCCACAACTGGCGTTCCTATCTCAAATAAACAAGGGAACCGATTCCGGGATAACGGTATAATTCTGCCCCCTGCCATCATCGAAATTTACTTTTACCTTAAGCATCAACCAAAGTTTTACGCAGAACTTCTACACTGAGTTTTCACCCATCACCATGCCGATTTACGCTTATCGTTGCGAGGCCTGTGGCTTCGCCAAAGATCACTTACAAAAAATGAGCGATCCGCAACTCACCATTTGCCCAAAATGCGGTCATAACACCTACCGTAAGCAATTGACCGCGGCAAATTTTCGGCTCAAGGGACAAGGCTGGTACGCGACCGACTTTAAAGACTTAGGTAAGCCCGCCTCATCATCAGAAGCCAAATCGACTGAATCCTGCCCATGCGGCTCAGGAGCCGAAGCGTGCGCAAGCAATTAATCAAGCGTTACTTCATCACCGGCCTACTGATCTGGGTGCCGCTGGCAATCACCGTCTGGGTGCTTTCACTGATCGTCGGCACAGCCGACCGCGTCTTGCAGATACTGCCCGACGCAATGCACCCGCGCGCCCTACTCGGCCGCAACATTCCCGGCATTGGCGTTATTGTCACCCTGTTCATTATCTTCCTCACGGGCCTGCTCGGCGCCAATTTCATCGGTCAGCGGCTCGTCGTCTGGTGGGAACGGCTGCTCGATCACATTCCGCTCGTCAACAAAATTTACAGCGCGGTCAAACAGGTCTCCGACACGCTGTTTTCATCTTCCGGCGAGGCCTTCCGCAAGGCCTTGCTGATCCGCTACCCACACGCCAATGCCTGGACCATCGCTTTTCTGACCGGCACGCCCGGCGGTGATGCCGCTAACCATCTCCCGGGCGACTACATTAGCGTCTACGTACCGACCACACCAAACCCGACGTCCGGCTTCCTCCTGATGCTGCGCCGCAGCGATGTCATCGAGCTGGAAATGGACGTAGATGAAGCATTGAAATATATTATCTCGATGGGCGTTGTCGCCCCGCCCAAAACGGCATCAATCACCACGGGCCGTGTTTCCGACAAGTCCGGTCTTCTCCAGAAATCTCCAGAAAACCACTAAAAACTGTCCAACTCTCATTCCGGAACCAAGCATGCGAACTCATTACTGCGGGCAGCTCAATGCCCAGACTATCGGCCAGGAAGTCACTCTTTGCGGCTGGGCGCATCGCCGGCGCGACCACGGCGGCGTTATTTTCATCGATCTGCGCGACCGCCAGGGTCTGGCCCAGGTCGTCTGCGATCCGGACCGCCCGGAAATGTTCAAAATCGCTGAAACGATCCGCAATGAATACTGCCTGAAAATCACAGGCAAGGTGCGCGCCCGGCCGGCAGGATCGACCAACCCCAATATTGCCAGCGGCGAAGTTGAAGTTCTCTGCCATGAAATTGAAGTCCTCAACCCGTCGATTACTCCGCCCTTCCAGCTTGACGATGAAAACCTCTCTGAGACTGTCCGCCTGACAAACCGCGTGCTCGACCTGCGCCGCCCGCAAATGCAGAAAAACATGCAATTGCGCTACCGGACGGCCATGGCCTTCCGCCGCTATCTTGATCAGGCCGGATTCATCGATATCGAAACGCCGATGCTGACCAAGAGCACTCCGGAAGGGGCGCGCGACTACCTGGTGCCTTCGCGCGTCAATGACGGTCAGTTCTTCGCACTACCGCAATCGCCGCAGCTATTTAAACAACTGCTGATGATTGCCGGCTTCGACCGCTACTACCAGATTGTCAAATGCTTCCGCGATGAGGATTTGCGCGCTGACCGCCAGCCTGAGTTTACCCAGGTCGATATTGAAACCTCCTTTCTCAACGAAAGCGAAATCATCAGCATCATGGAAGACCTGATCCGCACGGTTTTCAAAGAAGCCATTGATGCCGACCTGCCAAACCCGTTCCCACGCGTTCCCTACGCCGAAGCCTTGCGCCGCTACGGCTCGGACAAGCCCGACCTGCGCGTTACGCTTGAACTCACGGAAATTACCGATGCGGTCAAGGACGTGCCGTTTAAGGTATTTGCTAATGTCGCCAACAGCGAAAACGGCCGCGTCGCAGCCTTGCGCATCCCCGGCGGCGCCAGCATGACGCGCGGTGAAATCGACGGCTACACCGAATTCGTTGGCATTTACGGCGCCAAGGGCTTGGCCTACATCAAGGTCAATGATGTCCACCAGCCCAATGAAACCGGCCTGCAATCGCCGATTGTCAAGAATCTCACCGAAACTGCATTGAAAACCATCCTGGCGCGCACCGGTGCACAAAGCGGCGACCTCATTTTCTTCTGCGCCGACAGAACCAAAGTCGTTAACGATGCGCTGGGCGCACTGCGTGTCAAACTTGGCCACGAAAAAGGCTTCGTTAACGGCAACCCCTGGGAACCGCTCTGGGTCATCGACTTCCCGATGTTCGAATACGACGAAGAAGACAAGCGCTGGGTTGCCTGCCATCACCCGTTCACCAGCCCGAAGGACGAACACGTCGACCTGCTCACCACCGATCCAGGAAAATGCCTGGCCAAGGCTTACGACCTTGCCGTCAACGGCTGGGAACTGGGTGGCGGCTCGGTGCGTATTCACCGCGCCGACGTGCAGGAACAGGTGTTCAAGGCACTTGGGATCGGCGAGGACGAAGCCCGGCTCAAGTTCGGCTTTCTGCTTGACGCACTCAAATACGGCGCGCCGCCGCACGGCGGCTTGGCTTTCGGTCTCGACCGCATCGCCGCCATGATGGCCGGAACCGAATCGATCCGCGACGTCATCGCCTTCCCCAAGACGCAGCGCGCCCAGTGTCTGCTGACCGACGCGCCCAGCGAAGTCGATGAAAAGCAGTTGCGCGAACTGCATATCCGTTTGCGCAATGCCAAAACCGACAGCAAGGCCGAAGCCAAAGCGTGACCGGCATTTGACAGCCACGAACTCCCCTCATCCGGCGCATGGCCACATGACCAACATGTCGATGAATGGTTTGCCCTCGCCAAGCGCATGGTTCTGGCGAATTGCCGCAATGGTCTGGCTGGCCTGGGCGTGCATGTTCTCGCCCGCGGTCGCGGCGCGTGGCCAAACCTGGGAGGCGCCGGCTGCGGTGTCCGAAGTACCCGAAGTCTCCCTCGCCCGCCTGCCGCCGGAAGCCGCGCAAACGCTTGCGCTCATCAAGCGCGGCGGCCCGTTTCCTTACCCGGGCAAAGACGGTAGCATCTTTGGAAATTTTGAGAAACGTTTACCGATCCAGCCGCGCGGTTACTATCGCGAATATACCGTGCCAACGCCAGGGCTTCGTCATCGCGGCGCACGCCGCATCATTGCCGGGCAAAGACAAGAAGGGCATGGGTACGGCAGGCGCGGAGGGCGCAATGATGCGGGCGAGTATTACTATACGGGCAACCATTACCGCAGCTTCCGGAGGATTCGCGAGCCATGACGCCACCTCGCCCTACAAAGCCTGTTCCTGCCGACCCGATTGCCGATCCGCTCGCTACATTTTCCGCACGTTCGGAAATGGCGGGAATTTATCGTATTGACGACCAAGATCTGCCGGCGCTCAAGGCCGCCGCCAGCGAGCTGGGGCAGGCCGTTTTTACCGTTGATCTGCGTCATGCGCGAAACGTCCCCGGCTTTCTGAAGGCGATGAAGCGCGATCTCCGCTTTCCAGACGGCTTTGGCAATAATCTGGACGCACTTAACGATTGTCTGACGGATTTTTCCTGGCGCCCGGCCGCCGGTTACGTCATCATCCTCGCCCATAGCGAAGCGCTGCAGGCCAACCCATCTAGCCTGGCAACGCTCAACGAAGTACTCGCCTTCGCGGCAGAAAACTGGAAAAGCCGCGACATTCCGTTCCGTATCTTCTATCTGCGCGGCCAGCCATGAGCGCCCGGGCAGGCGCCGCGCCACAAGCGCTCGCCCCTCACGCATCATACAAACGCCCGGTTTCCGTCCTTGTCGTCATTTACACGCCGGCGCTGGATGTCCTGCTGCTTGAACGCGCCAAACATCCGGGGTATTGGCAATCGGTCACCGGCAGTCAGGAAGAAGGGGAGGCGCTCATCGAAACGGCGCGGCGCGAAGTCGAAGAAGAAACGGGCATACGCGCCACGCATGACCAAATTGAAGACTGGCGCCTCGTCAACACTTTTGAAATTTTCGCCGAATGGCGGAACCGCTATGCCCCCGGCGTCACGCATAACGTCGAACACGTCTATGCGCTGCCCGTTGCCGATACGCTGCCCATACGCCTTGCGCCCGGCGAGCACCGGGCTTGGCGCTGGCTGCCCTGGCGCAAAGCGGCCGCAGCCTGTTTTTCCTGGACAAACCGGGACGCAATTCTGCAATTGCCGAGCCGCCATCCGCAGCCAACCGCGCAGCTAGCCCCACCCCAACCGTTCCGCTAGCGCCACACCCGCTGCTTTTCCGAGGTCTGCGCCTGTTCCCGTATCCTTCCCTAGCCTTTTAGCGGTCAGTGTTTCCCTCGGGTTTTTCAGCCACCACTTCCCGCTGTATTTCCAGCGCGGCCGCTTCAGTATTGTCCGCTGCGGCACCCATCGCTTTTTCCAAGCACCACGGGCAGTAGCATTGCCCACCGCCGAGTGAGGCAAAAGCGATGGAGGGCAACTGCATGCACCAACAACTTGCCTGCGTGCTGCTCACGCCGCACGTGAATTGCGCACCACAGCCGGGACAGACGGAAAGCGGCGCGCGCGAATTTTCTAATGGGAAATTCATGCGACACATGATATGCGCAAAGGCGCAAGTTATACGGGGTACGGG